>NZ_LJGW01000066.1:34623-68566 GCF_001751255.1 Streptomyces nanshensis | reverse complement strand
GGAGGCGGTGGCCAGGCGCCGATTCCCGCCGGCCGGCGCGGAGTCGGCGGTGCGCGGCGTACGCGGCGTATGCGCCGTGTGCCGGGTGCGTCCGCTCCGAACGGTGCGCACCGGGCCGTGTGTCGTGCGGACCCCGTAGGCGGCGGGGACCGCCGGCGGCACCGCGTGGGCTCCGGCCGGTACGGACGCGGGGACGCGGCCCGTCCTCCCGCGGGGCATGGTCACCCGGACGGTGTGGATCAGCTCGTCCTCGTACGGTTCGCCGACGCGCCAGCGCTCACGCACCTCCTCGCGTGCGGCGGCCCGCTGGAGCATCACCGCGTTGAAGCGGTCGAACTCACCGGCGGGCGGCGGCGCGTAGGGGGACAGCTCCGGGTGGACGTGCGAGACGCCGACCATGACCTCGCCCGCGTCCGTCAGCCCGAGATAGCCGTCGTGCTTGCGTACGAAGCGGCCCCAGTCGCGGTCGCCGCGCGGATGTTCCTGCGCGACGCACACCACGGACCAGGTGTTGGCGACCTTGTCCGGACGGCCCGGGTCCAGCCGCAGGGCGCGGCCGCGGGTCTGGACGACGGCGGTGGGCGTCGTCGCCTCCGTGAGGTCGATCAGGGTGTTCACGCGGCGTGCGTCCCAGCCCTCGCCGAGCATGCCGCGCGTACCGATGAGGACGCGGGTGCCGCCGTCCTCGAAGAAGCGGGTGACGGCCTCCACCCAGCGGCGGCTGTTCCAACCGGGCGGGCCGGCGACGCGTACGAGCGCCCCGGAGCCGGGGTCGGAACCGGGGCCGGAACCGGAGTCTCCGCTCGCGGCGTCGACCGCGTCGGCGTCCCCGTCCGTACCGCCCGCGCCCAACGGCTCGGTGAACAGCGCCAGTCGGGAGACCTCCGGCCCCGCGGAATTCCGGCACCAGGCCAGCAGGCGTTCCGCCGTGCGCCGGGAGGCGCCCACCGTACGGCCCGTCACCAGCACCGGATCGAGCGCCGCCGTACGCGGGTCGCCCGCCAGCTCTTCCAGTACCAGCAGCGCCGACCCGGCCTGAGCCTCCAGCACTCCCGACAGCCGTGCGGGCAGCGTCGCCGTCGCCCGCTCGTGGTCGCACACCACGACCGCCCGCAGCCCGTCGCCGAGCGCGGCGTCCTCCGCGGCCAGGATCTCCCGTACCGCGTGCGGCTTCGCCGCGCTGCGCGCCAGCACCCGGTCGACGGGGGAGCGCCCGCCGCGGACGCCGCGCGCCGTCAACTGGTGCCCCACGGACGGAAGTGCGGCCCTGAGCGCCTCCAGCACCTCGGCGTCGCGGGGATCGCCGCTGCGGCGCAGACAGTGCCGTATCCAGTCGTCCAGCAGCAGCACCCAGTCGTCGGCGCCCGGACTGCGGCGGTGCTCCTCGTGCGGACGGGCGCCCTCGGGCAGCGCGAGCAGCTCCGCATGGTGGAACCGCAGGGCGGCCGCGGTGAGTTCGGGACGTTCCCGGGCCAGTCGCGACCAGGGCAGCGTGGCCCCGTCGGGTCCGCGGCGTGTGACGAAGCGCTCGTCGAGCCAGCTCAGGAACGGGACCGAGGCGAAGCCTGGGTCGAGGAGGCCGGTCGTCAGCTCGGTGAAGCGTTCGGCCTCGGCGGCCAGCCACTCCGTCTCGACGGCGGTGGGGGAGGTCAGCCAGCACAGTTCGGCGTACGGGGCGAGATGCCCCTCGCGTACGGCGGCGGGGATCGACGGACCCTGCACGGCGGGCCCGAACAGTTCACGGACCAGCTCGGCCTGGGCGGGCGAGAGCCGGTCGGGCGGTGTGGCGGTGAGGCCGACGACCGTGGCGTCGGGCAGTTCGCGCAGCAGCTCGGCGAGCAACTCGCCCCAGGTGTCGAGGAGATGGTGGCATTCGTCGAGAAGCAGGGTGAACTCGCCGGTGCGGCGCAGCGCTTCGACGAGTTCGCGGCCCTGCGGCCGGAGCCGGTGCAGATGCCCGCTGCGGCCGCGTTCGCTGCCCTCCTCGTCGACCTCGGCGTCGGGGTCGAAGGAGGCGAGTGCCTGATAGGTGAGCACGGTGACGGGGGAGTCGAGGCTACGGCCGGTGCCGGCGGGCACCGACGGTGCGCTGTCCGCGCCGACTTCGGCACCGGCGGAGGTGCCGCTCGCCGCGTCCGCCGCATCAGCCGCGTCCGTGACCTCCGGGCGGGGCTCGAACGACTCCCACTCGCGTACCCACTGACCCTGGATCGCGGTGTTCGGGGTGAGCACGACCACCGGCGCACCGAGGCGGCGTGCCGCTTCCAGGCCGGTGAGCGTCTTGCCTGCTCCGGGCGGCAACACGACCCAGGCGCGGGCCGGTTGACGTCGCGGCCCGGAGTCCTCGTCCGTCCCCTCGCCGCCGTCCGGGCTGTCGCCGGCTCCGGCTCCGGCTCCGTCCCGGTCGCCGCCGTCGCCCGCCGTCGCGCGCATCAGCCGTGTCAGCGCGTCCTCTTGGTGCCTGCGCAGCGCGTACGGCGGACGGAGGCGGGCCATGGACTCGGCGAGGGAGTGCACATCCGTACGGTAGGCCGTGCGGCGAACACCGCAGGCGGCGGGGCTCACGCCTCTCTGCCGCCCCACGGCGTTCAACAGTGGGGCCGGGCAGGACACTTCGGTCCCACCCGGCCCCGACTGCCGCCGGTGTTCACCGGATTCCAGCGAAGTCCCGTCCGGGATCCGCCGGAAGCCGTGGCTCAGCCGCGGTTGCCGACCAGCCGGTGCAGCTCACCGGCCTTGTCGGAGCCGCCCTGCGAGCCGTACGGCGCGGGAACGGCCGCCTTGGCCTTCTCGGGGCTCAGCGGTTCCGGGTCGGGCAGCGCCTTGCACGTGGCGTCGGCGTCACCGCTGCTCTTGCCCTTGGGGACCTTGCCCGTCGCCAGGTAGTCCGCCAGGTGCTTGTCGAGGCACTCGCTGCCGCCCAGCGTGATGCCGTGGTTGCCGCCGCCCTCCTCGACGACGAGACGCGAACCGCTCAGCTTGCGGTGCATGCTGATGCCGCCCTCGTACGGGGTGGCCGCGTCGTCCGTGGCCTGGAAGAGCAGCACGGGCGGGAGCTTCTTGTTCGAAACGTCCAGCGCCTTCTGCGACTTGACCGGCCAGAAGGCACACGGTGCGTTGTACCAGGCGTTGTTCCAGGCCATGAAGGGTGCCTTCTCGTACACCTTCTCGGTGTCGCGGTGCCAGGTGCCCCAGTCACGCGGCCAGGAGGCGTCGCGGCACTGCACCGAGGTGTAGATCGAGTAGCCGTTGTCTCCCTCGGCGTCGACCGAGCCCATCGCCTTGTACGCCTCGACGATCGGCGCGGTGTCCTTGTCGTTGACGAACGCGGCGAAGGCGGTGGCCAGATCGGGCCAGTAGCCGTTGAAGTAGCCGCCCGGGATGAAGGTGTCCTCCAGTTCGGAGGCGCCGACCGTGCCGCCCGCGGGCTTCTTCTTCAGCGCGGCGCGCATCTTGTACCAGGCCTTCTCGACGGCCTCCGGGTCCTTGCCCAGCTTGTACTCCGCGTCGTGCTTGGCGACCCATGCGGTGAACGCCTTCTGACGTCCCTCGAAGGCGTAGTCCTGGGAGATGTTGTCCTCGTACCAGACGCCGTCGGGGTCGACGATGCTGTCCAGCACCGCGCGGCGCACGCGGTCCGGGAAGATCTTGGCGTAGACGGCGCCGAGGTAGGTGCCGTACGAGTAGCCGAAGTAGTTGATCTTCTTGCTGCCGACGGCGGCGCGGATGCGGTCCATGTCCTTGACCGCGTTGACCGTGTTGATGTGCCGCAGCAGCTTGCCGTGCTTCTTGCCGCAGGCCTTCGCGAAGTCCTGGGCGCGGTCGATGTTGGCCTTCTCGTCCTTCGCGTTGCGCGGCACGCTGTCGGGGCGTACCGGGTCGAAGGAGCCGGGCTGGCAGTCGAGGGCGGGCTCACTCTTGCCGACTCCGCGAGGGTCGAAACCGATCACGTCGTACTGCGACGCGACCTTCTTCGGCAGCGACTTGGCGACGAAGCCCGCGAGAGTCAGCCCGCTGCCGCCGGGGCCGCCGGGGTTGACCAGCAGGGGGCCCTGGGACTTGGAGGCGGTGTGCTGAACGCGCGAGAGCGCGATGGTGATCTTCTTGCCGTCCGTCTTCTTGTAGTCGAGCGGCACGCGGACCTTGGAGCACTGGAGGTCCGGGTAGTCCTCCGTGGCACAGTCGGTCCACTTGAGCTTGCCGGCGGCGGCCGAGGTGCCCTCGGCGTCGGCGGAACCGGCGTTCGCAGCCACCGGTATGGCTGTGATCAGTCCTGCCAGAACGACCGCGGCGCCGCCGTACACGGCTATGACGCGTCTCTTCATTCGTGCTCCAGTGGGGGTGTCGACGGCCGCACCTGTCACGGCCATACCGCATCGTGCAGCACGGCGGGGCCCTTCGGGACGCTTCCCGGGGAAATAGGTCCGGTGCTGTGACCTGGAACTCGTGAGAGGTGGTACGCAAGTGGCCTCTTACGGTGCGGGAGGGGGCCACAACTGCCGTACGGCCACGGGGTGTTGGGGACCGCGCGGCCGACTCCCCGCGGGATTGCGGCTTATGCCGGTTCCGTTCCGTGGGACGGGTCCGGCGCGCCCGGCGGCCTCGACGCGGCCGCCTCGTACGCCCGTTCCACGAGCGACTCCAGCCTGCCGCTGTGCGCACCCCGCCAGTAGAGCCGCGCGCACGAACGACAGCGCATGAACGTGTCGTACGTGCGCCGCGTGCCCGGCGGCAGCAGCGGCTCGACCTCCGCCTTCTCGACCGCCTCCAGCGTTCCGTTGCAGGCCATGCAGCGTGTCCACGGCGTCAGCGGGGGCGCGAACCGGTCCAGTACGTCGAGGAGTTGGGCGTCGGGGCGGGCGCCGCGCACATATGCGCCCAGCCACAGCGCCCGGCGCAGCAGCAGACCGCGGTCCTGGGTGAGCAGCAGCCGCCGCTCGTCGTCGGCGTGGGCGACGAGCCGGTCGTCGGAGGCGTCGTTGCCGTAGGCGGCGTCGAGGCCGACGAGCCGCAACCGCCGGGCGAGCGCCCCGAGATGAACGTCGAGCAGAAAGCGGGGCGGCCACGGTCCCTCCACGCTCTGGGGGCGCGGGGCGACGCCGACGTCGGCGGTCTCCGCCTCCTGCGGCCGGTACGCGGGGTCGACTTGGCGCCCGGCGCCCTCCTCCCGCGGCCCGTGAACGGTCAGCGGGCCGACCTCCGTCAGGGGCACGCCGAGGGACTGGACGACATGGCCGAGCGTCGAGGTGCCGTCGTACGGGACGTACGCGGCGCCCGAGCGGCGGTGCCGCGCCGCGAGGAAGAAGCGCAGCCCTCCGGCGAAACGGAGCCGGATCTGCGCCGGCGTCACGGCCCGGACGGACCGCCGGACGCACCGGGCACGTCCTGGTCCGGAGGCGGCGCGGACGACGGACCGGGCGGGGGACCGGACTGCGGCCCGGACAACGGAGCGGAATCCGGGCCGGGCGGCGGACCGGAAGACGGACCGGACGGTGGTGTCTCGCGGATCTCGAAGCCGTCGAGGCCCTCCGGCTCCTCGCCGTACACCTCGACGTGTTCCACGCCGGCCGTCGGCGGTCCCTCGTGCACCCAGTCGACGAGCTGCTCGACCGCGCCCGTCTCCCCCTCGAAGACCGCCTCGACGCTGCTGTCCGGGAGGTTGCGGACCCAGCCGTGCACGCCCTGCGCCGCCGCTGTCGCGCGGCAGGTGTCGCGGAAGAACACGCCCTGGACCGCGCCCGAGACGATCACACGCTTCCGGTACATCGGTCTGGTCACCTCCGGAGGATCATCCTGACGACGCCGGTGGACCGCTGCCCCAGGATAGGGACACCGCGGGCGGATGATCCACCGGAACGGGATCCGGAGGGACCGGTGAACGCGATGCGGAGCGGCCGGCGGGAGGCTCCGCGCGGAAGCGTACGGATGCGGGTGCGGCCGGGCGTCCGGGTGTGTCCGGTGCGTCCGTCCGTACGGATGCGGGCGCTCCCTGCGTACGCGTACGGGAGCGGTGCCGCTGCCGCGCCCGTCAGGTGTCGCAGCCCACGCCGTCCCCGTCGCGGTCCAGATGGCGTGCGTAGCCGGGCTCGCCGCGGTGCACGGGGGCGGCGCCCGCGGCCCGTGCCTCCGCGCAGTTGCCGTAGTGCACCGACCCGGAACCAGAACCGGAACCGGAACCCGAGCCCTGCCCGGCGTTCCCGGCGGCGGGCGGCTTCGCCGTGACCGTGACGGTGGCGGTCGTCGTGACCTTCACCTTCTTCGTCTCGGTGACCGCGGGCGCGGGCTCCTCCTCGGGAGCGGCCGTCTCCGTGGCCGTCGCGGTCACCGTCGCCGTGGCGGTGGGCCGTGCGGTCGCCGAGGCCGCCGCGCCGTCGGCGGGCGCTCCCGCCGTGCCGAGGACGAAGCCGAAGAAGCCGACGAGGAAGATCCCCGGCAGCAGCACACGCTTACGGGTCCACGCCGGCCGGTACGAGGGGCCGCGCGGCGGGGGAGTGGGCTGGGGCCAGGGGCGGGGCTGACGGGACGACATACGGACCCCCTTGTGGAGTGGGACCGCAAGTGTGGCCCGTTATGGAGGAGTTGGGGAGAAGTGACGGTGAAAAAGCGGAGATGTCCACCGAATCGAGACCTTGTGCGCTGCCGGGCCCCGGTGATGCGACGGGCCGTGCGGTGGGGCCCCGGCGTGAAAGCCGCGCCGCCCTCCGCGTGTACACGCGCCGCCACGCGTCACGATGAGTACGTGCGACTCGAACCGATCACCTGGGAGCGCCTCACCGAGCAGCTCGCCGACCATGTCGCCGCGGACGCCGCCGACCCGGAGGCGTCCGCGGACGGCAGCCCCTGGCGACGCGTCGCTCTCGACGGCGCCCCGTCCGCGGCACCTGACCGGCTCGCCGGGCGGCTGGCCGACGCCCTGCGGGTACGGGGCCTGCCGGCCCTGACCGTCGGCACCGGCGGATTCCTGCGGGCGGCCTCCCTGCGCTTCGAGTTCGGCAAACGGGACCCGGACGCGTACTACGACCGCTGGTTCGACACGGGCGCCCTCTGGCGTGAGGTCTTCGCACCTCTCGACCCCGGCGGCGACGGCCGCGTACTGCCCGATCTGCGCGCACCGTCCACGGATCTGCCCACCCGCAGTCCGCGTGTGCCGCTGCCGCCCGGCGGCGTTCTGCTGCTGCACGGCCCGTTCCTGCTCGGGCACTGGTTCCCCTTCGACCTGTCGGTCCATCTCGGGCTGTCCGCGGGCGCGTTGGAGCGTCTGACCGCCGAGGAGGAACGCTGGAGCCTGCCGGCGTACGCCCGTTACGAGGAGGAGGTGGCGCCGCGGGAGGCCGCCGACGTCTTCGTACGCGCCGACAAGCCGGAGCACCCGGCGTGGAACGGGCCGCCGCCCGGCCGGCGTTGAGGGCACACGCGCGAGCGGACGCCCCGCCCCCGTAGGCAGGTCTGTCCCGGCCCCGCCCAACTCCCGCCCCGCCGCGGCCTGTTCGGCCCGGGTGCTCAGCCGCCGTCCGTGACGAACGCCGCGAAGCGCCCCAGCAGCAGCCGCCAGTTCGCCGCTGCCGCCGGCTCGTCCAGTTCGGCCTGCCGTACCAACTCGTCGCGGTCGAAGCCCTGTTCGCGCAGCGACTCCGCGTCCCAGCCCGCGACGGACCGCGGCGTCGCCTCCGGATGGAACTGCACGCCCCACGCCCGCTCCCCGACACGGAACGCCTGCACGGGACAGCGTTCGCTGCTCGCGAGCCAGTACGCGTCCCGCGGCAGTCTCGTGATCGCGTCGACGCGGTGCTCGACGGCCTTCACCCGTGCGGGCAGCCCCCGGAAGAGCGGATCCTCCAACGCCTCGGGGCGCAGCGTCAGTTCGGTGCTCCCCGACTCGGGCAGCCCGTGCCGGGCCCGTACCGTCCCGCCCGCCACATGCGCCAGAAGCTGCGCGCCCAGGCAGATGCCGAGAACCGGCACTCGCGTCTTCAGCGCCTCCGCCGCCAACTCGCGGGCCCGCGCCAGCCAGGGCGCGCGGTCGTCGGCGTCCGGCATGAAGCCGCCGCCGAGCACCACCAGACACCGGTGATCCGCCAGTGTCTCCGGCAACTCCCCGCCGTCGTAGGCGTGTACGACGTCCGGCGGCAGCCCGTCCTCGCCGAGCCAGTCCCCGACGCGGCCCGGACCTCCCGTCGGAGTGTTCTGCACCACCAGGGCACCCTGCATGTCCGCCCCCGCCTTCCCGTCGTCTCACCTGGTCCGGGACGGCGATAGGTTCCCGGCATGAGCCATTCAAGCAACGACTCCGCAGGCGGTGCATCCGGCATCCGGGACGGTTCCGGCAGCCCCGGCAGCAGCGGCCCCACGGCGACGTGCGAGGTCGAACCCGGTGCGGTCGGCACCGTCCGCACCTCCTACGCCCCGGACCCGGACGGCGATCCGGACCCGGGCGAGATCGTCTGGACGTGGGTGCCGTACGAGGAGGACGACGGCCGGGGCAAGGACCGTCCCGTGCTGATAGTCGCGCGCGAGAGTCACGGCACCGTCCTCGGCGTCCAGTTGAGCTCGCAGGAACGCGCCGCCCGGCACGGGTGGCTGCCGCTGGGCTCCGGCCCGTGGGACGCCAGCGGCCGTGACTCGTGGGTGAGTACGGAACGGGTGCTGCGCGTACATCCGGAGGGGATGCGGCGGGAGGCGTGCGCGCTCGACAGGGCGCGGTTCCAGCGCGTCGTGCACCGTCTTCAGCAGCTCTACGGATGGCGGTGAGCCGGTCCCCGCGGACGCGTGCGGAATGAATCGCTCCGAGCATCTGACGGGATTTGGGAACCGGGCCCGCACAAGGACACGGGAACTTAACATGAGTCCCCCGCACGTGTGTTCACCATGTGTCGGTGCTGTGGTCACTCACGCTTTCCTGATGGGGATGACGGGCGATGCTCCCTGCCGCCGCGGTACAGCCGAACGTTCTGACGTACGGGCCTGTCACGCCGTTGCTCGCGTACGGGATGGCCGTACTCGGCAGTGCCGTCGGGCTCAGATGCGCGATGCGCACACCCGGCGCCGAGGCCCGGGAGCAGGCCGGGTGGCTGGCCCTGGGGTCGGTCGCCGTCGGCATCGGGATCTTCACGATGCACGTCGTGGCGATGATCGGCTTCAGCGTGGGCGGCGCCCCGATCGACTACGACATGGTGACGACGTACGGGAGTCTGCTGCTGGCCGTCCTGGTCTCCGCTGTCGCGCTGTTCGTGGTCTCCCGCCGCCGGCCCGCGTGGCTGGCGGTGCTCGGGGGCGGAGTGGTGCTCGGACTGGGCGCCGCCGCCACGCACTTCACGGGAATGACGGCGATGCGGATCGCGGGAGCGGTGCGCTACGAGGGCCGCGTCATGGCGATCGCGGCGGCGGTGGTCGTCGTCGTCACCACGGTCGCGCTGTGGTGTGCGCGGCGGATCCGGCACATGGGCGCCTCGGTGGCCGCGGCGGTGATCATGGGGACGGGCTTCATCGCCATGCAGTACCTGGGCATGGCGGGGATGTCGGTCCGGCTGTTCACGGACGACGGCGGCGTGGGCTCCTCGTCCCTGGGCGTGCTCACCCCCGTACTCATCGGGCCGGTGCTCGTGCTGCTGCTCATCACCCTGTTCGTCAGCCTCGACCCGATGATGGAGCGGGACGGCGGACGTAAGTGGGGAACACGTCCCGGCGAGGGCGCCGGCGAGAAGCTGGAATGGACGCCCTTCGAATCACGCTGACCCGGGGCGGCCGAGACCTCCGCGGGACGGCCGGACCGGAAGGCAGGTGACGCGCGGTGGCCGAGAGCCCCGGCGGAGAACTCGCGGCGATGCCCGAGGACTGGGAGCGCGCCCTCGCGGTCGTCGCGCACCCCGACGACATGGAGTACGGGGCGGCGGCCGCCGTCGCCGAGTGGACCGCGGCGGGAAAGCAGGTCGCCTACCTCATGGTGACGCGGGGCGAGGCCGGCATCGACGGTCTGGAGCCCGTGGAGTGCGCCCGGGTGCGCGAGGAGGAACAGCACGCCAGCGCCCGGATCGTGGGCGTCGACTCCGTCGAGTTCCTGGGCCATCAGGACGGCGTGATCGAGGAAGGGGTGGCGCTGCGGCGGGACATCGCCGCGGCCGTACGCGCGTGGCGCCCCGAACTGGTCGTCACGATCAACCACCGGGACACCTGGGGCGGTTCGCACTGGAACACCCCCGACCACCGGGTCGTGGGCCGCGCCGTGCTGGACGCGTGCGGCGACGCGGGCAACCGCTGGATCTTCCCCGAACAGCTCGACGGGGGCGAGAAGCCGTGGAACGGGGTGCGGTGGGTCGCGGTCGCCGGTTCCCCGGAGCCGACGCATGCGGTGGCGGTCGGCCATGCGGCGGTGGAGCGTGCCGTGGCCTCGCTGTGCGAGCACCGCGCGTACATCACCGCGCTCAGCGACGAGCCCGTGGAGAGCTACGCGCGCTCCTTCACGGAGTGGGCGCTGCGGCTCGGGGCGGAGCGGTTCGGCGGGCGCGACTGCGTCACGTTCGAGCTGTATCCGCGCTGACGTCCTTGCCCTCGTCCCCCTCCTTGCCCGTAGCCCCGCCGGAATCGGACCCGGGTATGGGTCCGGCCCCGGAACCGGCGTCGGGGGAGCGTGGGGCGCCGCGGCGCGTGTGACGGAAGAGGACGAGGACCACCACCGGCAGCAGCAGCGCGGCGGCCATCGCGCTGAGCCAGCCGTAACCCGCGGCCGACATCACGACCCCGGCCAGGGCGCCGCCTGCGCCCGCCGAAGCGTTCATCGTCAGGTCCGACAGTCCCTGTACGGCGGCGCGTGCAGGCTGCGGCACCGCGTCCGTCAGCAGCGCGGAGCCGGAGACGAGACCCGCCGACCAGCCGAGGCCCAGCAGGAACAGCCCCGCGCCCGACTGGGCGTGGTGGCCGTTCGCGGTGCCCGCCAGCGCGGCGGCGCAGGAGAGCAGCGTCACGGAGAGCAGGATGACCGCGACCCGTCCGACGCGGTCCGCGAGCCAGCCCATCAGCGGCGAGAAGGCGTACATGCCGAGGATGTGAACGCTGATGACAAGGCCGATCAGCTCGATGCCCGCGCCGTGGTGGCCGAGGTCGACGGGCGCCATCACCATGACCGAGACCATCGCGGTGTGCGCGGTGGCGATCGTCACCAGGGCCAGACGTGCCTGCGGCGAGGCGCCGACGGCGGCGAGCCCGGCGCGCAGCGAACGCCCTTCGCGCGCCCCCTTGTCGGCGTCCTTGCCCGCGCCGACGTCAGGCTCCGGAACCCTGCCCTCTTCCGTTCCCTTGCCCGTCCCCGAGTCCGCTCCCGAGGCCGTGTCCGTGTCCGAGGTCCAGTCCGCGTCCGCGAGGGCCCGTGCCGTCAGCAGCGGATCGGGTCGCAGCAGCAGATGGATCAGGACGCCGGTGACGAGGAAGACGGCCGACCCCCAGACGAAGGCGCCCGCCGTCGCCGGTATGCCCATCCCCGTGACCGTCTTCCCGGCGGGCGCCGCGATGTTGGGCCCGAGCACGGCGCCGATCGTGGTCGCCCACACCACCAAAGAGATGGCGCGCGCCCGCCGTTCCGGCTCCGCGAGGTCGGCGGCGGCGTAACGGGCCTGCAGATTGGCCGAACTCGCGGCGCCGAACGCCGTCATGCCCAGCAACAGCAGCGGGAAGTTGCCGAGCGCCGCACCGGCGACCACGACGACACCGCCCGCCGCCCCGATCAGATACGCGACCGTCAGTCCTACCCGCCGTCCACGCGCCGCCATCAGCGAGGCGAGCGGCAGCGAGAGCAGCGCCGTCCCGATGACCGACGACGTCGACGCGAGCCCCGACAGCGCCTCGGACCCGCTGATCTCCTTCGCCAGCACGGCCGCCAGCGCGACGGCCGTCGCCACCCCGAGCCCGCCGAGCATCTGACTGATCACGAGCACCGTCGTGGTGCGACGCCGCAGCCGGGCCAGTCCGTCCGCGTCGGGGACGCCGTCCGCGTCGGGCACGGCGCCCGTACCGGGTCTGTCAGGAGCGTCCGCTGTGTCGTCGGTGTCGGTCACGTCGGCAGTCTGCCAGCCGCGGTTGCCGCCGCCCATGGGGTTTCCCGCCGTCCGTACGGGAGGTGTGGCGCCCATCAGAACAGCGGCTGCGGGAGCAGCCCTTCGAGGGCCAGCAGCGTGCGCTTGGTCTCCAGGCCGCCGCCGAATCCGCCGAGCCCGCCGCGGCTTTCGACGATGCGATGGCAGGGCACGACGACGGGCAGCGGATTGGACCCCATGGCCATGCCGACGGCCCTGGCCGCCCCGGGCTCGCCCACCCGGTCGGCCAGATCCTGATACCCGGCGGTCACCCCGTACGGGACGGAGGCCAGCAGTTCGCGGAGCACCCGTTCGTTGAAGCCGCCGGAGAGCGACCAGTCCAGCGGCACGGTGAACTCCCGTAGCCCGCCCGCGAAGTAGGAGCTGAGCTCCGTGGCGGCGTGCTCCAGCACGGACGCGGCGGCCGAAGCCTCGTCGGCGGCACCTTCGGCTCCCGTACGGACCGGGGACGCCCCGAGGCGGAGGGAGAGCCCTTCGAGGGCCCGGTCCGTCGTGGCCGCACTGGCGTGGAAGACGACGTTGACCAGGCCCTCGTCGGTGGCGGCGAGCAGCAGGGGACCCACCGGGGAGTCCAGCGTCGTCCAACAGGACGCGCGTGCTGCCGTGTTCGCCGTTGTCTCAGTCATGCCGGGAACCCTAGAGGCTCCCACTGACACTGACCGGAAACGCTGTCGGCCGGCGGATCGGGGACCGAGGATCGGGGGTCGGGGACGGAGTCGGAGGAGAAAGGGGGTCGGCGGAAGCGTCCCGTGACGGGACTGCGGGGAACCGCGGGACTGTTGGGGGAACAGCGGACACCGGAACGATCTGGCACGAGCAGAACGAGCGGAGAAGGACCGGCGCCGGAACCGGGCCCGTGACCCCGCGGAGAAGCGGTACCCGTGCGGCCCGCCGGATCAGGACCCGTCTGCTGAAACGGTTCGGCTTCAGCCGGGGATCAGCTGTGCGTCGCGTCCCGTACGACGTCGGGGAAGTTGCTGATGATGCCGTCCACGCCGGCCTTGTCCACGGACCGCGCGGTGGACGCGTCGTTCACCGTCCACGTGAAGACCTGCATCCGCTTCCCGAGGGGGCCCTTGCGCTTGTGCACCTCGTCGACGTAGTCCTTCGTCGCCGCGGAGTGCGTCGGGTTGATCTGGTCGGTGAACTGCGCGTACGAGTCCAGCTCCGAGACCTTCGGATTGCCCAGGAAGCCCGTCTTCACATGCGGGTCGAGAGTGTGCGTGGCCCTGACCGACGTCGCGTTGAAGCTCTGGATGATGAGCCTCTTCGAGAGGTGTGAGCGGTCGAGCCACCCGCGGCTGCGCAGTTCCCTGAGCGTCTGCTGCTCGATGCCCGGATACAGCTCGGGGGACTTGTGCTCCAGCAGCAGGTTCTGGCCGGTCTTGCTGATGTACTTCAGGTACTGGTCGAGCGTGGGGACCTTCTCACCCTTGTAGTCGTCGCTGAACCAGCTTCCGGCGTCCAGGCGGGCGATCTCCTTGGCCGTGAAGTCGGCCACGTTCCAGGGCGAGCGCTTCGGGTAGAGGGTCTCGGCGTTGGTCGTGCGGGCGAGCGTGGTGTCGTGCATGACGACGAGTTCGCCGTCCTTGGTGCGCTGTACATCGTTCTCGACCCAGTCGAAGCCGAGCTTGTCGGCCTTCTTGACCGCCGCGAGCGTGTTCTCCGGTGCATAACCGGAAGCTCCGCGGTGGGCGACTGTGACCGGGCCGCTGTCGCTGGTGCTGTCCTGGCGGGCGGCCGCGTGTGCGGGTGACGCGGTGAGGGTGAGCGCGGACATACCCAGGAGCACGCCGGTGGCGGCGGCTACTGCACGGCGCATCGACATTCGGGAACTCCTCGCGGTCGTGCGGACACTGACAGCTAAAGGCTTCCCGTTGTGCGATACACGGAAGCAGAAGCGGAGTGTCGCCGGCGTGAACGGGGCGCGACGCCTCGGTCTCTGAGCGTGAGGACGTTTCCGGCGCTCGGGGCCGTTGTCGGTGGTGGGCCGTACGGTTGTCAGCATGCGGCCGGAGACCCAGATCGAACGTACGGTGGCGCCCTTCGAGGTCGTCAGTCCCTACCAGCCCAGCGGTGACCAGCCCACCGCGATCAGCGAGCTGGCGCAGCGCGTCAGCGGGGGCGAGAAGGATGTCGTGCTGCTCGGCGCGACGGGCACGGGGAAGTCGGCCACGACGGCCTGGATGATCGAGAAGCTCCAGCGGCCGACGCTCGTGATGGCGCCCAACAAGACGCTGGCCGCCCAGCTCGCCAACGAGTTCCGGGAACTCCTCCCGCACAACGCGGTGGAATACTTCGTCTCGTACTACGACTACTACCAGCCCGAGGCGTACGTCCCGCAGACGGACACCTACATCGAGAAGGACTCCTCGATCAACGAGGAGGTCGAGCGACTCCGGCACAGCTCGACGAACTCGCTGCTGACCCGGCGCGACGTGGTCGTCGTAGCGTCCGTCTCCTGCATCTACGGTCTGGGCACCCCCCAGGAATACGTCGATCGGATGGTGCCGCTCCGCGTCGGTCAGGAGACGGACCGGGACGAGCTGCTGCGCCGCTTCGTCGAGGTGCAGTACACACGCAACGACGTGTCCTTCACGCGGGGCACCTTCCGGGTCCGCGGCGACACGATCGAGATCTTCCCCGTCTACGAGGAACTGGCCGTCCGCATCGAGATGTTCGGGGACGAGATCGAGGCGCTCTCGACGCTCCACCCCGTCACTGGCGAGGTCATCTCGGACGACGAGCAGCTCTACGTCTTCCCCGCCTCGCACTACGTGGCGGGTCCGGAGCGCATGGAGCGGGCCGTCGCCGGCATCGAGACCGAGCTGGAGGAGCAGCTCGCGTCGCTGGAGAAGCAGGGCAAGCTGCTGGAGGCGCAGCGGCTGCGGATGCGTACCACGTACGACATCGAGATGATGCGCCAGATCGGCACCTGCTCCGGCATCGAGAACTACTCGCGGCACATCGACGGCCGTGACCCGGGCACAGCACCGCATACGCTGCTCGACTTCTTCCCCGACGACTTCCTCCTCGTCATCGACGAGTCGCACCAGACCGTGCCGCAGATCGGCGCGATGTACGAGGGCGACGCCGCGCGCAAGCGGACGCTGGTGGAGCACGGCTTCCGGCTGCCCTCGGCGATCGACAACAGGCCGCTGAAGTGGGAGGAGTTCGTGGAGCGCATCGGGCAGACGGTGTATCTCTCGGCGACCCCCGGTCCGTACGAACTCTCCCGCGGCGACGGCTATGTGGAGCAGGTGATCCGCCCGACCGGGCTCGTCGACCCGGAGGTCGTGGTCAAGTCCACCGAGGGCCAGATCGACGATCTCGTGCACGAGATCCGCATGCGCGAGGAGAAGAACGAGCGGGTGCTGGTGACCACCCTCACCAAGAAGATGGCGGAGGATCTCACCGAGTACTTCCTGGAGTTGGGGATCCAGGTCCGCTATCTGCACAGCGACGTCGACACGCTGCGCCGCATCGAGCTGCTGCGGGAGCTGCGCTCTGGCGAGTTCGACGTATTGGTCGGCATCAACCTGCTGCGGGAGGGCCTGGACCTGCCGGAGGTCTCCCTGGTGGCGATCCTCGACGCCGACAAGGAGGGCTTCCTGCGCTCCGGCACGTCCCTGATCCAGACGATCGGCCGCGCCGCGCGGAACGTCTCCGGGCAGGTCCACATGTACGCGGACAAGGCGACGCCCGCGATGGAGAAGGCCATCGAGGAGACCAACCGCCGCCGGGAGAAGCAGATCGCGTACAACAAGGAGCACGGCATCGATCCGGAGCCGCTGCGCAAGAAGATCGGTGACATCGTCGCCGACATCGCGCGCGAGGACGTCGACACCGAGCAGCTCCTCGGCTCGGGGTACCGGAAGGAGTCGAAGTCCGGCGGGGGCGACCGTACGGCCAAGGGCAAGGCGCCGACACCGTCGAAGTCGGCCGGGCGTACGGAGCGCGACGGCGAGGTCCTCACGGACCGTCCCGCGGCCGAACTGGCCGAGACCATCGAGCAGATGACCGAGCGGATGCGTGCCGCGGCGGCGGAGCTGCAGTTCGAGGTCGCGGCCCGGCTCCGCGACGAGGTCTCGGAGCTGAAGAAGGAGCTGCGGCAGATGAGGGAGGCGGGCCTGAAGTAACCGCGCAAGGGGAGCGGTTCAGCGCCCGGCCCGGCGCATCGGCCGGCCTGGCACACAAGGTTGCAAGAGCGACACGAAGGCGGACGCCCTGACCGGGCGCTTCGCGTGCATGCGTAGGGTCGGAGCGTGACCGCCATCACGGCGGGACGGCAGTGGCAAGTCGAGAGGGGAAAGCACGTGTCGGTGAACTTGTCCAAGGGACAGGCCATCAGTCTGCAGAAGAACGACGGGGGCAACCTCACCGCGGTGCGGATGGGACTCGGCTGGAAGGCCGCACCGCGCCGTGGCCTCTTCGGCAAGCGCAGCAAGGAGATCGACCTCGACGCCTCGGCGGTGCTGTTCGCGGGCACCGAGCCGAAGGACGTGGTCTTCTTCCGTCACCTCGTCAGCGACGACGGTTCCGTGCGGCACACCGGCGACAACCTCGTCGGCGGCGCCGGCCAGGGCGGCGACGACGAGGCGATCATGGTGGACCTCCAGCGTGTGCCGGTCCACATCGACCAGATCGTCTTCACGGTCAACTCCTTCACGGGGCAGACCTTCGCCGAGGTGGAGAACGCCTTCTGCCGCCTCGTCGACGAGACCAACGGGCAGGAGCTGGCCCGCTACACGCTGACCGGCGGCGGCGAGTACACCGCCCAGATCATGGCCAAGGTCCACCGCCAGGGCAACGGCTGGCAGATGACGGCCGTCGGCGCGCCCACCAACGGCAAGACGTTCCAGGACCTGATGCCCGCGATGGTGCCGCACCTCTGAACGGAGGGCGCAGCACGGGCAGTTCACACGACGGGGGCCGCGACGCCGGCAGGGGCAGCGACAGCGACGGCAGGAGCCGTCGGCACCGGCGTCGACGGTGAGAAGGGGGAGCAGGATGACGGCCGAGCTGGTACGGGGGCAGAACCACCCCTTGCCGGGAGCCCGTCTGGAGATCCGGGTCTCGGCGGAGCGGCCGGTCATCGCCGGTGCGACGCTCAACGACCAGGACGGCAGGATGCGCGAGGAGGGCTGGATAGCCCATCCTGCGCAGCCGCAGCTCCCGGGTCTGGAGGTCTCCCGGCAGGCCGCGGCCGAACACCGCCTCGCCGTCGATCTGGACGCCCTGCCCGACGAGGTGCACCGCGTCAACGTGCTGCTCGCCCTGCCCCGGGGCGAGGGCGGCCCGGCATGCTTCGGCGAACTGGCCCCGCCGTCCGCGGCCGTGACCGAGCTGGACGGCGAGCCCGTGGCCCGCTGCACGCTCACGGGACTGAGCGCGGAGTCCGCCGTCGTCGCGCTGGAGCTCTACCGCCGCCAGGGAAGCTGGAAGGTGCGCGCGGTCGGCCAGGGATACGCCGGCGGGCTCGCCGCGATGCTCGCCGACCAAGGGCTCGCGCGCGCACCGGAGTTGGCGTCGCAGATCGAGGAGGCGGTGGCCGACGGGCGGGCCCGTTCCGTCGCTCCCGCCCCCGCTCCGCACCCGTCGCGTCCGGACGGTGAACGCCCCCGCGAAACCACCGTCGGCGGTGCCATGGGCATCGCCGACGGTGGCACGGGCACGGCCGCCCCGAGCGACGGCCGCATCAGCTACCAGCATCCCAATCGTGCCGCCGGACCGCCACCTTCACCCCCTTCTCCGCCGCTTTCCGCTTCGCCGTCCGCGGCTGTTCCGCCCGTACCGTCCGTCCCGGCGGCGGCGCCCGGCGCGGGCGGTGGTCAGGGCAGCGGCACCGGTGAGGCCCCGTACACCCCGGTCGCGGGCGACGCCAACGGCTGGAGCATGGACGAGCGGCTCTACAACCAGGTCTGGGACATGTTCGAGGACCTGGCCCGTACGGTCTCGGCGTACCGCTCCGCCGTCGACTTCGCCGACTCCCGCATGGAGCAGGAGCTCGACAAGGTGCTCGCCGATCCCCGC
Source organism: Streptomyces nanshensis (assembly GCF_001751255.1). Lineage (GTDB taxonomy): Bacteria > Actinomycetota > Actinomycetes > Streptomycetales > Streptomycetaceae > Streptomyces > Streptomyces nanshensis_A. Next base: position 50,450 of record NZ_LJGW01000066.1, on the reverse strand, counting down.
ACGCGCGTGGGCCCGGCGGCCGACGCGGCCCGCGCCGAGGCACGCGCCCGCCAGGCCCAACTGGTCGAGAAGGCCCGCGAGGTGCTCGACCGTGATCTGGGGCAGCTCCGCGCGGAGTCCGACGTCGTCGAGCCCGCGCTGCCGGCCGCCTACGCCCGCTGGGACAACCCGGTCTGGCACGGCTACGAGCCGCCCGGGCAGCCGCCGATGGCGATGCGCCTCGGCGACCTCGCCCTGCCCGAGAGCGCGGGGCTGCGCATCCCGATGCTGGTACGTCTGCCTCTGGAGCGCGGACTGTGGATCGACAGCGGCCCCGGCGGCTCCGCCGGTTCGGCCTCGACCGGTCCGGCGGCGGCCTCCGTCGTCACGCCCGACGAGATGCGGGGTCTGGCCTGTGAGACGGCGACGGCCATCGCCGCACGACTGGCGGCGGTCCATCCGCCCGGCGACTTCACCCTGCACGTCATCGATCCGGCGGCCACGGCGACGGCCGCCCTCGCACCGCTTCTGGAGACCGGAGTGCTCTCCGGGCCGCCCGCCACGGGCGCCGCGGGCGTCAGCGCCGTACTCGAACAGCTCACCCGGCGCGTGGACTTGGTGCAGATGGCCGTCCGCAGCCGTGCCACCGACGCGCTGCCGCCCGACGTCGACACCGCCGAACAGCTCCTGGTCGTCCACGACTTCCCGCACGGGTTCGACGACCGCGGCGTGACGCAACTGCGCTATCTCGCAGACGAGGGACCGTCCGTCGGCGTCCATCTGCTGATGGTCGCCGACCGTGAAGACGCCCAAGAGTACGGTCCGTTGCTGCAGCCGCTGTGGCGCGCGCTGCTGCGCATCACGCCCGTCCCGGACGACCACCTCGCGGATCCGTGGGTGGGTCACCACTGGACGTACGAGCCGCCGCTCGTGCCGCACGGCAGCCGAATACTGACGCGGGTGCTGAGCCAGGTCGCCACGGCGCGGGCCACCCGCCGCACCGGCGGCTGAACGGAGCCGGCCGACACCGGCCACAGCATCGACGTACCGTTCCCAAGGCAGCCTGACCAGCGGCTCTTTACCTTTCCTTGGTGTTGCTTTACTCTCCTTTGTGCGGAGGGGAGTACTCCCGACACCCGGCGGTGTGCCCGTCAATACGGACCGGATGTGACCGGTCCCGGGGCGCCGGCCTGGAGGCACGACAGTGCTCGCCAGGTGGAGGAGACCTCCGGCGGATGCGCGCACGCTAGCCGGAGGATGAGCACATGGAAATCTCCCTGGATGTCTGGGTTCTGACGATCGTCGGTCTGTGCGTCCTCATCGCCGCCGACTTCTTCATCGGCGGCCGCAAACCGCACGAGGTCTCCCTCAAGGAGGCCGGGGCGTGGACGACCGTCTGGATCGTCCTGGCCGGGCTCTTCGGGCTGGGGCTCCATCTGTTCGGTACGAGCAAGGCGTCGGGTGAGTTCTTCGCGGGCTTCCTCACCGAGAAATCGCTCAGCGTCGACAACCTCTTCGTCTTCGTGCTGATCATGGCGAAGTTCGCGGTGCCGGCGGCGTATCAGCAGCGTGTGCTGATGGTCGGCGTCCTCATCGCGCTGGTGCTGCGGGCCCTGTTCATCGCGGCGGGAGCGGCGATGATCTCGGCGTTCTCCTGGATCTTCTTCATCTTCGGCGCCTTCCTGATCTGGACGGCCTGGAAGCTGATCAAGGAGGCCCGCGAGGACCACGGAGAGGAGACGTACGAGGAGAACCGCTTCCTGAAGATGGTCGAGCGGCGCTTCCCCTCCACCGACCGCTACCACGGCACGAAGCTGTTCGTCGTCGAGAACGGCAAGCGGCTGATGACGCCCATGCTGATCGTGATGCTGGCCATCGGCTCGACGGACGTCCTCTTCGCGCTGGACTCCATCCCGGCGATCTTCGGCCTCACGCAGGACCCGTACATCGTCTTCACCGCCAACGCCTTCGCGCTGATGGGTCTGCGGCAGCTCTACTTCCTCATCGGCGGGCTGCTGGAGAAGCTGGTGCACCTGTCGTACGGGCTGTCGGTGATCCTCGGCTTCATCGGCGTCAAGCTCGTGCTGCATGCGCTGCACGAATCAGGCGTGCATGTACCGGAGATCGGCATCGCCGTGTCGCTGGGCGTGATCGGTGCCGTCCTCGTCGTCACGACCATTACCAGTCTGCTGGCCACGCGCCGTATCAAGGACGACGCCTCGGTCTGAGGCGTACGAGACGCGAGACGTACGAGGCGCGGGACGGGACGGGTACGGGAGCGGGCGGCCAGAGGTCCGGCCGCGCGCTCCCGCCCCGCTTCCGACTTCCCGTCGTCAGCGGGTGATCGTCACCTGCCTCTCCGTCCGCTCCCCGGACACCTCCACCGCCAGGCGCACGGTGCCCGGCCGGTACGCGGTGAGGGTGCCGTCCCGTGGGTCGTACGAGGCCGCGCAGCGCACCCTCGTGTCGTCCGCGGCGCTCCGGCCGCCCCGCACACAGAGGTTCCCGGAGCCGGACCAGTCCGCGGAGACCGGCCACGTCACGGGCACCTTCCGCGCCGACGCACCCTCGCCCTGGGTGACGGCCGCCGTCGCATGCGTCGACGCCCCCACGCGCAGCTTCTCCGGAGCGTCCATCGCCAGTCCGTCGACATGTGCCCTTGTCTGCACGGCCGTCCAGTCCCGGCCGTTTCCGTTCCCGTTCCGGTTCCCGTGCGTGTGTGCGTCGACGCCGACCAGCGACCAGCCGGTGAACCCGCCGTGGTCCGCCGGAGTGGCCGGTGCCTTACCGGAGTTGCCGTTGACCAGATACGGCACACCGCGCACCCGTGAGGCGTCGAACGCGCCCGCGTGCCCCCCGATGAAGGCCGCGCCCTTGCCTGTTCGCGCGCGGAAGTCGCCTAGCCAGTCCTCCAGCAGATCCGCCTCCATCCGGTCGGTGAGCTGGCTCGCCTGCTGTCCGGTCGGGTCGCGCGGCGGCACATGCTGGACGAGGGTCACCGAGGAGACCGACGGGTCGCCGGCAGCCTCGTTCAACTGCCGCCGCAGCTCCTGGAGTTGGCCGTACCCGCCGCCCCGTACGGTCAGGGACGAGGTGTCGAGCGTGATGAACCTCGTGCCCTTGTGGTCGAACGTCCGCTGCGCCGGGCCGAATTCGGCGGTGAAGTCCGCGATGCTGCCGCCCATCACCTCGTGGTTGCCCGGCACGTAGTACCAGTCGACGGCATCGCCCAACTCCTCCTCCAACACCCGGTGTGCGAAGGCCAGATCCTCCTTCGAGCCCTCGTCCACGAGGTCGCCGTCGACGATGACGAAGTCGGGCCGTGCGGCGCGGATCTCGCGCAGTGTCCGGCGTGCCTGCCGTACGACGGCGCTGTCCGGGTCGCGGGCCACGAACTGCGCGTCGGAGATCACCGCGTACCGCCAGTCGCGTCCCGCGACGTCGGCCGCCGTCGAGATCAGCGGATCGTGCGGACGGGCGGCCTCTGGCAGCTCCACGTCCGGCGGCACGTGCGCCGTCAGCTCGTCGAGCACGACCTCGCCCGTGTACTGCTCCGCCGGTCTGGTCTCCGCGAGGTAGAAACGGTTCAGCCGCAGCGGGTAGTTGACGGTCTCCGGCACCTCGAAGACGACCTGCTGCCAGCCCTCCTCGGTGAGGTGCTCGCCGCGCAGCACCTGGTCGGTCCCGCTCGCGTCCTTGAGGTGGAGCGAGGGCCAGGCGCCCTTGCCGTCGCTCTTGATCCACAGGCTGAAGCTCTGCGGCTGCCCCGGTACGGGAACCTCCGCGGGCGGGGTCGCGTACGCGGCGCGGGTCGCGGTCGAGCGGCCGAAGTCGTACGTCATCTTCAGCCCCGTGCCCTCCTTGCCGCCGGGGTCGGCGGCGAGCGAGCCCTCGGCCCGTGCGGCGCTGAACTTCCAGTCCGCGGCGTCTTCGAAGTCCGCGGTCCTCACCTCGCGCAGTCCGACCGTGACGGCGACCTTGGCGGTGTGCCCCCGTACCGCGACCGTCACGATGCCGGACGCCGACTCCTGTCCGGGCCGGGCCCGTACGGTGAAGCCGCCGCTCTCGCTGTCGGGCGTGATGGAGAACAGCGAACGGTCGTACGTCAGTTGAGCGTCGGCGGGATCGACGGGAGCGCTGGTGCCGCCCGCGTCGAACCCGACGATGCCGAAGGAGCCCTCGGCGTCGCCGTCCGCCAGCCCGACGCGTTCCCGGGTGGGCTGTACGCGTGCCAGATCGCCGACGACCGACAGCCGTGTCGAGCCCTGTGCGGCACCCTGGTGCGCGGTGACCCGCGTGGAGCCGGCACGACGGGCGTGGAAGACGCCCTTGCCGTCGACCCGGCCGACGCCGGAACGGGCCGCCAACCAGCGCGGGCTGCCCTCGGCCGGACCGTAGGACTCGTCGTACCCGGCGGCCGTCAACTTCCGTGTCAGGCCCGGGAAGACACGGTCCGGGTGGCCGACGGGCATGTTGTCGGCGGTCGGTGCGGAGGCCGGGTCCGCGGCCGTCTCCACCCAGAAGTCCTTGAGCCTGCCGCTGCCCTCGGGAGCGGTCAGGGCGAGGCCGTTGGGCACCTCGCGCTCCTCGCCGTCGGACGGCTCGTTCTCCAACTGGGGCTTCTGGGCGCCCGGTTCGCGAGCGAGCAGGGTGGACGAGCCGCCGCCGTCCAGATTGAGCGCGTTGTAGGCGCCCAACTGCCGCATCATCCGGGCCAGTTCGGTGAGCGTGACACCGCCGGAGGCGGCCTGGCGTCCGTCCACGGACAGGACGTGCATCGTGGAGCCGTCCTGGGAGAAGCCGACGGCGGTACGGGGCGCCGCCTCGTTGTTCGGCTTGCCCTCCCAGTCCTGCGGCTCGCCGTCGACGACCAGCAGGCCCCGGCCGCCGACCGCCGTACGCGGCGCCGGGCCGCCCCCGTTCGTACGGACGTGGTACTCCAGCGAGACACGGTCGCCCACGTCCAGACCGTCCAGGGCGCCCGCCGCGGCGTCCCGGCCGACCAGGACGGTCGTGCCCTTCGGAATCGGGCCGTCGCCGGGCTCGTCCACGACCTCGGCCACGCGGCCGTGCCGCAGCCGCACCTCGGACGACTCGGGGTCGCCGTCGGTGGCGAGAGCCCGATCGGCGCTGCCCCAGCGGGAGTTGTAGGCGCCGATGCCGTTCTCGGGGACGTTGGCCGCGTTGTACGCGGTCAGCGGCTGCTTGCCGTCGGGGAGGGTGAGGGTGCCCTCGAAGTAGAGGTCGAGGATGCGGCCCGCCGCGTCCGGACCGAAGGCGACCGACGAGCTGTTGCCCGCCTCGGGGGAGTGCGTGGCGCGGCCGTGGCGTACGCCCGGCCCGAGCGGGGCGCCGGTCTCGTCGATGTCGAAGAAGTCGGCGTTGAAGGCCGCGACCGTACGGCGGCCCTTGCCCGGGTCGTAGGCGGCGGCCTGCTCGCTGAGCGGCTTACGGGTGGAGACCTCGCCGGAGGAGAGGTACTCGGCGCGAGTGCCCCCGCTGCCTCCGCCGCCACCGCTGCCTGTGCCGCCGGTGCCCTGTCCGGCGACGGCGCCGGAACCCGATCCCGTCCCGCCGTCGCCGAGTTCGACGCTGAGGGCGTCCGCCCGAAGCCACTTGTCCGGCTCCAGCCGCTGGAACGAGGTGAGCCGGGCGCCCGGCGCCACGGGCCGGGTGGTGCGCGACAGTTCCATGCCGTCGCCGTCGGGGGCCGTCGTGGGACGGACCGTGGAGTGGGACGCGCCGCTCTGAGCAGAGACGGCGGCCGGGGCAGATGCGGCGGCGGGCGCCGCGTTCGCCGACGGCGGCTGAGTGGCCGTCAGAAACGAAAAAGCGGTCACTGCGGGAATCAGTGACCGGATGAGGACTCTTCTGCGCACGTTTACTCGTACCACAACATCCCCTGTAAACACGGTTGTTGCGTGCGCTTTCTACGCACAGCGCCGAAAAGGGTCTCAGCGGTGACCGGACCGCACCAGATGTCCGGTAGAAATTCGGCGCGAACAATGTCCTGCGGCTCAGTGGCGTACGGAGCGCGGGACGGACGCCTCACGCACGCCCGTACGCCCGTACGTCCGCACAGACGACGGCGGGGAGCTCGCGGACGTGCCGCGAACTCCCCGCCGCCGGGGGACCGTTGTGAGGTTGTGGGCTCCAACGCCCGTACGCCGTCGGCCCGGTGGGCCGCTCTGTCCGTACGCTGCTACCGCACCGCGTACGAGCCGCGTCCCGCCGCGGCTACCGCTTCGTCTTCGCCGCCCGCTTCCGCGTACCGGCGCCGCCCGTACCGGAGCCGGCGGTGCCCGAAGTGCCGCCGCCGGAAGCGCCCTTGCGCCCCGCCGTCCTGCCCCGGCCCGTCGTCGCCGCCTGCGGGGCGTCGCTCACGCGGTCGCCCAGCACGTCCCGCAGGAACTTCCCGGTGTGGCTCGCCGGCACCGCCGCCACCTGCTCCGGAGAGCCCTCGGCGACGACCAGACCGCCCGCGTATCCGCCCTCCGGGCCCATGTCCACGAGCCAGTCCGCCGTCTTGATGACGTCGAGGTTGTGCTCGATGACGATCACCGAGTTGCCCTTGTCGACGAGCCCTTCCAGTACCGAGATCAGCTTGCGGATGTCCTCGAAGTGCAGCCCGGTCGTGGGCTCGTCGAGGACGTACACGGTGCGTCCCGTCGAGCGCTTCTGCAGCTCGCTCGCCAGCTTCACGCGCTGCGCCTCGCCGCCGGAGAGCGTCGGGGCGGGCTGCCCGAGCCGTACGTACCCGAGGCCCACCTCGTTGAGCGTCCGCAGATGGCGGGCGATGCCCGGCACCGCCTCGAAGAAGTCCATCGCCTGCTCGATGGGCATCTCCAGCACCTCGGAGATGTTCTTGCCCTTGTAGTGGACCTCCAGCGTCTCCCGGTTGTAGCGCGCGCCGTGGCAGACCTCGCACGGCACGAACACGTCCGGCAGGAAGTTCATCTCGATCTTGATGGTGCCGTCGCCGGAGCAGTTCTCACACCGGCCGCCCTTGACGTTGAAGGAGAAGCGCCCCGGCTGGTAGCCGCGCACCTTCGCCTCCGTCGTCTCCGCGAAGAGCCTGCGTACGTGGTCGAAGACCCCGGTGTACGTCGCGGGGTTGGAGCGCGGCGTACGGCCGATCGGCGACTGGTCGACGTGCACGACCTTGTCCACCAGGTCGTCGCCGTCGACCCGGGTGTGCCGTCCGGGCACCGACTTGGCGTTGTTCAGCTCCCGCGCCAGATGCGTGTAGAGGATGTCGTTGACGAGCGTGGACTTGCCCGAGCCGGAGACGCCCGTGACCGCCGTGAGCACGCCGAGCGGGAAGGAGACGTCGATGTCCCGCAGGTTGTTCTCCCGCGCGCCGCGCACCGTGAGCTGCCGGTCGGGGTCGGTGGGCCGGCGTACGTCGGGCAGCGGGATGCTCTTCCGCCCGGCCAGATAGTCGCCGGTGACCGAATCGGCCTTCTCCGTCAGCTCCTTGAGCGGTCCGCTGTGCACGACCTCGCCGCCGTGCTCGCCCGCGCCGGGGCCGATGTCCACGACCCAGTCGGCCGCATTGATGGTGTCCTCGTCGTGCTCGACGACGATCAGGGTGTTGCCCAGATCCCGCAGCCGTACCAGCGTCTCGATCAGCCGGTGGTTGTCGCGCTGGTGCAGCCCGATCGAGGGCTCGTCCAGCACGTACAGCACGCCCACCAGACCCGAGCCGATCTGCGTGGCCAGCCGGATGCGCTGCGCCTCGCCGCCGGAGAGCGTGCCGGCGGCGCGGTTGAGCGACAGATAGTCCAGGCCGACGTCGACGAGGAAGCGCAGCCGCTCGTTGACCTCCTTCAGGACGCGCTCGGCGATCTTCCGGTCGCGGTCGCTGAGCGTCATCTCCCGCAGGAAGTCGGCGCATTCGCTGATCGACATCGCCGAGATCTCGGCGATCGACTTCCCCTGCATCGTCACCGCGAGCACGATCGGCTTCAGCCGCGTCCCCTCACACGTGGGGCAGGGCACCTCGCGCATGTAGCCCTCGAAGCGCTCCCGGCTGCTGTCGGTCTCCGCCTCCTGGTGCCGCCGCTTGACGAACGGGACGACGCCCTCGAAGGCCGTGGTGTAGGCGCGTTCGCGCCCGTACCGGTTGCGGTAGCGCACCTCGATCTGCGTCTTGTGCCCGTACAGCAGCGCCTTCTTGGCCCGCTGCGGCAGCCCGGCCCAGGGGATGTCCGTACGGAAGCCGAGCGCGTCGGCCAGGGCGCCGATGAGCCGGCCGAAGTAGTCGCGGGTGTGGCCGTGCGACCACGGGTGCAGGGCGCCCTCGTCGAGCGACTTCTCCTCGTCCGGGACGATCAGTTCGGGGTCGACCTCCATGCGCGTACCGATGCCGGTGCAGTCCGGGCAGGCGCCGAAGGGCGAGTTGAAGGAGAAGGTGCGCGGCTCCAGCTCCTCGAACGACAGGTCGTCGTACGGGCAGTAGAGGTGCTCGGAGAACATCCGCTCACGCTGCGGGTCGTCCTCGTCCAGGTCGACGAAGTCGAGGATCACCATGCCGCCGGAGAGCCCGAGCGCCGTCTCCACGGAGTCGGTCAGCCGCCGCTTCGCGCTGTCCTTGACGGTGAGGCGGTCCACGACGACCTCGATCGTGTGCTTCTCCTGCTTCTTCAGCTTCGGCGGCTCGGAGAGCTGGACGGTCTGCCCGTCGACGCGCGCCCTGCTGTAGCCCTTGGTCTGCAGCTCGTTGAACAGGTCGACGTACTCGCCCTTGCGCTCGCGCACCAGCGGCGAGAGCACCTGGAAGCGGCTGCCCGGCTCCAGGTCCAGCACCCGGTCGACGATGGCCTGCGGCGACTGCCGCGCGATGGGGCGCCCGCACTCCGGGCAGTGCGGCTTGCCGATGCGCGCGAAGAGCAGCCGGAGGTAGTCGTAGACCTCGGTGATGGTGCCGACCGTCGAACGCGGGTTGCGCGAGGTCGACTTCTGGTCGATGGAGACCGCGGGGGAGAGCCCCTCGATGAAGTCGACGTCCGGCTTGTCCATCTGACCGAGGAACTGCCGTGCGTACGCGGAGAGCGACTCCACGTAGCGCCGCTGCCCCTCGGCGAAGATCGTGTCGAAGGCGAGGGAGGACTTGCCCGATCCGGACAGACCGGTGAAGACGATGAGCGAGTCACGCGGGAGGTCGACCGAGACGTTCCGGAGATTGTGCTCGCGAGCGCCACGGACAAGGAGACGGTCAGAGGCCACGCCGGTTGGCACCTTTCGTGTGAGAAGCAGGGTGCCCCGACTGCGCAGGAGCCCCCCGCTCAAGACTAGAGGCGGTGCCGCCCGGGTGTGCCCCGGACCGTATCGGTACCGCCCTCAGAGCTTATAGCACGTACATTCGATTGTGCGCCTTTCCGCACGAGGTCCGGCGTTCCGCGCCGTCTTCCACCCGGAGGAGGAGCCGGGCTAGCTTGGGGATCATGACGCCGCCAGCGAACCCCGCCGCCAACGCTCCCGACCCCGCCGCCGACGCCGCCGCCCTGCGGAGCGCGACGGACCGGCTGCTCGCTGCCGTCGAGCAACTCGACGACGCCACCGCCGCCAAGCCCTCGCTGCTGCCCGGCTGGACCCGCGGTCACGTACTGGCGCACCTCGCCCGCAACGCGGACGCCCTGCTGAACGTCCTCGCCGGACGCCCCATGTACGCCAGCGCCGAGAGCCGCGACGACGACATCGAGCGGGACGCACACCGGAGTGTGCGCGAGCACCTCGCCGATCTGCGCGAGAGCGGGGCCCGTCTCGACGGCGCCTTCGCCGCGCAGCGCGACACCGACTGGGAACGCACCGTAGAGCTGCGTAACGGTGTGACGGACGGCGCGTATTCCCTCCCCTTCCGCCGCTGGATCGAGGTGGAGCTGCACCACGTCGACCTCGGCGTCGGCTACGCCATGGACGATCTGCCCGCCACGTTCATCGAGCGCGAACTGGCCAACATGGCACGGCGGTTCCAGGGCCACCCCGGCATCGCCGTACCGATCGAGCTGCGTACGGAGGACGGCGTGAGCTGGCACACGGGGGCGGCCGGCGACGGCGCGAAGACCCTTGTCGTCGCGGGGAGCCCCACCGCGCTCGTCGCATGGCTCACGGGGCGCAGCACGGGCACCGGGCTCTCGGCGCGGGATCCGCTGCCGGAGCTTCCGGCGCTGTAGCGGGGGCGTCCCGCCGCGGGCGGTGAGGGGTGCGTCGCGGCGCGCACCGACCGTGCGCGCGCCCTGCGCCCCTTCACCGCCGCCACATCGGCATCCCGCCCTGCCGCGCTCTGGCCAACTCCCGAAGCCCACGGCCCGAGGGCGTGTCCGCGAAGTCCCGTCTGGGGTGCGGGCCCTGGCACGCGCACTCGCTGCGTTGTCGATCGTCGGCGCAGCACGCTGCGCTCTCCTCCTCCGCCTTGCGATCGCACGCACCAGACCCCGCGCCCCCGCCCTGCCCAGCAGGGCGACGACGCTACTTCCCGGACACGCCCTAGGCTGTCCCTCATGGCTTACACCGGAGACGTACAGGTCGGGGGACCTGCCGACGTGCACGAGCTGACCGACCTGATGATCTCGAAGGTCGCGGTCGGCCCCATGAACAACAACGCGTATCTGCTGCGCTGCCGCAGCACCGGCGAGCAGCTTCTGATCGACGCGGCCAACGAGCCCGAGACCCTGCTCGACCTCATCGGCTCCGACGGCATCGCCTCCGTCGTCACCACCCACCGGCACGGCGACCACTGGCAGGCCCTCGCCCCCGTCGTCGAGGCGACGGGAGCCCGTACGTACGCGGGCCGCCACGACGCCGAGGGCATCCCGGTCGCCACGGACGAACTCGTGGACGACGGCGGCACGGTGCGCGTCGGCGACGTCGAACTGACGGCACGTCACCTCGTGGGCCATACCCCGGGCTCGATCGCCCTCGTCTACGACGACCCGCACGGCCATCCTCATCTCTTCACCGGGGACTGCCTCTTCCCGGGCGGCGTGGGCAACACCCATGACGATCCGGAGGCGTTCGCGAGCCTGCTGAACGACGTCGAGACCAAGCTCTTCGAGCGGCTCCCCGACGAGACCTGGGTCTACCCGGGCCACGGCGGCGACACCACCCTGGGCAACGAGCGCCCCCACCTCGCCGAGTGGCGCGAACGCGGCTGGTGACGCCACCGCCGCGACGGCACGAGCCCGTACAGGGCGACACGTACGAGCGCCCCTGCTCCGTGATGACGGGGCAGGGGAGTGTCACCGCGCGGACGTAGGCTGTGCGGCATGGCAGACCCCTCCACCTACCGCCCCGAACCGGGTGAGATCCCCGACTCGCCGGGGGTCTACCGGTTCCGCGACGAGCACCGCCGGGTGATCTACGTCGGGAAGGCCAAGAGCCTGCGCCACCGGCTCGCCAACTACTTCCAGGACCTCGCGGGCCTGCATGTGCGCACCCGCACGATGGTCACCACGGCCGCGTCGGTCGAGTGGACGGTCGTCTCCACGGAGGTCGAGGCGCTCCAGCTCGAGTACTCCTGGATCAAGGAGTTCGCGCCCCGCTTCAACGTCAAGTACCGCGACGACAAGAGCTATCCGTCCCTCGCCGTCACCCTCAACGAGGAGTATCCGCGGGTCCAGGTGATGCGCGGCCCGAAGAAGAAGGGCGTGCGCTACTTCGGTCCGTACGCGCACGCGTGGGCCATCCGCGAGACGGTCGACCTGATGCTGCGCGCGTTTCCCGTACGTACGTGCTCGGCGGGCGTGTTCAAGCGCTCCGCCCAGATCGGCCGCCCCTGCCTCCTCGGCTACATCGACAAGTGCTCGGCGCCCTGCGTGGGCCGGATCTCCGCCGAGGACCACCGTCAACTCGCCGAGGAGTTCTGCGACTTCGTCGCCGGGCACACCAACTCCTATCTCCGCCGCCTGGAACGCGAGATGAACGAGGCGTCCGAGGCGATGGAGTACGAGCGGGCGGCCCGGCTGCGGGACGACACCGACGCCCTGCGGCGCGCCATGGAGAAGAGCGCCGTCGTCCTCACCGACGCCACCGACGCCGACCTGATCGCCCTCGCCGAGGACGAGTTGGAGGCGGCCGTGCAGATCTTCCACGTACGCGGCGGACGGGTGCGCGGCCAGCGCGGCTGGGTCACCGACAAGGTCGAGGAGATCGGCACACCCGAACTCGTCGAGCACGCCCTCCAGCAGCTCTACGGGGAGGAGCGCGGCGAGGGCGTCCCCAAGGAGGTCCTCGTTCCGGCGCTGCCCGAGCCGCCGGAGCCCGCGGCGCAGTGGCTCGCCGAGCGCCGCGGCAGCGGCGTCAGCCTGCGCGTGCCCCAACGCGGCGACAAGCGCGCCCTGATGGAGACGGTCAAGCGCAACGCCCAGCAGGCCCTGGCCCTGCACAAGACCAAGCGCGCCTCCGACCTGACGACGCGCTCGCGCGCGCTGGAGGAGATCGCGGAGGGCCTCGGCCTCGACTCGGCGCCGCTGCGCATCGAGTGCTTCGACATCTCCCATTTCCAGGGCGACGACGTGGTCGCGTCCATGGTCGTCTTCGAGGACGGCCTCGCCCGCAAGAGCGAGTACCGCCGCTTCCAGATCAAGTCCTTCGCCGGGCAGGACGACGTCCGCTCGATGCACGAGGTCATCAGCCGCCGCTTCCGCCGCTATCTCCAGGAGAAGCGCCGTACGGGAGAGTGGGGCGGCGACGGCGACGGTCCCGCGGAGGGCGAGGGTCCCGAGCCCGTCGAGACGGGGTCGCGGGACGAGGACGGCCGCCCCAGGAAGTTCGCCTACCCTCCGCAGCTCATCGTCGTGGACGGCGGCCGCCCCCAGGTCGCCGCGGCCCGCAGCGCCATGGACGAACTCGGCGTCGACGACGTCGCCGTCTGCGGTCTCGCCAAGCGCCTCGAAGAGGTCTGGGTGCCCGGCGAGGACGATCCCCTCGTGCTGCCGCGTACGAGCGAGGGGCTCTATCTGCTCCAGCGCGTACGCGACGAGGCGCACCGCTTCGCGATCAGATACCAGCGCAGCAAGCGCTCCAAGACGCTGAAGGCCAGCCCGCTCGACGCCGTCCCGGGGCTGGGGGCGTCCCGCAAGCAGGCGCTGCTGAAGCACTTCGGCTCGCTCAAGCGGCTGCGCGCCGCGACGGTCGAGGAGATCTGCGAGGTACCGGGCGTGGGCCGCAAGACGGCGGAGGCCGTCGCCGCGGCGCTTGTCACGAAGTCCTCCGCGCCGGCTGTGAACACTGCGACCGGTGAGATCGTTGAAGAAGAGTGAGCCACGAGGACGGGGGGCCGAGGACATGAACAGCAGGCAGGAACGAGAACAGGGCAGAGAGCCGGCGGCGACCGGTGCGACCGGTGCGACCGGTGCGACCGGCGCGACCGGTGCGTCCGGCGCGGACGCGGCACGGGCTGCGTCCGGCACGGCCGCCGACGCGGCGGCGGACGAGGCGGTCATCCCCGAGCTGGTGATCATCTCCGGGATGTCCGGCGCCGGGCGCAGTACGGCGGCCAAGTGCCTGGAGGACCTCGGCTGGTTCGTCGTCGACAACCTGCCGCCCGAGCTGATCCCGACGATGGTCGACCTGGGCGCACGCTCGCAGGGCAACGTCGCCCGCATCGCCGTCGTCGTCGACGTCCGCGGGCGCAGCTTCTTCGACAACCTCCGCGAGTCCCTGGCCGATCTCGCCCAGCGCCAGGTCAAGCGCCGCATCGTCTATCTGGAGGCGAGCGACGAGGCGCTGGTGCGCCGCTTCGAGTCGGTCCGCCGCCCGCATCCCCTCCAGGGCGACGGCCGGATCGTCGACGGCATCGCCGCCGAGCGCGACCTGCTGCGGGAGCTGCGCGGCGACGCGGACCTCGTCATCGACACCTCCGACCTCAACGTTCACGAGCTGCGGGCCAAGCTCGACGCCCGCTTCGCCGGCGACGAGGAGCCCGAACTCCGCGCCACGGTGATGTCTTTCGGGTATAAGTACGGGCTCCCGGTTGACGCCGATCTCGTCGCCGACTGCCGCTTCCTCCCCAACCCCCACTGGGTCCCGGAACTGCGCCCGTACAACGGCACGACCGAGCAGGTCTCGGACTACGTCTTCGACCAGCCGGGCGCCAAGGAGTTCCTCGACCGCTACGCCGAGCTGCTCCAGCTCATCGCCGCCGGGTACCGCCGCGAGGGCAAGCGGTATGTCACCGTCGCCGTCGGCTGTACGGGCGGCAAGCACCGCAGCGTCGCCGTCACCGAGAAGCTGGCCCGCAGACTCTCCGGCGCCGGCGTGGAGACCGTCGTGGTGCACCGCGACATGGGACGTGAATGAGGACGTGAGAAGCGCGAATGCCTCGTAGGACCATCCGGCTGCGGCGTCCGGTCGGCACCCGCGGATCGCACCGCGGCACCCAGCCGAAGGTCGTGGCCCTGGGCGGCGGCGCGGGCCTGTCCGCCTCCCTCACCGCGCTGCGCCGCATCACCGGGGACCTCACCGCCGTCGTCACCGTCGCCGACGACGGCGGCTCCAGCGGACGCCTCCGCGACGAACTGGGCGTGCTGCCCCCCGGCGATCTGCGCAAGGCGCTCGCGGCGCTGTGCGGGGACGACGACTGGGGCCGGACCTGGGCCGAGGTCGTGCAGCACCGTTTCGTCAGCCGCGGCGACCTGCACGACCACGCCGTGGGGAATCTGCTGATCGTCGCGCTCTGGGAGCAGCTCGGCGACCATGTCCAGGCGCTCGATCTGGTGGGCAAGCTGCTCGGCGCGCACGGCAGGGTGCTGCCGATGTCCGCCGTCCCGCTGGAGCTCCAGGCCCTCGTACGCGGCCACGACCCGGAGCGCCCCGACGAGGTCTCGACCGTCCGCGGCCAGGCCACCGTCGCGCTCACCAGGGGCGAGGTGCTGCAGGTGCACCTGGTGCCGCACGACCCGCCCGCCGTCACCGAAGCCGTACGGGCCGTGCTCGACGCCGACTGGGTCGTCCTCGGTCCCGGCTCCTGGTTCTCCTCCGTGATTCCGCATCTGCTCGTCCCCGATCTGCTGGACGCCCTGACCCAGACCAAGGCCCGCAAGGTCCTCTCGCTCAACCTCGCGCCGCAGCCCGGAGAAACAGAAGGCTTCTCCCCGCAGCGTCATTTGGACGTTTTGGCCCGACACGCCCCTAAACTCGCCTTCGACGTGGTGCTGGCCGACGAGGACGCCGTCCCCGACCGGGATTCCCTGTGCCAGGCCGCCGAGCGGCTCGGAGCGACGGCTCAGCTCTCTCCGGTCGCGGCGGCGGGCGGCGCTTCCCAGGGCGAAGGTTCCGGGGCGGGCGCCGCCAGGCACGATCCCGAGCTGCTGGCAGCCGCGTACGACCGTATTTTTCGGATGCATGGAAGGATCGGCCCATGGCGATGACGGCTGCGGTGAAGGACGAGATCTCCCGGCTCCCCGTCACCCGGACCTGCTGCCGGAAGTCCGAGGTCTCGTCGATCCTGCGCTTCGCGGGCGGCCTGCACTTGGTGAGCGGGCGGATCGTGATCGAGGCGGAGCTGGACACGGGCATCGCGGCCCGTCGTCTGCGCAAGGACGTTCTGGAGATCTTCGGACACAGCTCCGACCTGGTGGTGATGGCGCCCGGGGGGCTGCGCCGCGGCAGCCGCTACGTCGTACGGGTCGTGGCCGGAGGCGACCAACTCGCGCGCCAGACGGGGCTGGTGGACAGCCGCGGCCGGCCGATCCGCGGCCTCCCGCCGCAGGTGGTCTCGGGGGCCACCTGCGACGCCGAGGCCGCGTGGCGCGGGGCGTTCCTCGCGCACGGATCGCTCACCGAGCCCGGCCGCAGCTCCTCGCTGGAGGTCACCTGCCCCGGCCCGGAGGCGGCGCTCGCACTGG
>NZ_LJGW01000066.1:34342-34545 GCF_001751255.1 Streptomyces nanshensis | reverse complement strand
GGCGACGCCATCGGCGCGCTGCTGACGCGGCTGGGCGCCCACGAGTCCGTGCTCGCGTGGGAGGAGCGGCGGATGCGCCGCGAGGTGCGCGCCACCGCGAACCGGCTCGCCAACTTCGACGACGCCAACCTGCGCCGCTCCGCGCGTGCGGCGGTCGCCGCGGGCGCCCGGGTGCAGCGTGCGCTGGAGATCCTCGCGGACGA
>NZ_LJGW01000066.1:16700-34224 GCF_001751255.1 Streptomyces nanshensis | reverse complement strand
CGATCCGCCGCTGACGAAGGACGCCGTCGCCGGCCGTATCCGCCGGCTTCTCGCCATGGCTGACAAGAGGGCCCAGGATCTGGGCATTCCGGGCACGGAGACCAGCCTCACCGAAGAGATGGTCGGCTGACCTCCGCTCCCGTCTTCCGGCGCCCTCGGTCCGGCGGCCCCTGCCCGGCCGCCGGACCGGCCGCGTCCGCCGCGGAGCCCGCGGCGCCCGGGATCCGGGGCCCTGCGCCCCGGGTGGCCGATGTCACCGCGAAGAGCGGGGCGCGGTAGGGTCGGGAGTGGTCGGGGACATCCCATACAGCTTTGCCGGTGTCCGTACCGGCGTACCAACGAGGAGATCGGTTCGTGACGATCCGCGTAGGCATCAACGGCTTCGGCCGCATCGGTCGCAACTACTTCCGCGCACTGCTCGAGCAGGGGGCGGACATCGAGATCGTCGGTGTCAACGACCTGACCGACAACGCGACTCTGGTGCACCTGCTGAAGTACGACAGCATCCTGGGGCGCCTCAAGCAGCAGGTCAGCCACACCGACGACACGATCACGGTGGGCAACCAGACCTTCAAGACGATGGCGGAGCGCGACCCGGCCCAGCTTCCCTGGGGCGACCTGGGCGCCGACATCGTCGTCGAGTCCACCGGCATCTTCACCAAGCGCGCGGACGCGGCCAAGCACCTCGCCGCCGGCGCGAAGAAGGTCCTCATCTCGGCTCCGGCCAAGGAGGAGGACATCACCATCGTCATGGGCGTCAACGAGGACTCCTACGACCCCGCCAAGCACGACGTCATCTCCAACGCTTCCTGCACCACCAACTGTGTGGCGCCGATGGCGAAGGTCGCGGACGAGAACTTCGGCATCGTCAAGGGCATGATGACGACCGTCCACGCCTACACCAACGACCAGCGCATCCTGGACTTCCCGCACAAGGACCTGCGCCGCGCCCGCGCCGCCGCCGAGAACATCATCCCGACCTCGACCGGCGCCGCGAAGGCCACCGCCCTCGTGCTCCCGCACCTCAAGGGCAAGCTGGACGGCATCGCCATGCGCGTGCCGGTGCCCACGGGCTCCGTGACCGACCTGGTCCTGGAGCTGGACCGCGAGGCGAGCAAGGACGAGATCAACGCCGCCTTCCAGAAGGCCGCCGAGGGCCAGCTCAAGGGCATCCTGGAGTACACCGAGGACCCGATCGTCTCCTCGGACATCGTCAACTGGCCCGCGTCGTGCACCTTCGACTCGTCGCTGACGATGGTCCAGGGCAAGCAGGCCAAGATCGTCGGCTGGTACGACAACGAGTGGGGCTACTCCAACCGTCTCGTCGACCTGACCACCTTCGTCGGCGACAAGCTCTGAGCGCTCCCGGCCGACAGCCGAGCAGCGCCGAGAGAGGGCAGACCGTGGCAGGGCTCGCAGGGCGCGATGACGCGTCCGGCGAGCCCTGACCCATGAGTTCGGCACCAGCAGATCAAGGGTCTGACGTCCAAGGAGAGCACCAGCAAGCATGAAGACGATCGACGAACTTATCGCCGGGGGAGTGGACGGCAAGCGGGTCTTCGTACGCGCCGACCTCAACGTCCCGCTCGACGGGGAGCACATCACCGACGACGGCCGCATCAGGGCCGCCGTGCCCACCATCCGCAAGCTGGCCGAGAACGGGGCGCGCGTCGTCGTCGCCTCGCACCTGGGGCGGCCCAAGGGAGAGCCCGACGCGCGGTTCTCGCTCGCGTCCGTCGCCAGGCGGCTCGGCGAACTCCTCGGCAAGGACGTCACGTTCGCGTCCGACACCGTCGGCGAGTCGGCCAGGGACGCGGTCGCCGCGAGCGCGGACGGCGACGTGACCCTCCTGGAGAACCTGCGCTTCAACCCCGGCGAGACCAGCAAGGACGACGCCGAGCGCGCCGCCTTCGCCGGTGAACTGGCCCAGCTCGCCGACCTGTACGTCGGCGACGGCTTCGGCGCCGTGCACCGCAAGCACGCCTCCGTGTACGACCTCCCGGCCCGGCTTCCGCACGCCGCGGGCGGTCTCATCGCCACCGAGGTCGGCGTGCTGAAGAAGCTCACCGAGGACGTGGCACGCCCGTACGCGGTGGTGCTCGGCGGCGCCAAGGTCTCCGACAAGCTCGGCGTCATCGAGCATCTGCTGCACAAGGCCGACCGCATCCTCATCGGCGGCGGCATGGCGTACACCTTCCTCAAGGCCCAGGGCCACGAGGTCGGCGGATCGCTCCTCCAGGAGGACCAGATCCCGGCGGTCCAGGGCTATCTGGAGCAGGCGGAGAAGCTGGGCGTGGAGTTCGTGCTGCCCGTCGACGTCCTGGTCGCCGACAGCTTCCCGGACCTGAAGACCAAGGCGCCGACGGAGCCGGCCGCCGTTCCCGTCAGCGCGATCCCGGCCGGGCTGATGGGCCTCGACATCGGCCCGGAGACCTGCACGCTGTACGCCTCGAAGCTCGCGGACGCCGCGACCGTCTTCTGGAACGGCCCGATGGGCGTATTCGAACACCCCGACTACGCCGAGGGCACCAGGGCCGTCGCCCAGGGGCTGCTCGACAGCGGCTCCTTCAACGTCGTCGGCGGCGGTGACAGCGCAGCCGCCGTCCGTCTGCTCGGCTTCGACGAGAACGCATTCGGCCACATCTCGACCGGCGGCGGCGCCAGCCTCGAATACCTCGAGGGCAAGACGCTGCCCGGCCTCGCCGCACTGGAGGACTGACCCCGTGAGCAACCGCACCCCGCTGATGGCGGGCAACTGGAAGATGAACCTCAACCACCTGGAGGCCATCGCCCACGTCCAGAAGCTCGCCTTCGCCCTGACCGACAAGGACCACGCGGCCGTCGAGGTCGTCGTCCTGCCGCCCTTCACGGATCTGCGCTCCGTCCAGACCCTGGTCGACGGCGACAAGCTGAAGATCAAGTACGGCGCCCAGGACGTCTCGGCGCACGCCTCCGGCGCGTACACCGGCGAGATCTCCGGCGCGATGCTGGCGAAGCTGAACTGCTCCTTCGTCGCGGTCGGCCACTCCGAGCGCCGCCAGTACCACGGCGAGGACGAGCCGCTGGTCAACGCCAAGGTGAAGGCGGCCTTCGCGCACGACCTGACGCCGATCCTCTGCGTCGGCGAGGAGCTGGCGGTGCGCGAGGCGGGCGACCACGTCGCGCACACCCTCGCCCAGGTCGACGGCGCCCTGAAGGACGTTCCCGCCGAGCAGGCCGCCACGATCGTGATCGCGTACGAGCCGGTCTGGGCGATCGGCACCGGCAAGACCTGCGGCGCCGAGGACGCCCAGGAGGTCTGCGGCGCGATCCGCTCCCGCCTCACCGAGCTGTACGGTGCGGAGGTCGCCGAGGCCGTACGCATCCAGTACGGCGGCTCCGTCAAGTCCGGCAACGTCGCGCAGATCATGGCGCAGCCCGACATCGACGGCGCGCTGGTGGGCGGTGCCTCGCTGGACGCGGACGAGTTCGTCAAGATCGTGCGCTTCCGCGACCAGTGACGGTGACAGCGCCAGGGCGCCGTGCGAGCGGCGCGGCGTACGGCCCGAAAGGGCAGGCGTATGACGCCGGGCAGTGACCCGTCGTACGCTGTCGGGGGCCGGGCACGGGTCCGGCCCCCGTACATGTGAAGTCTTCCCACGAAGTCCGAGAGAGTTGGTCCAGCCGTGATCATGGGGTTCTCTATCGCCCTCATCGTCTTCAGTTTTCTGCTGGCGCTGCTGGTGCTGATGCACAAGGGGAAGGGCGGCGGCCTCTCCGACATGTTCGGCGGCGGCATGCAGTCGTCCGTCGGCGGTTCCTCGGTCGCCGAGCGCAACCTCGACCGGCTGACCGTCGTGGTCGGGCTGGTCTGGTTCGCGATCATCGTGGTGCTCGGTCTGCTGACGAAGCTCCAGAGCTGACGGGCCCGGGCGGCGCCTCCGCCCCCTCTCCCATCTGCCGTTCGCGGGGCCCGGCTTCGGCACGGGCCCCGGACGTGCTTCCGGCTTTGCAAGGGCAGCCGCAACTCGCCGAACGCGGCCTATCATGAGGCTCGCGTCCGGAGCCGACGCAGTAACTCCGGTCACTGGACGCGCGTTGGGCCCTACGTACACTAGGGCGCCCGCGACGGACTCATCGTCGATGTTCCGCGGCACCGCGAGGCAGGGAGTTACGACCGTGGCAAGTGGCAACGCGATCCGGGGGAGCCGGGTCGGGGCGGGGCCGATGGGAGAGGCCGAGCGAGGCGATTCCGCGCCCCGGCTGCGGATCTCCTTCTGGTGTTCCAACGGACACGAGACGCAGCCCAGCTTCGCCAGCGACGCGCAGATCCCCGAGACCTGGGACTGCCCCCGCTGCGGCTTCCCGGCCGGCAAGGACGAGGAGAACCCGCCGGCCCCGCCGCGCACCGAGCCGTACAAGACCCACCTCGCCTATGTGCGCGAGCGGCGCAGCGACGAGGACGGCGAGGCGATCCTGGCCGAGGCCCTCGCGAAGCTCCGCGGCGAGATCTGACGCCGCAGCGGCTACTCTCTTCTTCCTTCCCGTTCCCCGGCCGTCTTCCGGGGTGCCCCGGGTCCGTTCCGTCCCCTCCCGCGCCCGGTGCCGTCACGGCCGTCGTCGTTGTCACCGCCCGGCCGCCGATGCGTGCGCGCCGCCGGATCGCCCGTCAACTAGGTTGGTGCGCGGCGTATTCAGGACGAGGAGAAGGTGACGATCGCCGATGAACGCAGCACGCCGCACCCGGCTCGATCAGCTGCCCGAGTGGCACGCGCTGGCCAAGCACCGTGAGGACTTCGGCGGCACCGGTCTGCGCACGCTCTTCGCCGACGACCCCGGCCGTGCCGAGCGCTTCGGCCTCCAGGTCGGCGATCTGTACCTCGACTACTCCAAGCATCTGGTGACCGACGAGACGCTGCGCCTGCTGCGCGAGTTGGCCGCGGCGACCGGGGTCGAGCAGTTGCGGGACGCGATGTTCGACGGCGAGAAGATCAACGTCACCGAGGACCGCGCGGTGCTGCACACCGCGCTGCGCACGCCCGTCGCGGCCCGCGTCGACGTCGACGGCGAGGACGTCGTGCCGAAGGTGCACTCGGTGCTCGCCAAGATGGCCCTCTTCGCCCACAAGGTCCGCGACGGCCACTGGCGGGGGCATACGGGCAAGCCCATCAGGACCGTCGTCAACATCGGCATCGGCGGCTCCGACCTGGGGCCGAAAATGGCCTACGAGGCGCTGCGTCCGTACACCGAGCGGGACATGCAGTTCCGCTTCGTCTCGAACGTGGACGGGGCCGATCTGCACGAGGCCGTACGGGACGTGGACCCGGCCGAGACGCTGTTCGTCGTCGCGTCGAAGACCTTCACCACCGTCGAGACCATCACCAACGCCACGGCTGCGCGCCGCTGGCTGCTGGAGGGGCTCGGGGGCGACGAGGCGGCCGTCGCCCGGCACTTCGTCGCGGTGTCGACGAACGCGGAGAAGGTCGCCGAGTTCGGCATCGACACGGAGAACATGTTCGAGTTCTGGGACTGGGTCGGCGGGCGCTACTCGTACGACTCGGCGATCGGGCTCTCCCTCATGGTCGCGATCGGGCCCGACTGCTTCAACGAGATGCTGGCCGGTTTCCACCTCGTCGACGAGCACTTCCGCATGGCGCCCGCGGAGGCCAACGCCCCGCTGCTGATGGGCCTGCTGGGCATCTGGTACGGCAACTTCTTCGACGCCCAGTCCCATGCGGTGCTGCCCTACAGCCACTACTTCTCGCAGTTCACCGCCTATCTCCAGCAGCTCGACATGGAGTCCGACGGCAAGTCGACCGACCGGGCGGGACGTCCCGTGAGCTGGCAGACCGGACCCGTCGTCTGGGGCACTCCCGGCACCAACGGCCAGCATGCCTACTACCAGCTCCTGCACCAGGGCACCAGGCTGATCCCCGCCGATCTCATCGGCTTCGCCTGCCCCGCGCTCGGTCTCGGTGAACTCGCAGGTCAGCACGATCTGTTGATGGCGAACCTGTTCGCGCAGGGGCAGGCGCTCGCCTTCGGCAAGACCGAGGAGGAGGTACGGGCGGAGGGCGTGCCGGAGGCTCAGGTGCCGCACCGGACCTTTCCCGGCAGCCGCCCGACCACCACGATCCTCGCCGAGGAGCTGACCCCGTCCGTACTGGGGCAGCTCGTCGCGCTGTACGAGCACAAGGTCTTCGTGCAGGGCGCCGTGTGGGACATCGACAGCTTCGACCAGTGGGGCGTGGAGCTCGGCAAGGTCCTCGCCAAGCGCCTCGAACCCGCCCTCGCCGACGGGGCGGAGGTCGAGGGACTGGACGCCTCGACGGCCGCGCTGGTGAACCGCTACCGCCGGCTGCGGGGCCGCTGACGCCGCGGCCCGCTCACCCCCGCAGCGCAGGCGGCGGGAACGCGAACGGGAACGAGGACGCCTTCGCCGTGCGGGGGCGTCCTCGTCGTGTGCGTACGGACGGGGGACGGGGCGAACCGACGACCCGTCAGTTTTCTGCCACGGGCCCAGACGGCCGGCCGAGCGGCAGCTTTGAGCTGCATTTTCTTTCCGTTCGAATTTACGTGGCCGGGACTGAAAAACCACCCTGAGAAGTAACTCCAGGGAGCGCTTGACAAGGGATGAAGCTCGACCTCACAGTGGGCGCTACGTACAACGCAACCACAAGCGTTCACTGCGTATTTCGTTTCAACTTTATTGCGCCCGCCTGAGGGTTCACCACAAGTGAGCCTTGCGGGCGTAATTCGTCCTGCACGTACGAGCTCCGCTTGTTTCCGAGCGCACGAAGCCGCTCGATTCAGCGCAAGAATTCCTGTCTTTCGTTTCCGGGGAGTAACAAAAGCGGCTGTCGGTCCGCGGACCGCGTCGTTGATACACCCCTGCGCAAGAAACTGCCTATCAGTATCCGGAAAGGGTGAGTGCCAAGTGACACAAACAGCTGTCGAGACGCAACTGCAGGTGCTTGAGCATGAGCCCTACCTCCAGGTCACCTGGCGTGACAACGAGACCTCCGCCCGCGGATTCGTCGTGATCGACCAGCTCGTGACGGGCATCGCCACCGGCGGTCTGCGCATGCGCCCCGGCTGCACGATGGGCGAAGTGGCCGAACTGGCCCGGGAGATGACCCTGAAGATGGGCGCCTTCGGCATCCACGTCGGCGGCGCCAAGGGCGGCATCGACTTCGACTCGGCGGACCCGCGGGCCGAAGGGGTGCGGGAGCGCTTCCTCCAGGGTGTGCGGCCGCTGCTGGAGCGCTTCTGGGTCACCGCGGGCGACCTCGGCACCCAACAGGAGCAGCTCGACCGGGCGTTCAGCCGGGTCGGCATCGGCGAGACGTCCTTCCACGCCGCGGTGGTCCGCGCGGAGGACCAGTCCGAGGTGCGCTCGCGCATCCACCAGGCGTTCACCACACGGATGGACGGGCTGCTGCTCTCGGAGCTGATCGGCGGCTACGGAGTGGCGGAGTCCGCGCTCGCGGCCCTGGAGCACCAGGAGATCCCGGCGGAGTCGGCACGCGCCGTCGTGCAGGGTTTCGGCGCGATGGGCGGCTCGACGGCGCTCTACCTCGCCCGTGCGGGAGTGAAGATCGTCGGGATCACCGACGCCCAGGGCCTGATCACCAACACCACCCGCGGCCTCGACGTCGAACTGCTGCTGTCCGCGAGGACGTCGCGCGGTCTCATCGACCGCTCCGTGCTGCGTGAGGACGACGGGGAGGCCCCCGGCGACGAGTGGCTCGGCATGGACGCCGACGTCCTGGTGCCCGCCGCCGTCGGCCACACCATCACCACCGACAACTGCGACCGTATCCGCGGCCGCTTCATCGCCGAGGCCGCCAACGTGCCGACCACGCCCGAGGCCGAGCAGCGGCTGCTGGAGCGCGGCGTCACGGTGATCCCCGACTTCATCGCCAACACCGGTGCCGCGGCGGGCGCCTGGTGGGTCATCCTCGGCGAGGTGGTCAGCCCGGCCGGCGCGTGCACCCGGCTGTCGGAGCAGATCCGTCCGCTCGTACGGGACTTGCTGAGCCGGGCCCGGGAGACCGGGACGTCGGTGCGTACCGCGGGGCTGCGCTTCGCGCGGGAGAACTCGCAGCGGATGATCGACGAGATGGGCGGAGCGGTGGCCTTCCGCGACCTCTTCCCGGAGACCCCGCAGGGCGCGCAGATCCCGGACGTGGGCGGGGAGGCGGCCACGCTGTCGTACGCCCCGGACCTCACCGAGGCACGGGCCACGGACATCGCCGAGGCCGTCCTGCACGCGCCGAACGCCTCGTTCCCCGGCGCGGGCGACGTGGTCGAGTCCCCGCTGGAGAACGGACGGCAGCCGGCCGCCGCCTACCCGTCGTACTGGCCGGGCCCGGCGGACGAGGCGGACTCGGCCCAGCCCTGAGCGGCCCAGCCCTAATCTGCCCAGCCCTGATCCGCTGACGCATACGCACAGAGTGGTGCCCCGCGACCGGCCGACCGGTCGCGGGGCACCATGCGTTCTCTCGCACCGTGTGGTTCGCCCGTACGCCCCTACGGGAGCTTCGCCGCCGCCTCGTCCAGCAGCCACAGCGTGCGTTCCGTGCCGTACGCGCCGCAGGCCGGGGCCTCCTCGGGGCCGAACTGCCCGGACAGGGCGCGCGATACCGCGTCCGCCTTGTCCTCGCCCGCCGCCAGCAGCCAGACCTCGCGGGCCGTGCGGATCGCCGGCAGCGTGAGCGAGATGCGTACGGGCGGCGGCTTGGGAGCGTTGTGCACGGCCACCACATGCCGTTCCGTTTCGGCGACGGCGGGGTGTCCGGGGAAGAGCGAGGCCACATGGGTGTCCGGGCCGACGCCGAGCAGCAGGACGTCGAAGGCGGGGACCGCTCCGGCTCCGGCCTCCTCCGCCCGTGCGCCCTCGGGCCGTGCCTGCTCCGCCCCTGCCTCCTCCGCCCCTGCGGCGGCCAGTTCGGCCGCGTACGCTTTCGCCGCGGCCGACGCGTCGTCCCCGTACGTCCCGTCCGAGGGCGCCATCGGGTGCACCCGTGCCGCATCGAGCGGCAGCGCATCGAGCACCGCCTCGCGTGCCTGGGTGACGTTGCGTTCCGGATCGCCTTCCGGAAGGAAGCGCTCGTCGCCCCACCACACATCCAGCCGGGAGAAGTCGACGGCGTCGCGGCCCTCGGCGGTGGCGAGCGCGGCGAGCAGCGCGTTGCCGTTGCGCCCGCCCGTCAGCACGACCGAGGCGCTGCCGCGCAGCGACTGCGCCTGGGCGAGCCGTGCCACGAGCCGCGCCGCCGTCGCCCCGGCCAACTCGTCCGTGTCGCGGTGCACGAGGACCGGGGCGGAGGCGGCGGCGCTCACTTCTTCGCCGCCTTCTTCGTGGCCGACCGCGCGGTCTTCTTCGCCGCCGCGGGCTGCTTCGCCGACTCCTCCTCGGACTGCGAACGGGCGCGCGCACGCGTCCCCTTGGCGCCCTGCGAGCCGCCGCCCGCGCCGCCGTGCTCCTTCGTCCCGTACTGCACGGCCGACTCGTACGCCTCGTCCGGGTCCAGCCGACGCAGCTCCTCCGCGATCAACTCGGCCGTACCGCGCCGGTGCAGCGCCACATGGCGGTCCGGCTGACCCGGGACGGCCAGCTCCGCGAGCGCGCCGTCCGCCCGGTCCAGGCAGATCTCGCCGTCCGCCGTCTGCATCCGTACGGCCGTGATGCCCGGCCCCTCGGTGACCTTGCGCTCGACGTGCACCCGCAGGCGCTCCGCGAGCCACAGCGCGAGCAGTTCCACCGAGGGGTTGTGGCTCTCGCCCTCGACGGTCGCCGAACGCACCTTCAGCGACTGCTGGTCCAGGCCCGCCGCGAGCACGCTGCGCCAGGGCGTCAGCCGCGTCCACGACAGATCGGTGTCGCCGGGTGCGTACGTACGGCCGCGCAGCCGCAGCGTGCCGATCGGGTCCTCGGTGGCCGAGGCGTCGGTGATCCGTCGCTGGGCGAGCGTGCCGAGCTTGTCCTCGGAGGGGTGCTCGGGGGCGTCGTCCGGCCACCAGACCACGACGGGCGCGTCCGGCAGCAGCAGCGGCAGCACGACGCTGTATGCGTGCGAGGCCAACTCGCCGTGCATCCGCAGCAGTACGGTCTCGCCGGTGCCCGAGTCGCTGCCCACCCGCACCTCGGCGTCGAGCCGGGCCATCGCCCGGTCACGGGGGGAGCGGCCGGGCCGGCGGATGACGACGAGGATGCGCGAGGGGTGCTGCTTGGACGCCTCGCTCGCGGCCTTCAGTGCGTCGTAGTGGTTGCCCTCGTCGGTGACGATCACCAGCGTGAGGACCATGCCGACCGCCGGTGAACCGATCGAGCGGCGGGCCTGGACGAGGGTGGTGTTGATCTGGCTCGACGTGGTGTCCGTGAGGTCGATGTTCATGGCCGGCGCCAGCTCCGTCCGTCGCGTGCGAGCATCTCGTCGGCCGCCTCGGGTCCCCAGGTGCCGGCCGCGTACTGCTCGGGCTTGCCGTGCTTGTCCCAGTAGCGCTCGACGGGATCGAGGATCTCCCAGGATCGCTCGACCTCCTGGTGGCGCGGGAAGAGGTTGGCGTCGCCGAGCAGGACGTCGAGGAGAAGGCGTTCGTACGCCTCCGGGCTGGACTCGGTGAAGGACTCGCCGTACGCGAAGTCCATCGTCACGTCCCGGATCTCCATCTGCGTGCCCGGCACCTTCGAGCCGAACCTGATGGTGATGCCCTCGTCCGGCTGCACCCGGATCACCAGGGCGTTCTGGCCGAGCTCCTGGGTGTCGGTGGCGTCGAACGGCGAGTACGGCGCGCGCTGGAAGACGACCGCGATCTCGGTGACGCGGCGGCCCAGGCGCTTGCCCGTCCGCAGATAGAACGGCACCCCGGCCCAGCGGCGGTTGTCGATCTCCAGCCGCATCGCCGCGTAGGTGTCGGTCTTCGACTTCGGGTCGATGCCCTCTTCCTCCAGATAGCCGCGCACCTTCTCGCCGCCCTGCCAGCCCGCCGCGTACTGCCCGCGGACGGTGTGCTTGCCCAGCTCGCGCGGCAGCCGTACGGCGTTGAGGACCTTGAGCTTCTCGGTGAGCAGGGCCTTGGCGCCGAAGGAGGCCGGCTCCTCCATGGCCGTGAGGGCGAGGAGTTGGAGCAGATGGTTCTGGATGACGTCGCGCGCGGAGCCGATGCCGTCGTAGTAGCCCGCGCGGCCGCCGATGCCGATGTCCTCGGCCATCGTGATCTGCACATGGTCGACGTAACTGCGGTTCCACAGCGGCTCGAACATGGTGTTGGCGAAGCGCAGCGCCAGGATGTTCTGGACGGTCTCCTTGCCCAGATAGTGGTCGATGCGGAAGACCTGGTCGGGGTTGAAGACGTCGTGCACGACCGCGTTGAGCTGCTGCGCGCTCGGCAGGTCGTGGCCGAAGGGCTTCTCGATGACGGCACGGCGCCACGAGCCCGCGCCGCCCTCCGAGAGGCCGTGCTTCTTGAGCTGCGAGACGACCGTGGGGAAGAACTTCGGCGGCACGGAGAGGTAGAAGGCGAAATTGCCGCCCGTACCACGGGACTTGTCCAGTTCCTCGATCGTCGACTTCAGCGTGCGGAAGGCCTCGTCGTCGTCGAAGACGCCGGGCACGAAGCGCATCCCCTGGGAGAGCTGCTCCCAGACCTCCTCGCGGAAGGGCGTGCGCGCGTGCTCCTTCACGGAGTCGTGCACGACCTGTGCGAAGTCCTCGTGCTCCCAGTCGCGGCGGGCGAACCCGACGAGGGAGAAACCCGGCGGCAGCAGTCCGCGGTTTGCGAGGTCGTACACGGCCGGCATCAGCTTTTTACGTGACAAATCACCCGTGACGCCGAAGATGACCAGACCCGACGGTCCCGCGATGCGCGGGAGCCGCCGGTCCAGTGCGTCACGCAGCGGATTGGCTGCGTCGGTCAACTTCCTTACGCCTCCTTCGGCGTGAGGCGCTTGAGCTCCGCCTCGGTGGAAGACAGCAGTTCGTTCCAGGACGCCTCGAACTTCTCCACGCCCTCGTCCTCCAGCACCTGCACGACGTCGTCGTAGGAGATGCCGAGCGCGGCGACGGAGTCGAGCACCGCCTGGGCGTCCGCGTAGTGGGCGCGTACCGCGTCGCCGGCGATCTCGCCGTGGTCGTCGGTGGCCTTGAGCGTGGCCTCCGGCATGGTGTTGACCGTGTTGGGCGCGACGAGTTCGGTGACGTAGAGCGTGTCCGGCAGCGACGGGTCCTTCACGCCCGTCGAAGCCCACAGCGGACGCTGGCTGTTGGCGCCGGCCCGCTCCAACGTGCGCCAGCGCTCCGGCGGTTCGGACGAGGCGTCGGCGGGCCCGAAGACCTGCTCGTACGCCTGGTAGGCGAGGCGGGCGTTGGCGATGGCCGACTTGCCCTTCAGCTCCTTCGCCTCGTCGGTGCCGACGGCGTCCAGCCGCTTGTCGATCTCCGTGTCCACGCGGGAGACGAAGAAGGACGCCACGGAGTGGATGGCCGAGAGGTCCATGCCCAGGGCCTTGGCCTTCTCCAGACCGGCCTGGTAGGCGTCCATGACCTCGCGGTACCGCTCCAGGGAGAAGATCAGCGTGACGTTGACGCTGATGCCCTTGCCGACGGTCTCGGTGATCGCGGGCAGCCCGGCCTTGGTCGCCGGGATCTTGATGAAGGTGTTGGGACGGTCCACCAGCCACGCCAGTTGGCGGGCCTCGGCCACCGTCGCCTTGGTGTTGTGCGCCAGCCGCGGGTCGACCTCGATGGAGACCCGGCCGTCCTTGCCGCCGGTGGCGTCGAAGACCGGACGCAGCACGTCCGCGGCGTCGCGCACGTCGGAGGTGGTGATCATGCGCACCGCCTCTTCGACGGTCACTCCGCGCGCGGCCAGATCGGAGACCTGCTGGTCGTACTTCTCGTCGGACGAGATGGCCTTCTGGAAGATCGTCGGGTTCGTGGTGACGCCCACCACGTGCTGCTCGTCGATGAGTTCGCCCAGGTTGCCCGACGTGATCCGGTGACGGGACAGGTCATCCAGCCAGACCGCCACGCCTTCGTCGGAGAGGCGCTTGAGAGCGTCTGTCATGGGAATTGCATCTCCTGCTTGTCGTAGCTTCGCTGCGTTCGCTGCGTGTGCCGGACGGACCGGAACGGGCGTCAGCGGGACGCGGCCTCCAGCGACTCCCGCGCCGCCGTGACGACGGCCTCGGCGGTGAGGCCGAACTCCCGGTAGAGCGTCTTGTAGTCGGCCGAGGCGCCGTAGTGCTCCAGCGAGACGATCCGGCCGGCCTCGCCCGTGTACCGGTGCCACGTCAGACCCACGGCCGCCTCGACGGCGACCCGGGCGCGTACGCCCGGCAGCAGCACGCTGTCCTTGTACGCCTGGTCCTGCTCCTCGAACCACTCCACCGACGGCATCGACACGACCCGGGTGCGTACACCCTCCGCCTGGAGGGTCTCGCGCGCCTCGACGGCGAGCTGCACCTCGGAGCCGGTGCCGATGAGGATGAGCTGCGGCTCGCCGCCCTCCGCCTCGAACATCACGTAACCGCCCCTGGCGGCCTCGTGGTTGAGCTCGTAGGTGGGCACGTTCTGCCGGGTGAGGGCCAGGCCGTGCGGGGCGGGCTTGTCGGCGTGCCGGCGCAGCACCTCGCCCCAGGCGACCGCCGTCTCGTTCGCGTCGGCCGGGCGGACGATGTTGAGGCCGGGGATGGCGCGCAGCGCCGCAAGCTGCTCGACCGGCTGGTGCGTCGGGCCGTCCTCGCCGAGACCGATCGAGTCGTGCGTCCACACGTACGTCACCGGCGCCTGCATCAGCGCCGCGAGGCGGACCGCGGGGCGCATGTAGTCGGAGAAGGTGAGGAACGTGCCGCCGTAGACCCGGGTGTTGCCGTGCAGCGCGATGCCGTTCATGGTCGCGCCCATCGAGTGCTCACGGATGCCGAAGTGCAGCGTGCGTCCGTAAGGGTCCGCGCCCGGCAGGGGGTTGCCCTCCGGCAGGAACGAACTCTCCGCGAACGAGGTGTTGTTGGAGCCCGCGAGGTCGGCCGAGCCGCCCCACAGCTCCGGGATCTTCGCGCCGAGCGCCTTGAGCACGGAGCCGGACGCCTTGCGCGTGGCCATCTCCTTGCCGGGCTCGAAGGAGGGCAGCGCCTTCTCCCAGCCCTCGGGCAGGTCGCCCGCGCGGATGCGGTCGAACTCGGCGGCCCGCTCCGGGTTCGCCGAACGCCACTCCGCGAAGGTCTTCTCCCAGGCGCCGCGCGCCTCACGGCCGCGCTCCCAGGCCTGCCGGGTGTGCTCCAGCACGTCCGTGCCGACCTCGAAGTGCCGCTCGGGGTCGAAGCCGAGGACCTTCTTGGTCTTGGCGACCTCTTCCTCGCCGAGCGCCGCGCCGTGCGCCGCTCCGGTGTTCTGCGCGTCCGGCGCGGGCCAGGCGATGATCGAGCGTACGGCGATGAAGGACGGACGGGAGGTCTCGGCCTTCGCCGCCGTGAACGCCCTGTACAGCGCCTGCGGATCGAGGTCGCCGTTGGGCAGCGGGTCCACGCGCTGCACGTGCCAGCCGTAGGACTCGTACCGCTGGACGGTGTCCTCCGAGAACGCCGTCTCGGTGTCGCCCTCGATGGAGATGTGGTTGTCGTCCCACATCACCACGAGGTTGCCGAGCCGCTGATGGCCCGCCAGCGAGGACGCCTCACCCGAGACGCCCTCCTGGAGGTCGCCGTCGCTGGCGAACGTCCAGATGGTGTGGTCGAAGGGGGACTCGCCCGCCGGCGTCTCCGGGTCGAACAGCCCGCGCTCGTAGCGTGCGGCCATCGCCATGCCGACCGCGTTGGCCACGCCCTGGCCCAGCGGGCCCGTTGTGGTCTCCACGCCGACGGTGTGGCCGTGTTCGGGGTGGCCCGGCGTCTTGCTGCCCCATGTACGGAAGGACTTGAGGTCCTCCAGCTCCAGCCCGTAACCCGCCAGATAGAGCTGGATGTAGAGGGTGAGGCTGGAGTGGCCGACGGAGAGGACGAAGCGGTCGCGCCCCGTCCATGCGGGGTCGGACGGGTCGTGCCGCATCAGCTTCTGGAAGACGAGGTAGGCCGCCGGGGCGAGTGCCATGGCCGTGCCGGGGTGGCCGTTGCCGACCTTCTGCACGGAGTCCATGGCCAAAACCCGGACGGTGTCGACGGCCCGCTGGTCCAGATCGGTCCATTCGAGGTCTGTGGTGGTCGGCTTCGTGCTCACCCTGGGTCAGGGCTCCTCTCCACAAATCGGTGTCCGGTGCCCTTGCGCTCACCGGCGGTGTCGAGCGTACCCCTGTGCTACACGCATCTTCGCCGGGTGCTCACCAACGGCGCAGCGACACATGTGCCAACAAGCCGTCACCCGCGGCGATTCCCGTACGGGCGGCTCCGGGGCCGTACGGCAACGCCCGTACCGCGGGCCCCGGCACCGCGCCCCGAGGCCGCTCGCGCACCCCGTACGACCCCCGGCGCAGAGTGGATACGGGCGCCGTCTAAAGTGGCGTGGTACGCGCGAGCTTTACGGAGTGTGCACCGTTCCCGCTCGCATTTCTTGGAGTGATCAGGGGTGTACGTGACGGCCGTCGGATCCCGTCCTGCGGGGGTGCTCGAGACCAGCACCGTGGACCGGTCGTTCCTCGCGCGGCTCAGGGCCTATGTCGCGCTGACGAAGCCGCGCATCATCGAACTTCTCCTCATCACCACGATCCCGGTGATGTTCCTCGCCGCGCAGGGCGTACCCGACCTCTGGCTCGTGGTGACCACCTGCGTCGGCGGCTATCTGTCCGCGGGCGGCGCCAACGCGCTGAACATGTACGTCGACCGCGACATCGACGCCCTCATGCACCGCACCGAGAACCGCCCGCTGGTGACCGGCGTACTGACCCCGCGCGAGGGGCTGCTGTTCGGTCTGGGGCTGGCCGTCTTCTCCACGCTGTGGTTCGGAGCCTTCGTCAACTGGCTCTCGGCGGCGCTCTCTCTGGGCGCTCTGCTCTTCTACGTGCTCGTCTACACGATGGTGCTCAAGCGGCGCACCTCGCAGAACATCGTGTGGGGCGGCATCGCGGGCTGCATGCCCGTCCTCATCGGCTGGTCCTCGGTGAGGAACGAGGTGAGCTGGGCCGCCGTCATCCTCTTCCTCGTCATGTTCTTCTGGACGCCGCCGCACTACTGGCCGCTGTCGATGAAGGTGCGCGAGGACTACGCGCGGGTGGGCGTGCCGATGCTTCCCGTCGTCGCGACGAACACCGCCGTGGCACGCCAGATCGTCCTCTATAGCTGGGTGATGGTCGCGGTCTCGCTGCTGCTGTGGCCGCTGGGGTACGTCGGCTGGTTCTACACCGCGGTCGCGCTCGCCTCGGGCGGCTGGTGGCTGTGGGAGGCGCACGCGCTGCTGACGCGGGCCAAGTCCGGGGCGAAGGGCGCGAAGCTGAAGGAGATGCGCCTCTTCCACTGGTCGATCACGTACGTCTCGCTGCTGTTCGTCGCGGTCGCGATCGATCCGTTCCTGCGCTGAGCGGACGGACGGGGACGTACGCGCCGCGCCTCGCGGTGCTCGCCCGTGGCCGGTCCGCGCCGCCCGCGCCGAACGTTTACCCGTACGTCCCGAGTGCTGCGTACGCTCTGTACGCCCCGCCCGGCAGCGCCCCGCGGCGCCGGGCGGTCGAGGCCGCGCATACGTGAGGGCCCGGACCAGTGACGGTGGTCCGGGCCCTCACCGCTCCCCGTCCCGGCTCCGGGGAACGCTCCGGTGTGGTCCGTGCCGCGCGGGCGTCGTGGCCCGCGCTCGGCAGCCGGCGGGCGGCGGCCGGTCAGGCCGGGGCGTGGTCTCCGCTCTGCCCGCCGAGCTGGATGCCTGCCATGCGGCTCCACTCGTAGGGGCCCGTGCGCACCTTCTCCGCCAGCTCGGTGTCGAAGGACTCGCGCACGGTGATGCCCGCTGTCTCCGCGGCCTCGCGGGCGGTCTCGACGGTGGGCGCCACGAGGTCGCCCCACGTACCGTCCGCACTGACGAGGGAGATACGGGCCCCGGCCTGCCCGATGTAGGCGACCTGGCCCTCCGCGCTGCCGCCGTGTCGTCGCGCGAAGGCGGTGATCTCCTTGGCGAGCTTGGCCGCCCGCTTGCTGCTGTCTGCCATGGGCCCGATGCTACCGGCGGGTATACGCGGCGGCCATGGGTCCCCCGGCCCGAGACGGACGCCACAGACGACACCACAGACGGCGACACGGATACGGAAGACCGCCCGCGCGTACGGCGGCCCCGGGTGAGAGGGCCGAACTGAGGGCGGGCGGTGGGGAGTTGAGCACCCGGCGGATGTCCGGACGGCCGGCGGTCCTGCGGCCTGTGGCCGAACGCCGCCTGCGGCTACGGGTGTTGGGGGACGGCCTCGGGCGGCCGGTCCCGTCCGGCGTCCTGTCCGCCNCCCGCGCCGCCGCGGCGCCGTGCACCCCGCCGGGAACCCCGGCCTCCGCCTCCAGCGGCGAACCGCCGTCGCGCTCGCCCGAACCGGAACCGCCGGGCACCGGCCCGCGCTCCCGCAGCGACAGCAG
>NZ_LJGW01000066.1:0-16555 GCF_001751255.1 Streptomyces nanshensis | reverse complement strand
CAGCTCCGTGGCGCGCCGGCGCGGTCCCGCGGGTGCGTCGAAGGCGCGCAGCACGAGCCAGACCGCGAGCGTCAGCAGGACGACGATCCAGGCCAGGGCCGCGTGCGCGCGGGCGGCGGTCTCGACGTCGACCGGCATGCGCGGCACCTCGCTGCTGTCGCCGGCGTGCGGCCCGGCGCCGGTGACGACGGTGCCCGCGACGACCAGCGCGGCGGCGGCCGCCGTCAGCGTCCGCACCAGCTTCCGTACCGGCCCGCCCACCAGCGGACGCGCGGGAACATCGCCCTCGGCGGCGCGCAGCCACGTCAGCGTGACGACGGTCAGCAGCCCCGAGGCGAGCAGGAAGTGCCCGGCGACGGTGTACGGGTTGAGCCCGGTCAGCACGGTGACGCCGCCGATGACGGCGTTGCCCATCACGAGCCAGAACTGCGCCCAGGCCAGCCGGCTCAGGCCACGGCGCCGGGGCTTGACGCAGCGCGCGGCCACGATCGTCCAGCCGACGGCGGCGCTGAGGACGTACGTCAGCATGCGGTTGCCGAACTCGATCGCCCCGTGCACGCCCATCTCGGACGTGGCGTACAGGCTGTCGCTGCTGCACTTCGGCCACGTGTCGCAGCCCAGCCCGGAGCCGGTGAGCCGCACGGCGCCCCCGGTCACGATGATGACGACGCTCATCACGAGCGCCGAGAGCGCGGCCTTACGGACGGTGCGCGGAGCGGGCGTCCAGCGGGCGGCGATGTACGCGGCGGGGTTCCGCAGAAGTTCGAGGGGGTTCGGCACGAGATGCACGGGAGCCATCGTACGGGCGGGCTTGTGCGCGCATTCACGAGGGCCCCGTAGGGCCGCCCGGGGAAGCCCGTACGACGCGTGAACGGCGTCGAGGTCAGGGCTTCCGGACGTCCGACTGCCGCCCGCTCACTCCCACTTGAAGAAGCTGGCCGCAGCCGCGAGCCCGGCCACGGCCCAGCCCGCGAGCACCACGACGTCGCCCCAGGGGACGCCCGTCCCGTGCTGGAGCAGAGCGCGAAGCCCGTCCGAGAGCGCGGCGATCGGCAGCACCCCGAGCACGCTCTGCACCGCCTCGGGGAAGCGCTCCAGCGGCACGATGACGCCGCCGCCCACCAGCAGCAGCACGAAGATCAGGTTCGCGGCGGCGAGGGTGGCCTCGGCCCGTACCGTCCCGGCGAGCAGCAGCCCGAGCCCGGAGAAGGCGGCCGTGCCCAGGACCAGCAGCAGCGCCGCGCCCGGAAGGCCCCCGCGCGGCGACCAGCCCAGCGCCAGCGCGACCACGACGAGCAGCAGCACCTGGAGCGCCTCGACGGCCAGTACGGAGCAGGTCTTCGCCGCCATCAGGCCCCAGCGGGGGAGCGGTGAGACGCCGAGCCGCTTGAGCACGCCGTAGCGGCGCTCGAAGCCGGTGGCGATGGCCTGCCCGGTGAACGCGGTGGACAGCACGGCCAGCGCGAGGATGCCGGGCGTGAGGAAGTCGACGCGGGAGCCGCCGCCGGTCTCGACGACGTCGACGGTGCTGAAGAGCACCAGCAGCAGCGTCGGGATGACGACGGTCAGCAGAAGCTGTTCGCCGTTGCGCAGGAGCATCCGTGTCTCCAGGGCGGCCTGCGCGCCGATCATGCGCCACAGCGGCGCCGCTCCCGGCGCGGGAGTGTAGGTGCCGGCGCTCACGAACGAAGCTCCTTGCCTGTGAGTTCGAGGAAGACGTCCTCCAGCGTGCGGCGCTCGACCGAGATCCGGTCGGGCATGACGCCGTGCTGCGCGCACCAGGAGGTGACCGTCGCCAGCAGTTGCGGGTCGACGGTGCCGGTGACGCGGTAGCCGCCCGGTACGAGTTCCGCGGCGGCGGTGTTGTCCGGCAGGGCCTTGAGCAGGGAGGCCAGATCGAGTCCGGGGCGTCCGGTGAAGCGCAGCGAGTTCTCGGCGCCGCCGCGGCAGAGCTGGTCCGGGGAGCCCTCGGCGACGACGCGGCCCTCGTCGATGATGACGACGTCGTCGGCCAGCTCCTCCGCCTCGTCCATGTGGTGCGTGGTGAGGACGACGGTGACGCCGTCGGTGCGCAGCGCGCGTACCAGTTCCCAAGTGGCCCTGCGCGCCTGCGGATCGAGGCCGGCGGTCGGCTCGTCCAGGAAGACCAGTTCGGGCCGTCCGACGACGGCCATCGCG
Organism: Streptomyces nanshensis; assembly: GCF_001751255.1. GTDB lineage: Bacteria > Actinomycetota > Actinomycetes > Streptomycetales > Streptomycetaceae > Streptomyces > Streptomyces nanshensis_A. The sequence continues at coordinate 14,377 of NZ_LJGW01000066.1, read as the reverse complement.
AGGGAGAGCCGCTGCTGCTGGCCGCCGGAGAGCCGGCGGTAGGGCGTACGGCCGCAGCTCGCGAGGCCGAGGGTGCCCACGAGTGCGTCGACGTCCAGCGGATCGGCGTGCAGCCGGGCCATGTGCGCGAGCATCTCCTCGGCGCGCGCCCCCGGGTACACCCCGCCGCTCTGCAGCATGACGCCGATACGGGGGCGCAGCCGGGCGGCCTGGGCGACGGGGTCCAGCCCGAGGACGCGGACGGTGCCCTCGTCCGGGCGGCGGTATCCCTCGCAGATTTCGACGGCGGTGGTCTTGCCGGCCCCGTTCGGGCCGAGGACCGCCGTGACCGTGCCCCGCGGGACCGACAGGCTCAGACCGTCGACCGCCGTCTTCCCGCCGTACCGCTTCACCAGGCCCACGACCTCGAGGGCGGCCCCACCGCTTCCCATACGGGGAGTGTAAGGATTCCCAAGTGCCGTACGGGGCCCGGGGGCTGAGACATGTGACATGCCCGCCGGTACGGCACGGCGGCGGGCGGTCCGCGCGGAAGGCCGCCGCAAGCAACCGCAAGTAAGGGTCGCCTTACGTGATGCAGGCCATCCCGCCAGGTCAGAACGCGGCTTGCCGCTCCCCGAAGAATTACGCAACAATGACGTTGTGAAAAAGACGGCTCAGGGACAGACAGCGCGAACGGCGGCCGGAGCGGCCGCCGGCGCTTCGTCCGTGTCCGGGCCGCAGACCCCCTCCGGGGCCTCCTCGGCGGGCGACGAACAGCGCGGCACGCGGAACAAGGTGGCGCGCTCCATCCTGGACCACGGTCCGTCGACCGCCGCCGAACTGGCCCTGCGTCTGGAGCTGACCCAGGCGGCCGTACGCCGCCACCTCGATTCGCTCGTGGGCGACGGGGTCGTGGAGCCGCGCGAGAAGCGGGTCTACGGCTCACGCGGCAGGGGCCGTCCCGCGAAGGTCTTCGCGCTCACCGACTGCGGCCGGGACGCCTTCGACCAGGACTACGACCGGCTGGCCGCCGACGCCCTGCGGTGGATAGCGCAGAGCGCGGGCGGCGGTGCGCGCGGCGACGCCGCCGTGGCGGACTTCGCCCGTGCCCGCATGGCCGCACAGGCCGAGCGGTACCGGAGCGCGCTGGAGGGCGTGCCGCCCGAGGAGCGCGCCCGGGCGCTGGCCGAGGTACTGACCGAGGACGGGTACGCTGCCACTGCGCGCAGCGCACCCGCTTCCGCCGGGGCCCCGGTGGGAGAGCAGCTCTGCCAGCACCACTGCCCGGTGGCCCACACCGCCGAGCAGTTCCCGCAACTGTGCGAGGCGGAGACGGAGGTCTTCTCCCGCCTCCTGGGCACCCACGTACAGCGGCTGGCGACGATCGCCCACGGCGACGGGGTGTGCACCACTTTCGTCCCGCAGACCCTGTCCACCGCGGGGAGGCCACGGCCGCCCGGCGGATCCCCGTCGCAGCCCCGGCACGTCACACAGGCCCGCGGTGCGGGGGCCGGTGAGGCCCCCGGCGCGACGAGTACGGCCGGCACGTCCGGCAGCACGACCCGCACCAGGACGAGCAAGACGAACGCGAGCAAGACCCGCAACGGCAAGACCACGGCGAGCAACGCCACCACAGCACCTGCGAACACCGCCGGGAGGAACCCCGCATGACCTCTCCTACCGAGACTGCCCACCCCGAACTCGAAGGGCTGGGCAACTACGAGTACGGCTGGGCCGACTCCGACGCGGCCGGTGCCGCGGCGAAGCGCGGCCTCTCCGATGAGGTCGTCCGCGACATCTCGGGGAAGAAGAACGAGCCGGAGTGGATGCTCAAGCTCCGTCTGAAGGGGCACCGGCTGTTCGAGAAGAAGCCCATGCCCAACTGGGGTTCGGACCTCTCGGGCATCGACTTCGACAACATCAAGTACTTCGTCCGTTCCACCGAGCGGCAGGCGCAGACGTGGGACGACCTGCCCGAGGACATCAAGAACACCTACGACAAGCTCGGCATCCCGGAGGCGGAGAAGCAGCGCCTGGTCGCCGGTGTCGCCGCGCAGTACGAGTCGGAGGTCGTCTACCACCAGATCCGTGAGGACCTGGAGCAGCAGGGCGTCCTCTTCCTGGACACCGACACGGCCCTGCGCGAGCACCCGGAGATCTTCCAGGAGCACTTCGGCACGGTCATCCCGCCCGGCGACAACAAGTTCGCCGCGCTCAACACCGCGGTGTGGTCGGGCGGTTCGTTCATCTACGTGCCGCCGGGCGTGCACGTCGACATCCCGCTCCAGGCCTACTTCCGCATCAACACCGAGAACATGGGCCAGTTCGAGCGGACGCTGATCATCGTCGACGAGAACGCCTACGTGCACTACGTCGAGGGCTGCACGGCTCCGATCTACAACTCGGACTCGCTGCACTCCGCCGTCGTCGAGATCATCGTCAAGAAGGGCGGCCGCTGCCGCTACACGACGATCCAGAACTGGTCGAACAACGTCTACAACCTCGTCACCAAGCGTGCGGTGGCCTACGAGGGCGCGACCATGGAGTGGGTCGACGGCAACCTCGGCTCGAAGGTCACCATGAAGTACCCGGCCGTCTACCTGATGGGCGAGCACGCCAAGGGCGAGACGCTCTCGGTCGCCTTCGCGGGCGAGGGCCAGCACCAGGACGCCGGCGCGAAGATGGTGCACATGGCGCCGCGTACGTCCTCCAACATCGTCTCCAAGTCGGTGGCCCGCAGCGGCGGCCGTACGTCCTACCGGGGCCTGATCGAGATCGCCGAGGGCGCGGAGGGCTCGAAGTCCAACGTGCTGTGCGACGCGCTGCTCGTGGACACGGTCTCCCGCTCGGACACCTATCCGTACGTCGACGTCCGCGAGGACGACGTGACGATGGGCCACGAGGCGACCGTCTCCAAGGTCAGCGACGACCAGCTCTTCTACCTGATGAGCCGGGGCCTGTCCGAGGACGAGGCGATGGCGATGATCGTCCGAGGCTTCGTCGAGCCCATCGCGAAGGAGCTCCCGATGGAGTACGCGCTGGAGCTCAACAGGCTCATCGAGCTCCAGATGGAGGGCGCGGTCGGCTGACGCCCGTACCGTGCGAGGGGCCGGCCGCCGCACCGCGGCCGCCCCGCCCTTCCAGCACATTCCGTCCGAGGTTCCGCGACAGGTTCCGCTTTTCAGAGAGTGAGCAGTACGAGCGCCATGGCTGAGGCTCAGAACTCCCCCGAGGACATCGTCCAGGGAGGATCCACACCGGCCGGTTCGAAGGTGACCGGATCGTCCTCCGACCTCCTTCCGGAGGGACCTCCCGCGGTGACCGCTGAGTCCACCGTCGCCACCAGGATGAGCGCACCGCCCTCCTTCGACGTGGCGGACTTCCCCGTGCCGCAGGGCCGGGAGGAGGAGTGGCGCTTCACGCCGCTGGAGCGGCTGAAGGGTCTGCACGACGGCACGGCCGAGGCGTCGGGCTCGCTCAAGGTCGAGGTGGACGCCCCCGAGGGCGTCACCGTCGAGACGGTCGGACGCGAGGACGCGCGCGTGGGCCGGGCGGGCACGCCCGTGGACCGGGTCGCCGCGCAGGCGTACTCGGCCTTCGAGAAGGCCGCGGTGGTCACCGTGCCCAAGGAGGCCGTGCTGAAGGAGCCGGTGCGGGTCTCGCTGCACGGCGAGGGCGGCGTCAGCTACGGGCACACCGTCTTCGAGCTGAAGGACTTCGCGGAAGCCGTCATCGTCATCGACCACACCGGCGACGCGGTGCGTGCCGCCAACGTCGAGTTCGTGCTCGGCGACGGCGCGAAGCTCACGGTGGTCTCCGTGCAGGACTGGGACGACACCGCCGTCCACTGCTCCCAGCACAACGCACTGGTGGGCCGGGACGCCTCGTTCAAGTCGGTCGTCGTCACCTTCGGCGGAGACGTCGTACGCCTGAACCCGCGCGTCAACTACGCGGGCCCGGGCGGCGAGGCCGAGTTCTACGGCCTGTTCTTCACCGACAACGGCCAGCACCAGGAGCACCGTCTCTTCGTCGACCACGACCGGCCCAACTGCCGCAGCAACGTGGTCTACAAGGGCGCGCTGCAGGGCGAGGAGGCGCACGCGGTGTGGATCGGCGACGTCCTCATCCGGGCCGCCGCCACCGGCACCGACACCTACGAGCTGAACCGCAACCTCGTCCTGACGGACGGCGCGCGCGTCGACTCGGTGCCCAACCTCGAGATCGAGACCGGCGAGATCGTCGGGGCGGGCCACGCCTCGGCCACCGGCCGGTTCGACGACGAGCAGCTCTTCTACCTCCAGGCCCGGGGCATCCCCGAGCAGGAGGCACGGCGGCTGGTCGTACGCGGCTTCTTCGCCGAACTCGTCCAGCAGATCGGCCTTCCGGACGTGGAGGAGCGCCTCATCGAGAAGATCGAGGCGGAGCTGGAGGCGTCGGTATGACCGGCGAGACCTTCGTGCGCGCGGCGTCCCTCGGCGACCTGGAGGACGACACCCCCAAGCGTGTGGAACTCGACGGTGTGCCGGTGGCCCTCGTCCGTACGGAGGGAGAGGTCTTCGCGGTGAACGACATCTGCTCGCACGCGAACGTCTCGCTGTCCGAGGGCGAGGTCGAGGACTGCCAGATCGAGTGCTGGCTGCACGGCTCCAGCTTCGATCTGCGTACCGGCAAGCCCTCCGGTCTCCCCGCGACCCGTCCGATCCCCGTCTACCCCGTAAAAATCGAAGGCGAAGGGCCCGACGCGGCCGTGCTCGTCTCCGTCACACAGGAGTCCTGAAGTCCCCATGGCAACGCTTGAGATCAACGACCTGCACGTCTCCGTCGAGACCGAGAACGGCCCGAACGAGATCCTGCGCGGCGTCGACCTGACCGTGAAGCAGGGCGAGACGCACGCGATCATGGGGCCGAACGGTTCCGGCAAGTCCACGCTCGCCTACTCCCTCGCGGGCCACCCCAAGTACTCGATCACCGGCGGCTCGGTGACGCTCGACGGCGAGGACGTCCTGGAGATGACTCCGGACGAGCGCGCCCGCGCGGGCCTCTTCCTCGCCATGCAGTACCCGGTCGAGGTGCCCGGTGTCTCCGTCTCCAACTTCCTGCGGACGTCGGCCACGGCGCTGCGCAGCGAGGCGCCCAAGCTGCGGCTGTGGGTCAAGGAGGTCAAGGAGGCCATGGAACGCCTCCAGATCGACCCGTCGTTCGCCGAGCGGAACGTCAACGAGGGCTTCTCCGGCGGTGAGAAGAAGCGCCACGAGATCCTCCAGCTCGAACTGCTCAAGCCGAAGATCGCGATCCTCGACGAGACCGACTCGGGTCTCGACGTGGACGCGCTGCGGGTGGTCTCCGAGGGCGTCAACCGCGTCCGTGAGAACGGCGAGGTCGGCACCATGCTGATCACCCACTACACGCGCATCCTGCGCTACATCAAGCCCGACCACGTCCACGTCTTCGCCAAGGGCCGGATCGCCGAGTCCGGCGGCCCGGAGCTGGCCGACAAGCTGGAGGAAGAGGGCTACGAGGCGTACGTGAAGGGAGGCGCCGCTTCGTGAGCGACGTGACGCTTCCGGGTCTGCTCGACACCGAGGCGATCCGCAAGGACTTCCCCATCCTGGACCGCACGGTCCACGACGGGCACAAGCTCGTGTATCTGGACAACGCGGCGACGTCGCAGAAGCCGCGCCAGGTGCTCGACGCGATGAGCGACTACAACGAGCGGCACAACGCCAACGTCCACCGCGGTGTGCACGTCCTCGCGGAGGAGGCCACGGCGCTGTACGAGGGCGCGCGCGACAAGGTCGCTGCCTTCGTCAACGCCCCGAGCCGGGACGAGGTGGTCTTCACCAAGAACGCCTCCGAGTCGCTCAACCTCGTGGCGAACATGCTGGGTTGGGCCGACGAGCCCTACAAGGTCGAGCACGACACCGAGATCGTCATCACGGAGATGGAGCACCACTCCAACATCGTTCCGTGGCAGCTCCTCTCGCAGCGCACGGGCGCGAAGCTGAAGTGGTTCGGGCTCACCGACGACGGCCGGCTCGATCTGTCGGCCGTCGACGAGATCATCACGGAGAAGACCAAGGTCGTCTCCTTCACGCTCGTCTCCAACATCATGGGCACGATCAACCCGGTCGAGGCGATCGTCCGGCGTGCCCAGGAGGTCGGCGCCCTCGTCGTGGTGGACGCCTCGCAGGCGGCGCCGCACATGGTGCTCGACGTGCAGGCGCTGCAGGCCGACTTCGTCGCCTTCACCGGGCACAAGATGTGCGGCCCGACGGGCATCGGCGTGCTGTGGGGCCGGCAGGAGCTGCTGGACGACCTGCCGCCGTTCCTCGGCGGCGGCGAGATGATCGAGACGGTCACGATGCACTCGTCGACCTACGCGCCCGCGCCGCACAAGTTCGAGGCGGGTACGCCGCCGATCGCGCAGGCCGTCGGGCTCGGCGCCGCCGTGGACTATCTCTCGTCGATCGGCATGGAGCGGATCCAGGAGCACGAGCACGCCCTGACCGCGTACGCCGTGGACAAGCTGCGGGAGATCCCGGACCTGCGCTTCATCGGCCCCACCACGGCCGAGGACAGAGGCGCCACGATCTCCTTCACCCTCGGGGACATCCACCCGCACGACGTGGGCCAGGTCCTCGACGAGCAGGGCATCGCCGTCCGCGTGGGGCACCACTGCGCGCGGCCGGTCTGCCTGCGGTACGGAATTCCCGCGACCACGAGAGCGTCGTTCTATCTGTACTCCACGCCGGCCGAGGTGGACGCCCTGGCCGCGGGTGTGGAACACGTACGGAACTTCTTCGCCTGAGCAGACGGCGGGGGCCGCAGAGGACTTGGACGGACGGACTGACTCGTGAAGCTCGACTCCATGTACCAGGAAGTGATCCTGGACCACTACAAGAACCCGCACGGCAAGGGCCTGCGTGAGGGCGACGCGGAGGTGCACCACGTCAACCCCACGTGCGGCGACGAGATCACCCTGCGGGTGCGCTACGACGGCGAGACGATCAGCGACGTCAGCTACGAGGGCCAGGGCTGCTCGATCAGCCAGGCCAGCGCCTCCGTGCTGAACGAGCTGCTGGTCGGCAAGGAGCTCGGCGAGGCGCGGACGATCCAGGAGACCTTCCTGGAGCTGATGCAGTCGAGAGGCAGGATCGAGCCGGACGAGGCCATGGAGGACGTGCTGGAGGACGCCGTCGCCTTCGCCGGGGTCTCGAAGTACCCGGCGCGTGTGAAGTGTGCTCTGCTGAGCTGGATGGCATGGAAGGACGCCACCGCCCAGGCGCTGGGCGAGGACTCGGTAAAGGAGAAGACCGCATGACCGAGACCACCGCGAAGCCCGCGAGCGAGGACGAGGTCCGTGAGGCGCTGCTCGACGTGGTCGACCCCGAGCTGGGCATCGACGTCGTCAACCTGGGCCTGATCTACGGGGTCCACATCGACGACTCGAACGTGGCCACCATCGACATGACGCTCACCTCGGCGGCCTGTCCGCTGACGGACGTCATCGAGGACCAGGCCAAGTCCGCGACCGAGGGCATCGTCGACGAGCTGAAGATCAACTGGGTCTGGATGCCCCCGTGGGGCCCGGACAAGATCACCGACGACGGACGGGAGCAGCTCAGGGCGCTGGGCTTCAACGTCTGAGCGGGCGCCGCCGGCGCGCGGCTCCCGTTCTCTCCCGTACGCCCGTACGGAAATCGATGTGCACCGACGGCCATGGCCCCACGATGCTGGGGCCATGGCCGTTTCGCTGCACCACATCATCGTCGACGCGCACGATCTGCCGGGCCTGGCCGCCTTCTGGTGCCGGGTGCTCGACTGGCGCGTGCTCTCCGAGAGGGAGCGCGAAGTCATCATCGGGACCGATCCGTCCGCCCCGACGGGCATCTGCTTCATGCCGGTGACGGAGCACAAGACCGTCAAGAACCGGCTGCATCTCGACCTCGCCCCCGACGACCAGGAGGCCGAGGTCGAGCGGCTCGTCGCGCTCGGGGCGCGGCGGATCGACATCGGTCAGGGCGGGGAGAGGTCGTGGGTGGTGCTGGCGGACCCGGAGGGCAACGAGTTCTGCGTGCTGCGTCCCCGCAAGAGCCTCGTGGAGTTCGCCGACTGACGTCCGGGAAAGCACCGTATTGTCGTGTACGAGCGTACACACCGTTGTGTACGCTCGTACGCATGGTCTATCTGACGCTCGCCGCCGCGATCCTGGCGGAGGTGGTGGGCACCACCGCGATGAAGTACAGCCACGGCTTCAGCAAGCTGGTGCCCTCCCTGATCACCGGCGTCAGTTACGCCGTCGCCTTCCTGCTGCTCGCGCAGACCCTCAAGTCGATGGCCGTCGGCACCGCGTACGCGATCTGGGCCGGCGTGGGCACCGCGACGATCGCCGCGATCGGCATCCTGTTCATCGGGGAGTCGGTCTCGCTGGTGAAGGTGCTGGGCATCGTGCTCGTCATCGCCGGAGTGGTCGTCCTCAACCTCGGCGGCGTCCACTGATGGCGCGGCGCTACGACCCGGAGCGCCGTACGCGCATCATCGACGCCGCCATCCGGATCGTCGAACTCAAGGGCATCGCCGCGCTCAGCCACCGCTCGGTCGCCGCCGAGGCCGGGGTGCCGCTGGGCTCGACCACGTACCACTTCGCCGGTCTCGACGATCTGCTCGTGGCCGCGCTGGAGCAGGTCAGCGGCGGGCAGGGCGGCGCCATGAAGGACTGGGAGGAGGCGCTCGCCGGCAGCGGCAGCGGCGGCGGCAAGGGCGGCACGGGCGGGCGGTCGCTGGCCGACGCGCTCACGCGGCTCCTGGAGGAGTACGCGCACGGCGACCGCGGACGGATCCACCTGGAGTACGAGCTCTACCTCGCTGCGCTGCGCCGCCCCGCCCTGCAACCCGTCGCCGCGGCCTGGCTGGACACGATGGTCGACGTCATCGGACGGCACACCGAGCAGGAGGCCACCGCCCGGGTCCTCGTCGCCCTGATCGACGGACTGCTTCTCCAACTGCTGCTCACCGACCGGCCGTTCGACCGCGCGGCGGTACGGGCGGCGCTCGCGCGGGTCACCGGGGAGGGCTGAGCGGCGCGCAGAGCTGGGCGCGCAGGGTGTCGTAGGCCCCGGGCGTCGCGAGGACCGCGCCGGAGTCACCGAGACCGTCTCCCCAGGCTCGACGAGGCGAGGTCGAAGTGAGGGACGGACGCATGCGCGGGCCGCTGGATGAGACCGGTTGGCCTCGCCCGCGCCGGGCCGGATAACGTCGCCGCATGAGCGAAGCAGCCAGCACACCCCGTACGACCGGCGCCGTCGCCGTCGGGCTCGCCACCGTCTCCCGGGCGGGCGAGAGCGAAGGGACGGTCCTCGACACCTGGTTCCCCGCGCCCGAACTCGTCGCGGAGCCCGGCGAGCCCGCCGGGAGCGAGATCCTCAGCCCGGAGCGCGCCGCCGAGGCGCTCGGCGAGGCCGCGCCGCAGGCGCTGGGCACCGACCCGGTCCGCGGAGTCGAGACCGTCGCCGTCCGTACGGTCATCGGCTCGCTCGACGACAAGCCGGCCGACACCCACGACGTCTATCTGCGGCTGCACCTGCTCAGTCACCGGCTCGTCCGGCCCCACGGGGTCAATCTGGAGGGCCAGTTCGGGCTGCTCGCCAACGTCGCCTGGACGAGCCTGGGGCCCGTCGCGGTGGACCGGCTCGAACACGTACGGCTGGCGGCCCGTGCCGCCGGTCGGCATCTGGCCGTCACCAGCGTCGACAAGTTCCCGCGCATGACGGACTACGTCGCGCCGAAGGGCGTCCGCATCGCCGACGCCGACCGCGCACGCCTCGGCGCGCATCTCGCCGAAGGCACCACGGTGATGCACGAGGGCTTCGTCAACTTCAACGCCGGCACGCTCGGTACGTCCATGGTGGAGGGCCGGGTCAGCGCGGGTGTCGTCGTCGGCGACGGCTCCGACATCGGCGGCGGCGCCTCGATCATGGGCACCCTCTCCGGCGGCGGCAAGCAGCGGATCTCCATCGGGGAGCGCTGCCTGCTGGGCGCCGAGGCCGGCATCGGCATCTCGCTGGGCGACGACTGCATCGTCGAGGCGGGGCTGTACGTCACGGCCGGTACGCGGGTGTCGCTGCCGGACGGACAGATCGTCAAGGCGCTGGAGCTCTCCGGCGCCTCCAACCTGCTCTTCCGGCGCAACTCGACGACGGGCTCGGTCGAGGTGCTGAAGCGCAGCGGTTCGTGGGGCGGTCTGAACGAGGCGCTGCACAGCAACAACTGACCGGATGCCGCAGGGGGTTGGTCCCCGGCCGGGTCCGAATACGGCGCGCATGCCCGTAGGCCATAGGCTTACGGGCATGCGTGATCTGGCCGCAGGGATGCGGTACTTGGGGCGTGGGCAGCGGTGGGTCTTCGGGCACGGACGCTGGTTCGGCTTCGGCCTGCTGCCGGCGCTGGTGACGCTCGTGCTCTACGCCGGTGCTCTCACCGCGCTCGCCTTCTACGCCGACGACATCGCCTCCTGGGCCACGCCCTTCGCGGACGGCTGGGACGAGTTGTGGCGCGATCTGCTGCGCGGACTCTTCGCGGTGCTCGTGTGGCTGGCCGGGCTGCTGCTGTCGGTGCTCACCTTCACTGCCGTCACGCTGATCATCGGCGACCCGTTCTACGAGAAGCTCTCCGAACAGGTCGAGGAGTCGGAGGGCGGCGCCCCGGCCGCCCCGGACCGGCCCCTCTGGCTGGAGTTGTGGACCTCGCTGTGCGACAGCCTCTATGTGCTGTACCGCATGCTGCTCTACACCGTCCCGCTCTTCTTCCTCGGCTTCCTGCCCGCCGTCGGCCAGACCGTCGTCCCGGTGCTCGGCTTCTGCGTCTCGGGCTTCTTCCTCACCCTCGAACTCGTCTCCGTCGCCATGCAGCGCCGCGGCATCCCCGTCAAGGAGCGGCTGCGTCTGCTGCGTACGCGGCGGGGGCTCGCGCTGGGCTTCGGCGTACCGCTGGTCCTGGCGTTCCTGGTGCCGCTGGTCGCGGTGGTGCTGATGCCGGGCGCGGTCGCGGGCGCGGCGCTGCTCGTACGGGACATCATGGGCGAGAACGAGGACCAGGGCGCGCGGCAGGACGACGGCCGACTCGGCGGCGGGGACGTCCCGTTGGGCACGGACCCGGAGGGCGCACCCTCGGACCACGGCGCGTACACGACGCCTCCGCCGCCCCCGGCCCCGGGCGTCACCCCTCCCGGTACTCCGCCTGCTCCGCCGGCCGGGCCGGGGCCCCACGGTCACGGGGGAAGCTGGCCGTAGGCAGCGTCATGGCCAGCGGTGTGGCCGTGAGATCGACGGGTGTGCCGAAGTCCACGGTCAGTTCGGTGCGGTATGCGGTGCCCTTCGGCTGTGTGTAGAGGTGGCACCGTCCGACGTACGGGTCGGCGATCAGATAGACGGGGACGCCGGCGGCCGCGTAGGTGCGCAGTTTGGGACCGTAGTCGTTCTGGCCCGTTCCCCTGGAGATGACTTCGGCGACGAACTCGATGTCCTGGTAGCGCCAGCGGCCGTCTTCGCCGGGCGACGCGGCGTCGCGGAGCTTGGCGACGTCGGGGGCGAAGCCGTTCTTGTGGCCGGGGAAGTCGATCCGTACATCGGACTTCACCTTGACGTCCATGCCGAACCGGTCCTCAAGGGCGCGGACGATCCTTCGGATGATCTCCCAATGCGCGTCCCGCTGCGGCGACATGTGGACCGTACCCTCCACGATCTCGGCTTTGTAGCCTTCGGGGACGGGCATCCGCTCCAGCAACTCGAACAGGGCGTCCAGGCTGAGTTCGCTGCTGTCGGCCATCTCGGTCCTGTCGGTCAGCTCGACTGTCATCGTGCCGCTCCCTCCCCACCACGCCGGGTGGCGTAGCCGCACGGGACAACGATACGGGCGGAATTCGGGTCACGGCGCAAAGAAGAACCGGCGAGCGCCCATCCCCGGGGCGCCCGCCGGTCGATTCGTCCGTGCCGGGCCGTGTGGCGGTCGCCGACTGCCGGGCGGCACCGGCCGGGTGGGCCGGTGCCGCGTGAGGTGTGCCGTCTGCCGCCTTACGGCTTCAGGCGGATGACCGTCGGGTCGTGGTCGCTGGCCTGGTCGTAGAACTCGGAGTTGATGTGCACGATGTCGTACTTGACGGCTCCCGTGCCCGGGCTGGTGACCGCGTGGTCGAGGACCTGGGAGTTGCCGTTGAAGACGTAGCCGTAGCGCTCACCGGCGGGCAGCTTGTCCATCGGGCTGCTGAAGACTCCGCCCTTGCGCATCGCGTCGAGGCTGGGCGAGAACGGGAAGTCGTTGAAGTCGCCCGCCGCGATGATCGTGGCGTCCTTGTCGACCGACTCGACCTCCTTGGCGAAGGAGTTGACGAGCTTCGCCTGCTCCGTGCGCTGCTTCTCCGACTCGCGCACGGGCGGCTGCGTGCGGCCCTCCATCGGCTTGTCGCCGCCCTTGGAGCTGAAGTGGTTGGCGACGACGAAGACTTGGCGGCCGCCGAAGGTGAACTCGCCCGCCAGCGGCTTGCGGGTCTCCTTCCACGCCGACTCGTCCGGCGAGATGCGGCCCGGGTTCGCCGACAGCTTCGGCTTGCCGTCGTCGTCGCCGACCTTCACCGGCGTGGTCGCGTCACCGCCCTTGCGGTCGGCGAACTTGACCCGGTCGGGGTTGAAGAGGAACGCGACGCGGATGTTGCCGCCGGGCTGGCCGCCGTCGGCGTTGTTCTCCGGGTCGATCTCGCGCGTCTCGTAGGACGGGCCGCCCGCCTTCTCGATGGCCGCGGTCAGCTTGTCGAGGGTCTTGCCCGCGGAGACGGTGCCGTCGTCGTCCGGGCCGGAGTCGTCCTGCACCTCTTCGAGGGCGACGATGTCGGGGGAGGCGAGGTTGTCGACGAGGGCTTCGGAGAGGCGGTCGAACTTGGCGGCCTCGCTCGCGGGGGAGAGGTTCTCCACGTTGTAGGTGGCGACGGAGAGTTCGCCCTTGCCCGGCTTGGCGGTCTTCTCGCGCTCGAGCTTGTTGTCCTTCAACTTGCCCATGGTGGTGGCCCGCAGGGTGTAGCCGCCGAAGTTGTCGTAGTCGACGGGCCCGGAGGTCGTCCCGGTGAGCGCGTCCCCGACGTTCGCCTTCGGGAAGGGGTTCTCCTTCTGCGGGAGCAGCGAACTCACCTTCATACGGGCGCCGTTCTGCTGGTCGTAGTCGCCGTAGAGGGTGCCGCCGCGCGGGGTCGGGTGCTCGTCCGGGTCGGCCGTCACCCACAGTTCGTCGTACTCGGTGGTGGGGCCCGTCACCGGGGCGTCCTTGACGCCGGCGCGCATCCCTTCGAGGGACTCGTAGAGGTCCAGGGCGTACTTGTCGGGCTGGAGCTTCAGCGACTCGATGTCGCCGTCGTCGCCCTTGCCGTCGGGGACGTACGCGTCGGGCACGCTGTCCGCGGTCAGGGCGGTGGCCTTGGGCAGAGCCTGCTTCTTCTTGGACGCGGCCTTCCACTCGGCGCCGGTGAGCTGCGTGACGGACTGGCCGCCGGCCTCCTCGCCGCCCGGGTAGTACTCGGTGACGTCGCCGGATATCCGTATGGAGTCGCCGGCCTCGACGTCGGGGGTCTCCTCGCCGGTGAAGACGAAGATGCCCTCGCTGGTCGCCGGGTCGTCGTCCGGCTTCGGGTCCTGGAGCCAGAAGCCCTGGGCCTTGCCGAAGCCGCGTACCGCCGTCACGACTCCCGGCACATCCGTGACCCGCTTGCCGTCGAGGGGCGAGACCCGGGTGTTCCCCTGGATGTCGTGGATGCGCGCGTCGTCGGCGGTCTGGCCGGACGCGGTGACGGCGGTCGTGATGAGCAGCGCGGAACCGCACACGGCGGCGACGGTCAGCGCGGAGGTTCTGGTGAGACGGGACGACAACGGTGCCTCCGGTGGGGGGTGGCGGACGACGAACTGTCCAGGTCCCGGGGGACATTACGGACGGGTAATCTCTACGCGCGTCAAAGTCTGGCGTGCTCATCTCACTTGTCAAGCAGATGCCGGACGTTTGAGCATGAGCAGCGCACAACTCCCGCCCGCGTGCCGCCGGATGGCACGGAACGTCGCCGTCTCGTCACCCCACGGGGCCGGTTGTGCTGGCGCGCGATTCGGGCAGTGCGGGACACACCCGTCTACGCTGGGGCCCGCAGCCATTCCGCAACGCGTACGACGTGCGCGACGTGCAGACCCCGTAGGAGATGAACGCGCTGATGTCCGGTGACAAGACCGGGGGCGACCGTCCCGCCATGCCGCCCGTGCGGCTGTCCTCCGATGCCGAACTCGCGCGCGACGCACTGGCGGCGCCGCTCTTCTCGTGGGCGGCGCGCCTCGCGGACTGGGCCGGGGGCGAGGGCGGCCGCGCCGCCGGTGGC
>NZ_LJGW01000165.1:244-13997 GCF_001751255.1 Streptomyces nanshensis | reverse complement strand
CCGCCCCGCCCCACCCCTCCCGCCCCCGCTTTGCTCATGGCTGTACTTGCCGTCGCCCTGCGTTCACCGACGTCTCGGCCCGTACGCGTCGCACACCGGTAGCTCGCGCAGCGACACTGCAGCCAGCAGGCCACTGCCCCTTCAGCCGGACTGCGCAGGCAGCCTCGGAATCACCGGCCCTTCCCGCGCAACGCTCGTCATGCGCCGCGTGAACAACCCACCGCACGCCCGCGCTTGCGCGCGAGTTGCCGGTGCGCACACCACGCCCCTAAGCCAAGTCCCGCGGCCAGCAGGAGCGACGTCCCAGACGCCCCTATGCCCGGTGCTGTCCCGGCATTGCCTTCGACGCTGCTTACCGCCGCCACGCTGCTGACCTTCGGCACCCTCGCTTCAGTCCCTGAGGCGTCACCTCCACTCCGAGGCACCGGTACCCCGAAGACCGGCAGCAGCCTCGACGGCCCAGCCCGGAGCAGCCTGTCCGGCAGCAGCGACAGTGGGTCGACATACCGCTCGCCTCGTCGCGCACCCCAGTGCAGGCAACCGCGGGGACAGTGAAACGGGCCCGCCGCCACAGTGCCCACGCGTTGGCCGGCCCGTACCCGCTGGCCTTTCCGGACTGTGGCCCTTACAGGCTCGTATGTCGTACGCAGCGGTGGTCGCCCCGTGCCCGAGACCGCGATCGATACCACCCCACGTCCGGCGACCTTGCCCACGAAGACGACCCGGCCGCCAGCCGCGGCACGTACCGGACTGCCCCGGGGAGCCGCGAGGTCCACCCCGCGGTGCCCGGCAGCCCAGGGCTGCGGCGGCGGGTGCCAGCCCCGCACGACCCGTGGCCTCGTCGCACCCGCATCGCCGTCCACCGGCCAGGAACGATGACCGGGTCCGCCCGTGTCCGAGGCGGAGGCCCGCCCCTGTCTCCCGTCCGCGAGAGCCTGCGGCCCCCACACCGCACCCGACGTCAGGGTCAGAACACAGCAAGCCAGCACGGAGGCCACCCCACGCGCAGCGCCCTTCCGCCTGCCAGCGGCATACAGCGCATGCGTCGCAGACCCCGCGGGCCCCCTCGCCGACCTCCAAGCCGACCTCGCGTTCCGTTCAGTGGAAAACATTCAGCACCTCCATGAGCCTCGCAGTGAGAGGCATTGGAATCGGACTGTGCTGAGAGGATTCCGTGCGGTGACGTGTCGTGGGGATCTTGCTGAACTTCGGTGGATAACCGGCTGGTTGTGGACAAGTGCGTCACCTGCGCGAGTACGTCACCGCACCCGCGACCCTCCGTGCGAGGGATCCGGGCCCTTCCCCGGTCCCGTACACTGCTGGTGGCGGCCCGGGCCACCGGGCTGACTTCGCACGCCTCGCCACCCTCACCCGGTGGCCGCGTATCTCGGTCCCGTCAGGGCCCTCTCTGCAGGTCCCGCGGGCGCAACGCGACAGAGGCGTCAGGCAAGCGATGGCCGTCCCGGCCAGCGCTGACGACAACCGAGTATTCCGAGGAGAACGGCCATGGCCGTCGTCACGATGCGGGAGCTGCTGGAGAGCGGCGTCCACTTCGGGCACCAGACCCGCCGCTGGAACCCGAAGATGAAGCGCTTCATCTTCACCGAGCGCAACGGCATTTACATCATCGACCTGCTCCAGTCGCTGTCGTACATCGACCGCGCCTACGAGTTCGTCAAGGAGACCGTCGCGCACGGCGGCTCCATCATGTTCGTCGGCACCAAGAAGCAGGCCCAGGAGGCCATCGCCGAGCAGGCCACGCGCGTGGGCATGCCCTACGTGAACCAGCGCTGGCTCGGCGGCATGCTGACGAACTTCTCGACCGTCTACAAGCGCCTCCAGCGGCTGAAGGAACTGGAGCAGATCGACTTCGAGGACGTGGCCGCCTCCGGCCTCACCAAGAAGGAACTGCTCGTCCTCTCCCGTGAGAAGGCGAAGCTGGAGAAGACCCTCGGCGGTATCCGCGAGATGCAGAAGGTGCCCAGCGCCGTGTGGATCGTGGACACCAAGAAGGAGCACATCGCCGTCGGCGAGGCGCGGAAGCTCAACATCCCCGTCGTCGCGATCCTGGACACCAACTGCGACCCGGACGAGGTCGACTACAAGATCCCGGGCAACGACGACGCGATCCGTTCCGTCACGCTCCTCACCCGCGTGATCGCCGACGCCGCGGCCGAGGGCCTCATCGCCCGCTCCGGTGCCGCCGAGGCGGCCAAGGGCGGCGACAAGGCCGCCGAGCCGCTGGCCGAGTGGGAGCGTGAGCTCCTGGAGGGCGAGAAGGCCGAGGGCGCCGACGCCAAGACCGCGGAAGCGACCCCCGAGGCCGAGAGCGAGAAGGCCGAGGCCGCTGAAGCCAAGGCCGAGGAGAAGCCGGCCGAGGCCGCCGAGACTGCCGAGGCCGCCGAGCCGAAGACCGCTGAGAACGCCTGACGTTCACCATTCGCCGGGGTGCGGCGGCGAGGCGGGCACAGCGGGCTCCGTCCCGCCGCCGTCCGCTCGCCCACGCCGCACCCCGGTGACCAGATCGGCGGCCGTACGGGACGAGAGGGGGCGCGGCACACAGCCGCGCTCCCCACGTACCGCCTCGCGTACCGCACACGGTGACGCGCGAGACGTCCCGCAGGCTGCAAAGAGACCTCAAGAAGGACGAGTTCCGCCGTCCCGGCGCTCCGTACGCGCCGGCCGTGCGGAGCCTGGTCACAGAAGGAAACCAAGCATGGCGAACTACACCGCCGCCGACGTCAAGAAGCTCCGCGAGCTCACGGGCGCCGGCATGATGGACTGCAAGAAGGCGCTCGAGGAGGCCGAGGGCGAGGTCGACAAGGCCGTCGAGGTCCTCCGCGTCAAGGGCCAGAAGGGCGTCGCGAAGCGCGAGAGCCGTACGGCGTCGAACGGCGCCCTGGTCGCCCGTATCGCCGACGACAACAGCGCCGGCGTCCTCGTCGAGCTGAAGTGCGAGACGGACTTCGTCGCCAAGGGTGACAAGTTCCTCGCCGTCGCGAACGCCATCGCCGCGCACGTCGCCGCGACCTCCCCGGCCGACAGCGCCGCGCTGCTCGCCTCGGAGATCGAGCCGGGCAAGACCGTGCAGGCGTACGTGGACGAGGCCAACGCCAACCTCGGCGAGAAGATCGTCCTGGACCGCTTCGCCCAGTTCTCCGGCGCCTACGTCGCCTCCTACCTGCACCGCACGAGCCCGGACCTGCCCCCGCAGGTCGGCGTGCTCGTCGAGCTGGACAAGGAGAACGCGGAGATCGCCAAGGACGTCGCGCAGCACATCGCCGCCTTCGCCCCGCGTTTCCTCACCCGCGACGAGATCCCGGCCGAGACGGTCGAGAACGAACGCCGCATCGCCGAGGAGACCGCCCGCGAGGAGGGCAAGCCGGAGCAGGCGCTTCCGAAGATCGTCGAGGGCCGCGTCACGGGCTTCTTCAAGGAGAACACCCTGCTCGACCAGCCCTTCGCGAAGGACAACAAGAAGAGCGTCCAGAAGGTTCTGGAAGAGGCCGGCGTCACGCTGAAGCACTTCGCGCGCTTCCGCGTGGGCGCCTGAGAGCCGGCCCTTATCCGCACGCCGCCGCGTGGCACCACGCGACCGGCACGCGCCCGATAAGGTCGGGCACAGGGCAGTTGTGACGAGGAGGCCATTGCCGCACAGGGATTGCACCCATCCGACGGCAGTGGCCTCCTTCGTATGTGCGCGAGGAGAGTTCATGAGCAAGGACAGCGATACATCCGACACAGGCAGGAGCCGCAGCGGGCGCAAACGCTTCCTGCTCAAGCTCTCCGGTGAGGCGTTCGCCGGCGGCGGGGGGCTCGGTGTCGACCCCGACATCGTGCACAAGATGGCCCACGAGATCGCGTCGGTCGTACGGGACGGTGCGGAGCTCGCCGTCGTCATCGGCGGCGGCAACTTCTTCCGCGGCGCCGAACTCCAGCAGCGCGGCATGGACCGTGCCCGTTCCGACTACATGGGCATGCTAGGCACCGTCATGAACTGCCTTGCCCTGCAGGACTTTCTGGAGAAGGAAGGCATCGACTCGCGCGTCCAGACGGCCATCACCATGGGCCAGGTCGCCGAGCCGTACATTCCGCTGCGCGCCGTACGGCACTTGGAGAAGGGCCGCGTCGTCATCTTCGGCGCGGGGATGGGCATGCCGTACTTCTCCACCGACACCACCGCCGCGCAGCGTGCCCTGGAGATCCACGCCGAGGCGCTGCTGATGGGCAAGAACGGCGTCGACGGCGTCTACGACTCCGACCCCGCGAAGAACCCGGACGCCGTGAAGTTCGACGCCCTGGAATACGGCGAGGTCATCACACGCGATCTGAAGGTCGCCGACGCCACAGCCGTCACGCTCTGCCGCGACAACAAACTTCCGATCCTCGTCTTCGAGTTGCTCGCCGAGGGCAATATCGCGCGGGCGGTGAAGGGTGAGAAGATCGGCACCCTGGTGAGCAACCAGGGCACGAGAGGCTGACGTTGGCCCGTACGCGGCCGTCCGGCGTGCTCGGTGCCCGCCGGGTGACTCGCCGTCGCAGAACGGCTCGACACAGGCTGGACAACCGTCTGCCGGTCGGACACCGTGCAGACATCAGGGCTTGTCCGCAAGGCTCATTCAAGGAAACCAGGAGCACGTGGTGATCGAAGAGACCCTCCTCGAGGCCGAGGAGAAGATGGAGAAGGCGGTCGTGGTCGCCAAGGAGGACTTCGCCGCGATCCGCACCGGCCGTGCGCACCCGGCGATGTTCAACAAGATCGTGGCGGAGTACTACGGCACGATGACGCCGATCAACCAGTTGGCGTCGTTCTCGGTTCCGGAGCCGCGGATGGCGGTGGTGACACCGTTCGACAAGAGTTCGCTGCGCAACATCGAGCAGGCGATCCGCGACTCCGACCTGGGCGTCAACCCGTCGAACGACGGCAATCTCATCCGGGTGACGTTCCCCGAGCTGACGGAAGAGCGGCGCAGGGAGTTCATCAAGGTCGCCAAGGCCAAGGCCGAGGACGCGAAGATCTCGATCCGCAGCGTCCGCCGCAAGGCCAAGGAGTCCTTCGAGGCCGCCATCAAGGACGGCGACATCGGTGAGGACGAGGGCCGCCGGGCCGAGAAGGAGCTCGACGACACCACCTCGAAGTACGCGGGACAGGTGGACGAGTTGCTCAAGCACAAGGAAGCCGAGCTGCTCGAGGTCTGATCCCCCGCGCGGGGCTGTGTGAGATCCGTCAGAGGTCCGAGGTCTGAGGCTGCTATCTGTGAACGACTCAACGTGGGGAGCCCCGCCGCCCGGTGCCGGTTTCCAGGGCGCACCCGACCAGGGGCGCGCCACTCCCGGCGCCTTCCACTCCGGCGCGGCCGGAGCGCCCGCCCACGAGGCCGGCGGAGGACCGCGGACGCGGCACACGCCGAGCGTCTCCGACCCCGGCGGCTCTGACGGCGGCCACGGCAGACCGGGTCCGTACGGGCCGCAGGGCTCCGGCAGTTCCGGACCGGCAGGCTCCGGCGGCCCCTCGGGCTTCGGGGGAGCCTCCGGTTCCGACGGCGCGTCCGGCTCCGGCGGTTCGGCTACGTCCCGGCCGGGTTCCGCTTCCGGGCCGGGACCGGCGCCGCAGGGCGGCAAGAAGCGGGCCGGACGGGATCTGCGCGCCGCGATAGGAGTCGGCGTCGGTCTGGGCGTGGTCATCCTCGCCGCGCTCTTCTTCTACAAGCCGGTCTTCCTCGGCGTGATCGTCGTCGCCGTCGTCGTCGGCCTG
Organism: Streptomyces nanshensis; assembly: GCF_001751255.1. GTDB lineage: Bacteria > Actinomycetota > Actinomycetes > Streptomycetales > Streptomycetaceae > Streptomyces > Streptomyces nanshensis_A. The sequence goes on along the minus strand of NZ_LJGW01000165.1, from coordinate 8,242 downwards.
TGGGAGCTGACCTCACGTCTGACCGAGCGCAAGGAGATCCACGCCCCCCTCGTACCGCTCGCCGTGGGTGGCGCGGCCATGGTCACCGCGGGCTATCTGCGCGGACCCGAGGGCGCGTGGGTGGTCATGGCGCTGACGACCCTGGCCGTGTTGGCGTGGCGGATGACGGAGTCGCCCGACGAATATCTCCGGGACGTCACCGCCGCCGTCTTCGCCACCTTCTATGTGCCGTTCCTCGCCACGTTCGTCGCGCTCTTGCTCGCCGCGGACGACGGCCCCTGGCGGGTCCTGACGTTCCTGCTGCTGACGGTCGTCAGCGACACCGGCGCGTACGCGGTCGGCTGGCGCTTCGGCCGGCACAAGCTCGCCCCGAACATCAGCCCCGGCAAGACCCGGGAGGGCCTGGGCGGCGCGATCGCCTTCTCCATGGCGGCGGGCGCGCTGTGCATGCAGTTCCTGATCGACGGCGGCGTGTGGTGGCAGGGCCTGCTGCTGGGCCTGGCCGTCGCGGTGACCGCGACCCTGGGCGACCTGGGCGAGTCGATGATGAAACGGGACCTCGGCATCAAGGACATGGGCACCCTCCTCCCGGGCCACGGCGGCATCATGGATCGCCTGGACTCCCTCCTCCCGACGGCCCCGGTGGTCTGGCTCATCCTGGTCGCCTTCACGGGGGCGGCCTGACGGGGCCTACCAGGCGTCCGCGTCACCGCGTCCAGCCGGGATGCGTGAAATCCTGTGTCTCAGAGGCGAGTTGACGATCCAGACTCAATGCATGGACGCAGGAATCGGGCGCCCTTCATGACCGGGACGTCGCCATGGACGGCATCCTCAGCGCGCTGGAGTGCGAAGTGCCTCATCTGCCTGACGTGGAGGACAGGGTGACCCGTTTCGTCGCCCTCGCCCGGGACGTGCACCGCGCCGCCGAAGTGGTCATCCTCGAAGGACCCGCGCACGTCGTAGAAGCTGCCCAGCAAGTGACGCACGCCTCCGCTGAACTCTCTGACGTCATGCGGCGCATGGCCGACAAGGCACGGTCGGGCATCGACGCTCACAAGACGGCTGACCGCGCGCTCGCCGCTCAGCGGGAACACGACCTCTACCAAAGAGTTCAGCAATTCCGGACTGCCGCCCGCACCGCCCTCGGCAACGCGGACTAGCACGGTCTCCCCGGCTCCGCCGTCAGAGACGCCGAGGGGCGAGATCTGCGGCGGCATCGTCATCTGTCACTGCACAGGCGGTCCCTTGCGACGCGGCGCCGTCTGGGCCGTTGGCCGAAGAACACAGCGATTCGATTCGTTGATCTTTCGAGATCCCGCAGGCAGCTTGAGCTGAAAGAACGCTGGAGCTTCGACTTGGGCCATCTCGCCGCCGCGCCAGGTCGCCCGACACCGGCACTCGACAGCCGACACCCGATGGTGACCCTCCCCACCCCGCTCCCGTCCAGGCCACCCTCGCCCGTCTGCGAGACTGGTCGGGTTATGCCTGCACCCGGAGAGCTCACCTTCGTACAGCCGCGAGGGGCCGCGAGGCCGCCGCGGCATCTTGCCGATCTCACGCCCGACGAGCGTCGTGAGGCGGTGGCCGGGGCGGGGGAGAAGCCGTTCCGGGCGCGGCAGCTGTCGACGCACTACTTCTCGCGGCTCGCGCACGAGCCCGCGCAGTGGACGGACATCCCTGCCGCCGCGCGGGAGAAGCTGGCCGCCGAGCTGCTGCCCGAGTTGATGAGCGTCGTTCGGCACATCAGTTGCGACGACGACATGACGCGGAAGACGCTGTGGCGGCTGCACGACGGGACGCTCGTGGAGTCCGTCATGATGCGGTATCCCGACCGGGTCACGATGTGCGTCAGTTCGCAGGCGGGCTGCGGCATGAACTGCCCGTTCTGCGCGACCGGTCAGGCCGGGCTCGACCGCAATCTGTCGACCGCGGAGATCGTGCACCAGATCGTGGACGGCGTACGGGCGCTGCGGGACGGCGAGGTCCCCGGCGGCGGGCCGGAGCGGCTGTCGAACATCGTCTTCATGGGGATGGGCGAGCCGCTCGCCAACTACAAGCGCGTCGTCGGCGCGATCCGCCGGCTCACCGACCCCGAGCCGGACGGGCTCGGCCTGTCGCAGCGCGGGATCACCGTTTCCACGGTGGGACTGGTCCCGGCGATGACGCGGTTCGCCGACGAAGGGTTCAAGTGCCGTCTCGCGGTGTCGCTGCACGCGCCGGACGACGAGCTGCGGGACACCCTCGTGCCCGTCAACACCCGCTGGAAAGTACGCGAAGTGCTGGACGCCGCCTGGGAGTACGCGGCGAAGTCCGCGCGGCGGGTGTCCATCGAGTACGCCCTGATCCGGGACATCAACGACCAGGCGTGGCGCGCGGATCTGCTGGGGCGGCTGGTCAAGGGCAAGCCCGTCCACGTCAACCTCATCCCGCTGAACCCGACGCCCGGCTCCCAGTGGACGGCGTCCCGGCCGGAGGACGAGGCCGCGTTCGTGCAGGCGCTGGAGGACCACGGGGTTCCGGTGACCGTACGGGACACCCGCGGCCAGGAGATCGACGGCGCCTGCGGGCAGCTCGCCGCCACCGAACGCTGAGCCGCAGCGCGGCACTTCGCCTCGCAGGCGCATGCCGTACGTCGTAGCCACCGGCCGCGGCCGGTGACCGCAGGCCGGTGGCTGATAATCTGCGGCAGGGCGTCTTGTCGCAGGCACAACAACCGGCGGCGGGGCTCCCGACAGACAACAGACCGACAGGGGAGCGCACACAGCGCTGAGAGTGCGGCCGTACGCATACGCCGTGCACGCCCGGGATTCCGGGAGCACGTCCGTCCGCGGCCGCAGACCCTCGAACCTCGCCCGGGTCATGCCGGGTAGGAAGTCGATGAGCCGTATGAACAAGCATGTGCTGCGCGCGGCTGCCGCCGCCACGACCGTTCTCGCTCTGGCCGGCGGCCTCGCCGCGTGCGGCGGGCAGGGGCAGAGCGACGAGGCGGGCGGCAAGACCGTCACCCTCGTCACGCACGACTCCTTCGCCGTCTCCAAGCCCGTACTGAAGAAGTTCACTCAGCGCACCGGCTACACGGTGAAGGTGCTGCGCGGCGGGGACGCCGGTGCCGCCGTCAACCAGGCCGTCCTCAACAAGGGCAACCCGCAGGGCGACGTCTTCTTCGGCGTCGACAACACCCTCCTCTCCCGGGCACTCGACAAGGGCGTCTTCGCCCCGTACAAGGCCGGCGGACTCGCGCACGTCCCCGCGAAGCTCCAACTCGACCGGGACAGGCACCGGGTGACGCCCGTCGACACCGGCGAGATATGCGTCAACTACGACCGCGCCTGGTTCGACGCGCACGACGAGAAGCCGCCCCGCACGCTGGAGGATCTGACCGACGCCCGGTACAAGGACCTCCTCGTCACCCCGAACGCCGCCACGTCCTCACCTGGACTGGGCTTCCTGCTGGCCGCCGTCGACGAGTACGGCGCGAAGGGCTGGAAGGGCTACTGGAAGAAGCTGCGCGCCAACGGCGTCGAGGTCGTCGACGGCTGGGAGCAGGCGTACAACGACCGCTTCAGCGGCTCGGCCGGCGGCAAGGGCAAGGGCGACCGGCCGCTCGTCGTCTCCTACGCCTCCAGTCCGCCAGCCGAAGTCCTCGGCAAGAAGCCGCTGCCCGACCGGGCGCCCACGGGCATCGCGGAGCGGACCTGCTTCCGGCAGACGGAGTTCGCGGGACTGCTGGAGGGGGCGCGCAACACCGAGGGCGGCAAGGCGCTGCTGGACTACATGCTCGGCAGGACCTTCCAGGAGGACATGCCGCTGCAGATGTTCGTCGAACCGGCCCGTGAGGACGCCGAGTTGCCCGAGGTGTTCACCAAGTACGGCGGGTCGCCCAAGGATCCGGCCGCCATGGACCCGGGCGTCATCGACGCGCACCGCGAAGAGTGGATCGACGCATGGACGTCGCTCGTCGTGAAGTAGTGCCCGAACGGGCCCCCGCCGGCGGCGCGTTCACCACCGGACCCGGCGGCGGCGCCCCGGCTGCCGGCCGTCCCCGCCGTACGCGGCGCGGCGGCGGCGCGGCCCTGCCGCTCGCCCTGCTCGCGCTGCCCGTCGCCTTCTTCGGCGTCTTCTTCGCCTACCCCGTCGCCGCGATCGTCGCCCGCGGTCTGCGAACGGACGCCGGCAGGTGGCACTTCGGGCGGCTCGCGGACGTCCTGGCCGCCACCGACACCGCCCAGGTGCTGTGGTTCACCGTGTGGCAGGCCGCCGCCTCGACCGCGCTGACCCTCGCGCTCGGACTGCCCGCCGCGTACGTCTTCGCCCGGCTGGACTTCCCCGGCAGGCAACTGCTGCGCGCCGTCGTCACCGTGCCGTTCGTGCTGCCGACGGTCGTCGTCGGCTCGGCGTTCCTGGCGCTGCTGGGACGCGGCGGCCTGCTGGAGGAGTGGGCGGGGCTGCGGCTGGACACCAGCGTGTGGGCGATCCTCCTCGCTCACGTCTTCATCAACTACTCCGTCGTCGTACGGACGGTGGGCGGGCTGTGGGCGCAGCTCGACCCGCGCCAGGAGGAGGCGGCGCGGGTGCTCGGCGCGAGCCGCCTCGGGGCGTGGCGGCGCGTGACGCTGCCCGCGCTCGCGCCGTCCGTGGGCGCCGCCGCGCTGATCGTCTTCCTCTTCACCTTCACCTCCTTCGGTGTGATCCAGGTGCTGGGCGGCCCCCGGTACGCCACGCTCGAAGTGGAGATCTACCGGCAGACCGCCGCGCTGCTCGACCTGCCGACGGCGGCCGTGCTCACGCTCGTCCAGTTCGCCGCCGTCGGCACGCTGCTCGCGCTGCACGCCCGTACGGTCAGCAGACGGCGGGCCGCGCTGAGCATGGTGGACGCCGCGTCCGTCGCACGGCGGCCCCGCGGCCGTGCCCAGTGGACGCTGCTGTGCGGCGTGCTGACCGTGACGGCTCTGCTGGTCCTCGTGCCGCTGGCCGTGCTGACGGCACGCTCCTTCGACGGCCCGGACGGCTGGGGACTGGCCAACTACCGTGCCCTCGGGGAGGTTTCGGGCAGCGCCACCTTCACCGTGCCGCCGCTGGACGCCGTCGGGAACTCCCTCGCGTACGCGGCGATCGCCACGCTCATCGCGCTGGCCGCCGGAGGACTGGCAGCGGCGGCGCTCACCGTCCGTACCTCCGGAGGCGCCGCCGGAGCGCTCGTCCGCGGCTTCGACTCCCTGCTGATGCTGCCGCTGGGCACCTCCGCCGTGACCGTCGGCTTCGGCTTCCTCATCGCGCTGGACGAGCCGCCGCTGGACCTGCGCTCGTCCTGGATGATCGTCCCCGTCGCCCAGGCCCTGGTCGGCGTGCCCTTCGTCATCCGGACGATGCTGCCGGTGCTGCGCGCGGTCGACGTGCGGCTGCGCGAGGCGGCGGCGGTGCTCGGGGCGTCGCCGCTGCGGGCGTGGCGCGAGGTGGATCTGCCGCTGGTGCGCCGGGCGTTGCTCGTCGCGGCGGGCTTCGCCTTCGCCGTCTCCCTGGGCGAGTTCGGCGCCACGGTCTTCATCGCACGCCCCGACGCACCGACGCTGCCCGTCGCCGTCGCCCGTTTCCTCGGCCGCGCCGGCGAGGTCAACTACGGGCAGGCGATGGCGATGAGCACCCTGCTGATGCTCGTGTGCGCGGCGACGCTCCTCGTACTGGAACGCCTGCGCCCGCACTCCCAGGGAGAGTTCTAGATGCTGCGACTCGACGGTGTGACGGCGGAGTACGAGGCAGGGCGGCGCGCGCTGGACGGCGTCGACCTGGACGTCGCCGACCACGAGACGGTGTGTGTGCTGGGCCCCAGCGGCAGCGGCAAGTCGACGCTGCTGCGCGTCGTCGCCGGACTGCACACGCCCCGCACGGGCCGCGTCGTCCTCTCCGGACACGACCAGGACGGGGTGCCGCCGCACCGGCGCGAAGTCGGCCTGATGTTCCAGGACCACCAGCTCTTCCCGCAGCGCGACGTCGGCGGCAACGTCGCCTTCGGGCTGCGCATGCGCGGCACCGGGCGGCGCGAGGCACGCACACGCGTCGCCGGACTCCTCGCCCTCGTCGGCCTTCCCGGCGCCGAACGCCGGCCCGTCGCCGCCCTCTCCGGCGGCGAGCAGCAGCGCGTCGCCCTCGCACGGGCGCTGGCGCCCCGGCCGCGGCTGCTGATGCTGGACGAGCCGCTGGGGCAGCTCGACCGGGGCCTGCGGGAGCGGCTCGTCGTCGAACTGAGCGCTCTCTTCCGCGAGTTGCGCACCACCGTGCTCGCCGTGACGCACGACCAGGGCGAGGCGTTCGTTCTGGCCGACCGTGTCGTGGTGATGAACGAGGGGCGCATCGCCCAGACCGGTACGCCGCTGGAGGTGTGGCAGCGCCCCGCCTCGGAGTTCGTCGCCCGCTTCCTCGGCTTCGACAACGTCGTCGCCGCGACCGTGCAGGGCGCCGTCGCCGACACCCCCTGGGGCAAGCTCCCCGTGGAGGACGGCACACCGCCGGGCGCGTGCCGTCTCCTCGTACGGCCCGCGGGCGTACGGCTCACGGCACCCGAGGACGGGCTGCGCTGCCGCGTCGAGGCGCGGACCTTCCGCGGCGGCGACGCCGCATCGGTGACGCTGCTGCTGCGCCCCGCCGACGGGCCGCGCCTGGAGGCTTCGTGCTCCCTGCGGGAGGCGCCGGCGAACGGTGCGGAGGTCGGCGCCGCCTTCGACGGGCGGGACGTGATCCGGCTCGGCGCCGGCTGAACTCTACGCAATCTGCCCGGACTTGCCGGTCCGCAGAAGCGGCCTGCCGGAGCGCGGGCCCAAGTGCCGTCAAGTGCCGTCAGCCGCCGGGCAGTTCGGCCTCCCGCAGCCGCTCCAGCGTCTGCGGGACCTCCTCGACCGAGGCGGCCAGCGCGATCCGCGCGGCCATCGGACGCTCGGACGCCAGCGCCTGGAGCAGCGGCCAGCACGGCAGCGTACGCGTCCAGTGCTCCTCGTCGACGAGCACCATCGGCGTCGGGGCGCCGCGCGACTGGTAGTAGTTGGGCGTCGCGTTGTCGAAGATCTCCTGCACCGTCCCCGCCGCGCCCGGCAGAAAGACCACCCCGGCGTTCGACCGGGCCAGCAGCCCGTCCTCCCGTACGGCGTTGACGAAGTACTTCGCGATGTGCTGCGCGAAGGCGTTGGGCGGCTCGTGCCCGTAGAACCACGTCGGGATCCCTACGGACGGGCCGCCGTCCGGCCAGCCGGAGCGCACCGCGAACGCCGCCCGTGCCCACTCGCCGACGGACTCCTCGAACGACGGCGCCGTCGCCAGCATCTCCAGCGCCTTCTCCAGCATGCCGTCGTCGAACGGGGCGGCGTACGCACCCAGGTTGGCGGCCTCCATCGCACCGGGGCCGCCGCCCGTCGCGACCGTGTGCCCCGCGCGGGCCAGCGTGCGCCCCAGACGGGCCGCGCCCGCGTAGGCGCCGCTGCCGCGCGCCAGCTTGTGGCCGCCCATGACGCCCACCACCCGTGCGCCGACGAGCTGTTCGTCGAGGGCGTCGGAGACCGCGTCGTCGTGTACGGCGCGGAGCATCGAGGAGAAGACGTCGCCGTCGTTCTTCGTGCGCTGGAACCAGCCGTACGAGCGGGCGTCCGGGGTGCGGTCGTAGCCCTCGGCCAGGTCCGCGTACAGCTCCTCGGGCGCGTACAGCCTGCTGCGGTACGGGTTGAACGGCAGCCTCGGCACCGGCGGGAAGACCAGTCCGCCGCGCTCCTGCACGGCCGCGACCGACTCGGGCGCCATCGCGCAGCCCAGGAAGACCGCGCCGTCGGTCTCCGCCGAGGACAGGGCGGCGGCGCGTTCCCGCAGATCCACCGACTGCACCCGCCAGCCGCTGAGCGAGCCCGTCGCCTCGACGACGTCGTCGAACTCCCCGAGGCTCTCTATCTCGTGATCCAGCATCCGGTCAGCGTAGGCGGCGACGGCAGCGGGGCGGCCCCCTTCATACGAAGAGGGCCG
>NZ_LJGW01000165.1:0-228 GCF_001751255.1 Streptomyces nanshensis | reverse complement strand
GCCGGGGAGTCGAGCCGCGGTCAGGTCGTCAGCGGCAGCGCCGCGAGCTGCCCCACCGCCCACGTCAGCGCTCCCAGTACGGCGCACAGCACGACGGCGCGCAGCACCGCCGCGCCCCGCAGCAGCCGGCGCGGAGCGCCCAGCTTCGCCAGCGCCTCGTTCGCGGGCTTGCGGGCGGCACGCGACTCGGCCGCCGCGGTCAGGGCGCTCGCCAGGACGCAGAAGACG
>NZ_LJGW01000159.1:259-3052 GCF_001751255.1 Streptomyces nanshensis | reverse complement strand
CGCGCGGATGCTGCTCGTAACCGTCCTGGGCCCAGTCGAGGACTTCGCGCACGCTCCAGCCCGGCCGGGGACCCTGCGCGCCCAACTGGCGCTGCCAGCGGTCGAAGCAGCCCTGCTCGCGCACCCGGCCCAGGCGCGCGGCCTGTTCGGGATGTGCCGGGTCCTCCGCCCACAGCCGCCACGGGCGCGGTTCGAAGGACTCCCGTGCGGCGGCGGCCAGTTCGGCGTCGCCCGCGGGCGTCTGCGGGAAGCGGGCGAGGACGGCGGGCCCGAGGGCGCGCAGCCCGGCGTCGTCGTCACGGACGGCCAACTCGTCCAGTGCCCACTGCCAGTTGGCGCCCGAGGTGGCATAGCGGCGCAGCAGCGCGGTCGCCGCGGCGTTCTCGTACGAGGCGAGGTGGCCGAGCACGGACAGCGCCAGCCCCGTACGGGACTCGCACTCGCCGCCCGGCAGGGCGTCCTCTGCGGAGAAGAGATGTTCCTCGATGTCGTCGAGCGAGGCGTCGAGCTCCATGTGGAGCCGTGCGTAGTAGAGCGAGCGGTGCTCGATCTGCCAGTCCCGCCGCGGGTCGTGGAGTACGCACTGCCGCAGGGCGGCCAGCGCCTCGGCGCGCGGCGCAGCCAGCGCGTGCAGCGTGCCGTCGCCGCGCCCCCTCTGGAGGAGGCCGAGCAGCGTGCCGCTGGGCGCTATGTCTGAATCGACGGAATCGACGAACATAAGGTCAGCATCCGGTGCGGGGTATTCGACTGGCAACGGGATTTTCCGTTGACCAGCATCCTTGCCGGTGGCTCTCGTTCTACTCCTGGTCCGTGACGGACAAGCGGAATGAGGGGATCGCCCCCGGGACCGGGAGCCTACCGGCATTCGGCGGCCGTCTCGGACGCTCCCGTCCACCCGGTGCGCACGGCACACCGCCCGCCGCCGCTCCGCGCGGCACCCGGGATGTGCCCCGCGCGCCGCACGGCGCGGGTCCGCGGCCGTGCCACCGGCGGCTTCGGCAAACCGCTTACGGCCGGTCGCACGCTGTGCAACAGTCGTAACCGAGCCCTCACTTCCCGTATCGGAGACCTCGATGCCCTCCCACCTCGATGCGGACCGCACCTCCTCCCAGCCGCCCGAGCGCGGAGCGCTCGACGCGCTGATCAGTCAGGCCCGGCATCTGCGCGGCGGGATCGACGCCGTACGGCCGCGCGCGCGGGACGCGGACGGCGAGGAGTCCGAGGACCCGGCCCGACGCTGGCGGCGCGCCCTGTGCGACCTGGCCGTCCACCAGCTCGACGACCTCGGGGAGCACCTCGGGCAGCTCCGCGCGGGAGCCTCCGCGCGCGCGGAGGCAGATTCCGAAGCAGGGACAGGGACGGCCGAGGCGTACGGCGGGGATCCGCACGGCACGGGACCCGGCGACGGCGACCGCGAGGGCGGACGGGCCTCCGGTACGGAGGACGGCCGCGCACCGCTGACCGGCCGGGCCGGCAGCGCCGAGTGGAACCTGCTGACCGACGAGGTGTCCTGGTCCCCCGAGCTGTACGCGATCTTCGGGCGCACCGCCGAGGACGGCCCGCTCTCCCTGGACGAACTGCCCTCGTGGGTCCTCCCCGAGGACCAGCCGCTGCTGGCGGCGGCCGTCACCGACTGTCTGGTGGACGGCAGGCCCATCGACCGTGAGCTGAGGATCATGCGGCCGGACACCGCCGTACGCAGCCTCCATCTGCTGGGCGAGCCCGTGCTCGACGCCCAGGGCGCCACCGCCGCCATGTGGGCCGTGATACGGGACGTCAGCGAACTGCGCCGCAGCGAACTGGCCGTCCGCGAGATCCGCGAGACGGTGCGCCGCGAGCGTCCGCCGGCGCAGGCCGAGCGCCGGCTCGCGGCCGAGTTGCAGGAGTCGGTGCTGCCGCCGTGGCGCGGCGCGCGGCGCATCCCGCCCGGCGGTACGGGCGGTTACGGAGCCGAGGGCCGCGCCGGGGCGCTCGACGTCGCCTCGCACTTTCTGCCGTCCGCGATGAGTGCGATGGCCGGCGGCGACTGGTACGACGCACTCGAACTGCCCGGCGGCGCGACGCTGTTGAGCGCGGGCGGCCTGACCGGGCACGGCGTGGCCGCGGCCTCCGGGATGGCGACGCTGCTGGGCGCGATCCGCGGCATGGCGCTGGCCGGTGTCGCGCCGGAGGCGCTGATGGGGCATCTGAACCGGCTGCTGGACGGCTCCGCGCAGCCCGCGCTCGGCAGCGCGGTGTGCTGCCGGTACGAGCCGCGCGAGCGCACCCTGACCTGGGCGCAGGCGGGGCATCCGGCGCCGCTGCTCTTCCGCGGCGGTACGGGACGGGTGCTGAGCCCGCCGGAGGGCGTGCTGCTGGGCGCCACCCCGGTCGCCGCGTACGGGCAGTGCACCGAAGTGCTCCGGGACGGCGACCTGTTGGTGCTGCACACCGACGGTCTCGCACCGCAGGACGAGCGGCCCGGAGGCGGCACGGGACGGCACGGCGGCACGGCGCCGGAGCGGCTGCTCGCTCTCGCGCCGCACTTCAGCGAAGGGCAGTCGGCGCGGGAGTGCGTACGCCGCGTCGTGGAGGAGTTCGGCAGCGGCGAGCGGGAGGACGACGCCTGCGTGCTCGTCGCCCGGGTCTCCGGCTGAGCGGAACAGCCGCACGGTCGTGCCGGGCGCGGGCCCGGGGCCCGGCGTACCGCCCCGACCGCCGCCGTCCACACGTCCGTTCGGGACGTCCCGGCCGCCGTCCCGGCGCACGGGCGTGGACACGTACGGCCCCGACTGCGCGCATGACGCGGAGTCG
>NZ_LJGW01000159.1:0-225 GCF_001751255.1 Streptomyces nanshensis | reverse complement strand
CGCGTGGTCCCGCCGGGAGGCTTTCGCTCACCCCGGGCGCGGCCGTCCGCCGCGGCGTCATCATGCGGCGCAGGCGTCAACTCCCGTACCGCAGGCCGTACTTGACCCGTACCGCCCAGGGCTTCTGTTCCCTTCGCACCTGGAGGATGTGTGCGTACGAACTCCCGTCGGACGTTTCTGCGAGCGGCGCTGGTCGGCGCCTCGGCGGTGGCCGCGCCGCTCCCG
>NZ_LJGW01000160.1:329-13279 GCF_001751255.1 Streptomyces nanshensis | reverse complement strand
CGCGGCGGCGGTGGCCGCGCCCCACGGAGCCGCCACGGCCGCCTCCTTCGACGAACTCCTCGACCGGTGCGAGGCGGTGGCCTTCGCCGTACCGCCCGCGGTCCAGGCCGAGTTGGCCGTACGCGCCGCACGGGCGGGCCGCGCCCTGCTGCTGGAGAAGCCGCTCGGCCCCGACCTGGCCTCGGCACGTGCGCTCGCCGACGCGGCGGAGTCCGCCGGCACCGTCGCCCAGCTCGTACTGAGCAAGCGATACCACCCCGTCACCCGTGAATTCCTCGCCCGCGCACGGGAGTCGACCGTCACCGGCGCCCGCTCCTGCTATCTGCACGGCGCGTTCCTCGGCGGCGAGATGGCCACCGGCTGGCGCCTGGAGCACGGCGCGCTGCTCGACCTCGGCCCGCATCTGCTGGACCTGCTCGACCTCGCCGTCGGACCGATAGCGTCCGTCCGCGGTACGGGAGACCCACGGCGCTGGATCGAGCTGACCTGCGAGCACGAGAACGGAGCCGTCAGCCAGGCGTCCCTGTCGGGCGCGATACGGCTCGCCCGCGCGCACACCAGGGTCGAGCTGTACGGCGAGGAAGGCGAACTCGTCTACGACGCCGAGGAGTTCGACCACGAGGAGTGCTGGCCGGTGCTGCGCCGCGAGTTCGCGGAGGCCGTACGCGGCAGGCGCGCCCCCGACCCGGACGTACGGCGCGGGCTGCGCCTCCAGGAGCTGCTGGCGCAGGTGCGCCCGGCTGCGGCTTGAGACGGCAGCCTGAGACGCGGGCCTGAGACGGTGGACCGGCCCCCGGGCCGTCACCGTTCCCGCGGCGGCGCCGTTCCCGAAGCGGCGGTGCCGGGCCGCTCGGCCGGACGAACGCCCCGGACCTCTCTCGGATGACCCCGGACGAGGCCGGACGACGCCGGACGAGCCCGGCACAGAGCCCCCGCAGGCGTCCGCATGCTGAGACTTGGCGGTCCCTCCTGGGCGTGATTCTCGCCACCCTGATCAACCCATCGCTCAGATGAGCGCTCACCTGGGCGGTCCAGATCTCCAAGGAGCAAGCCGGGACTTTACCCGTCCTAGATTCACGGCCCGAAGAACGTGCTGACTCTGCGTGCTCGCCGACGGGTCTCCGGTGGCGTCCCGGAGTTGTGAATTCGACTTGTGTAGCCGATCTTTGCGGCCGCGCGTGAGGGCGCTCGCCTTCGATCCTCGCCGTCCGGGTGGTTACGGCCCTTTGGCGTAGCGCTGGACGTACGCCCCTGCCTTCGATCTGGGTACGCTCCCCGCCGTCAGGCCAGCCGTCCACAAGGGGTCGAGTCCCGTGCCGGATCACGCAGCAGCGCAGAAGTTCGTCTACGACTTCACAGAGGGCAACAAGGATCTCAAGGACCTCCTCGGTGGCAAGGGGGCCAATCTCGCCGAGATGACCAACCTCGGGCTCCCGGTCCCGCCGGGATTCACCATCACGACCGAGGCGTGCAAGGTCTACCTCGACAGCGGCGCCGAACCGCCCGCGCTCCGCGAAGAGGTCAGCGCCCATCTCGACGCGCTGGAGCGGAAGATGGGCAAGAAGCTCGGCCAGGCCGACGACCCGCTGCTGGTCTCCGTGCGGTCGGGTGCGAAGTTCTCCATGCCCGGGATGATGGACACCGTCCTCAACATCGGGCTCTCCGACGACTCGGTGCACGGCCTGGCCGCGCAGTCCGGCGACGAGCGCTTCGCGTGGGACTCCTACCGCCGCCTCATCCAGATGTTCGGCGACACCGTCCTCGGCATGGACGGCGAGGTCTTCTCCGAGGCGATGGAGCAGGCGAAGAGCCTCAAGGGCGTCACCAGCGACGTCGACCTGGACACCGCCGACATGCAGGCGCTGGCCGAGAAGTTCAAGCACTTGGTGCTCAAGGAGACCGGCCGCGACTTCCCGCAGGACCCGCGCGAGCAGATGGACCTCGCCGTCAAGGCGGTCTTCGACTCCTGGAACGGCCAGCGCGCCAAGCTCTACCGCCGCCAGGAGCGCATCCCGCAGGACCTGGGCACGGCCGTCAACGTCTGCTCGATGGTCTTCGGCAACCTCGGCCCCGACTCCGGCACCGGCGTCGCCTTCACCCGCGACCCCGCCACCGGCCAACAGGGCGTCTACGGCGACTACTTGCAGAACGCACAGGGCGAGGACGTCGTCGCCGGCATCCGCAACACGGTGCAGCTCGCCGAGCTGGAACGGCTGGACAAGCCCTCGTACGACCAGCTCATGCAGATCATGGAGACCCTGGAGAACCACTACAGGGACTTGTGCGACATCGAATTCACCATCGAGCGCGGCAAGTTGTGGATGCTGCAGACGCGCGTGGGCAAGCGCACGGCCGCCGCCGCGTTCCGTATCGCCACCCAGCTCGTCGACCAGGGACTCATCGACGAGGCCGAGGCGCTCCAGCGCGTCAACGGCAACCAGCTCGCCCAGCTCATGTTCCCCCGCTTCGACGGCAACGGCGGCATCCAGGACGCCGACGAGATCGGCTGGGGCATCGCCGCCTCGCCCGGAGCGGCCGTCGGCAAGGCCGTCTTCGACTCGTACACCGCGATCAAGTGGTCGCGCTCCGGCGAGAAGGTCATCCTCATCCGCCGTGAGACCAACCCCGACGACCTGGACGGCATGCTCGCCGCCGAGGGCATCCTCACCTCGCGCGGCGGCAAGACCTCCCACGCGGCCGTCGTCGCCCGCGGCATGGGCAAGACCTGTGTGTGCGGCGCCGAGGAGCTGGAGGTCGACACCAAGCGGCGCTGCCTGAAGTCGCCGGGCGGCAAGGTGATCGAGGAGGGCGACGTCGTCTCGATCGACGGCTCCACGGGACGCGTCTACGCCGGCGAGGTTCCGGTCGTTCCCTCGCCCGTCGTCGAGTACTTCGAGGGCCGCATGCACGCGGGCGCCGACGACGCCGACGAACTGGTCAAGGCCGTCCACCGGATCATGGCGTACGCGGACCGGGTGCGCCGGCTGCGCGTACGCGCCAACGCGGACAACGCCGAGGACGGCGCACGCGCCCGCCGCTTCGGCGCCCAGGGCATCGGCCTGTGCCGTACCGAGCACATGTTCCTCGGCGAGCGGCGCAGCCTCGTCGAGCGGCTGATCCTCGCGGACACCGAGGACGAACGGGACGAGGCGCTGGAGGGCCTGCTGCCGCTCCAGGAGGGCGACTTCGTCGAGCTCTTCGAGTCGATGGACGGGCTGCCGGTGACCGTGCGGCTGCTCGACCCGCCGCTGCACGAGTTCCTGCCCGACATCACCGAGCTGTCGGTACGGGTCGCGCTCGCCGAGTCCCGTAAGGACGCCAACGAGAACGACCTGCGGCTGCTCCAGGCCGTGCACCGGCTGCACGAGCAGAACCCGATGCTCGGCCTGCGCGGTGTGCGGCTGGGCCTGGTCGTACCCGGACTCTTCACGATGCAGGTACGGGCGATCGCCGAGGCCGCGGCCGAACGGAAGTCCGCCGGCGGCGACCCCCGCGCGGAGATCATGATCCCGCTGGTGGGCACCGTGCAGGAGCTGGAGATCGTCCGCGAGGAGGCGGAGGCGGTCATCGCCGAGGTCGAGGAGCGGCACTCCGTCGAACTGAACCTCACGCTCGGCACGATGATCGAACTGCCGCGTGCCGCGCTGACGGCCGGCCAGATCGCCGAGTGCGCCGACTTCTTCTCCTTCGGCACCAACGACCTGACGCAGACGGTGTGGGCGTTCAGCCGGGACGACGTGGAGGCCAGCTTCTTCACGGCGTACCTGGAGAAGGGGATCTTCGGCGTCTCCCCGTTCGAGACGATCGACAAGGACGGCGTCGGCGAACTCGTCCGCCTCGCCGTCGAGAAGGGCCGGGCGACACGGCCCGACCTCAAGCTCGGCGTCTGCGGCGAGCACGGCGGCGACCCCGAGTCGGTGCACTTCTTCCACGAGGTGGGCCTCGACTACGTCTCCTGCTCGCCCTTCCGCATCCCGGTCGCACGCCTGGAGGCGGGCCGGGCGGCGGCCAGGGACTGAGCGGGACGTTCTTCCCGACCCGCCCCGCGCCCGCGCAACCTCACCGGCGGCGGGACGGGCCCGGGAAACCCGGGGGGTGGCACCTGTGCGGAGGTGCCACCCCCTTTTTCTCTGACTTCTGACGCAGACCGGCGTGCGGTTCCTCAAGGACAAAAGCCACCGCAGGGAACTCCACCACCACGGCGACGGTGCCCGAATCACGATCACCGTCGAAGACATCCGCGAGAACGTGGTGCTCGCGCAGTCGAACCCAGCAGGCGCCATGCCTGAAGAGAGCAGCCTGACAGGCGTCTTGGGGCGCCTAGCGGAAATAGTTGAGCATCGCGTCTCTCAACCTGACGGTGAACTCGCCTTCTTCACCCGGGAAGAGACTGTCGAACTCGTCGGCAGAACCGAGAACTGGGTCACCGAGGCCATACAGAATTGCGGAATCCGGTCTGCCCGCATCGGGGAGTCGCCGCGCTTCGTCACGACCATCTCCGGCCGCTCCCTCGCCGCCATCCTCACGGCCCTGTGGACCATCGCCCACAGCCCTCACGCGAGCAACGCCGAACTCGTCGACTGGGCCCTCGCCGTCACTCTGTATGAGCAGACAGGCAGCACCGTCGAACGACTCCGGCACGGGCCTCAAGGCCACGACACCCCGGTCGTCATCACCATCGACCGGTACCCCGCCACAACCCCTGTCGACCAAGGCAACGTCTAGCGACCTTGCTCGCGACCCCCGCTCCTCAAGGCTCGGAGCGGGGGAGGTGCTGCGCTGGGTCGGTGGAAATCAGAGTACGGTCTGAGTATGCTCTGAGGTATGAGTACCGCACCCGCCGAGTCGGTCACCTTCACCGACCTCTCCCGCAACCCGAAGGGCGTCGCCGAGAAGGCCGCCGCCCTGGGGCGCGTCCTCGTCACGCACCGCGACGGCTCCGATTTCATACTGACCACTGCCGAGGTCGCCGAGCGCCACGACGAGAACCTGAACATCGCCTCCCGGCTGTTCCTCGCACTGATGAAGCGGGACAGCGGCTTCAAGAGCCTGCTTCTGGGCATGCCCGACCTGTTCCCGTGGGTGCGGCACCTGGAGGACGAGGAGGTTCGCGAGTTCGCCGTTGAACTGTTCCAGGCGCTGTCCGATGCCGCCGAACTGGACGCCACGGAGGCCGTACACCGGGCGATCGTGTCGTGGCGGGCCACTGCCCGCATCAAGGCCGACCCGGATCAGGCGAAGGATGCGGCACGGCCGCTGACCGGGCTCGACTTGGGGCCTGCCAGGGTTCACGAGTGAGCCCGAAGAAGGGCGACCGCGTCAGTGTGCCGCCCCTGGAGGGCTGGAATGTCGTCCACGGCACCACCGAGGCCGCAGTCGGTTGGGAAGAGCTGTGCCGGGCTGCGCTGACGAATACCTCCCGGTGTCTGGACGCGTTACGTGCCGATCCCCGGTCGCACGGCGACTGGAATCGGCAGCACGCGCTCCGGGGCAATCTGAAGCAGCGTGAGTGGAAAGGCAGGCTGCTCGATCAGTGGGAGTACGAGGTGACCGCGGGGGGCCGAGTGCGGTATCTGATCGACGACGAGGCGCGCACGGTGATCCTCGTGTATGCGTCGCCGAGCCACCCCAAGGACACAGAGTGAGGCAGCGTCTCCGGTGAGCTGGTGCGGTCTCTCGCTTGCTGCAGTGTGCACAGGGCCCAGATCGGCCGCGGGCGGCGCGTCAGGACGGACGGCCGCCGAAGCGCCATCGGTGGACCTCGACGTCCGCGTAGCGGCCGGGGGTCAGGACGGCGCGTGCCGTCTGCGGGTCCGGGGCGCGGATCAGTGCCGCCGTGCCCAGCCACAGGTCGCCGTCGTCGGACAACAGCGGCCCGTAGGCGATCAGTTCGTCGGCGTCGGGCGGCGGCGCGGTGGTGTCCGCGGCGGGTGCGGGTGCGGCCAGGCCGAGCACCAGGAAGCGGTCGCCGCCGGTCCGGCCGCCGGGGAAGTCCCACATCGTGCACCCCAATGTGTTGTGCCACCGTCGCAGCAGCACGTCCCGGTACGCGCCGGCCTGGTAGCCCGGCTCGTCGAAGGCGAACGCGCGGGCGGCCGCCGGACCGGCGAGGTCGAGGACGTGCACGCTGCCGGTGAGCACCTCGTCCGGCCCGGAGAACGTCGGCCCCCGGGCGATCATCTCCGACGCGTACCCGTCCATGTACGACCAGTGCGCTTCGAGCAGTTCGTGACGCAGCGGCATCGAGCCGGGCCGGTCGCGGTGGTAGCAGAAGAACTCCATGGCCGGCAGTCTCCCGCGCCGCGGCGGGGGCGGCGCGCCCCCCTGGTCAGTTCGGGCTGTGGACGGTGACCGCGTAGCCGTCGGGGTCGGCGAAGGTGAAGGTCCTGCCGAACGGGCCGTCGAAGGGCGCGACGGTGATCTCGACGCCGGCGGCGGCGAGCTTGTCGTGCACCGCCTGGGCGTCGTCGGACCGCAGCCACAGCACGACCCCGAGCCCCGGGCGGGGCGTGGCGTCGAGATCGACGCCGGGGAGCGGCTCGCGGACGGCGAAGGCGATGGGCTCGGTGGCGAAGACGACGGCGTGGGGCGGTGCGCCCTGCGCCCGCTGGAGACCGAGTTGGGTCTCGTAGAAGTGCGCGGACTTCTCCAGGTCGCGAACTTGCAGGCCCAGGAAGTCGGGTCCGGTGACGGTCATGGCAATCTCCTCGAAACATGTGTCAGGACGTTGACACGTAAGTCTGTGTCAACATGGTGACATGAGTCAAGTGGAGAGCCCGGGACCGGTCGACGAGTCGGTGGGCTACGTACTGAAGAAGGCGGCCACCGCGCTGCGCGCGGCGATGACCGGCGCGCTGCGCCCGCTGGATCTGACCGTCCCGCAGTACGCCTGTCTGGAGGTCCTGCGGCAGAAGCCGGGGCTGACCGGATCGGAGCTGGCGCGGGCCGTGTTCGTCACCCGGCAGTCGATGAACCTGGTGCTGAAGGGGCTGGAGCGCCGGGGGCTGCTGACCCGACCGGCGACGCCCAGCCACGGCAAGGCGCTGCCGACGGAGCTGACCCCTGCCGGACGCGAGCAGTTGGCCGCCGCGCATCACGCCGTCAACGCCGTGGAGAAGAGGATGCTGGCGGCTCTGACCCCGGAGGCCGAGCGCCGGCTCTGCGCCGACCTCACCGCCTGCGCGGCCGCACTCGCCGACGAGGGTGAAGACGAGGGCGCGGGGGAGGGCGTCGACAGCGAACTGCGTTGAGTGAGGGCGCAGTGCGCCGGACCGTGAACTCCCTCACCCGGCATGGAGGAGTTCAGGGGCTTGTGAGGTGGCCGGAAAGCAGCCACCGCTTGGCGATCCGGGCTGTTCGTCCGGTCAGGACGACGCGACTGAAATGTGCCGCTTCGTGCCTTCCGGTTCCGGGGAGCATCCCTCGTCAACGCCAACAGGGAGGGGAACAGGTGGCCTTCGGGATCGACCGTTTAGAGGCGGAAGTCAAGAATCTCGCCGACCAACTCCAGGCACTCACCACCCGCGTGGAAGCCCTCAACTCGACCTTCCACATCGGCCTGGGCGAAACCCGCACCCACGTGAGCAGCTCCGCCGAGGAGACCCGTGCCCTGCTGAACGGTGCCCTCAACGAGACCTGCACCCAGCTCAATGACGCCAGTAACCAAACGCGTCAGGATCTTGCCTCGCGTATCGAAGCCGTCCGTGCAGACGTCAGCCGTCTCCATCTCACCGAATCCCGACCCGGGCCGGTGACTCGGTCAGAACCGGAGCCGGAAACTCAGCCCGAACGGGAGCCGGAGCCGGCACCCGAGCCCGAGCCCGAGCCCGAGCCGGAACCAGAACCGGTACCGCCCCCCGCTTCACAAGAAGCCCCGACCAGCCATGCGTCAGACGATGGCGACGGGCAGCGGCACCTGGAAGCGCTCGACGCAGCCGCTCGAATCAGCACGGTCCGACTGGCCTGTCATCGCGACCTCTGGGCGTACCTCGTGGAAAACGTCGCCCATGAGCGGTACTTCCGGGTTCCCGACAAGGTCGAAGCCCTCGACCACGGACGTATCCGAGCCGCTCTCTCCGGGCCGTCCCTCATCGCCGCTCTCGCCGTTCTCCGCGAACGGCAGAGCAGCCGCACATCCGGCGAAGAACCCGGAGCCGGGGCACAAGCCCGAGTGCTTTACACCTCCCTTTCGGATGCTCTCCGCGATCTCACGCACGGACCCCGTACCGTCCACGATCCGCACGTCGATATCCACATCGACCTCCGTGACCCGGCCACGCCGACCGCCGAAAACGATCGCCCCGAAGACGATCCGCCCGCGGACAACCCGCCTGGGGACGGCCGGCCCGAGGACGACGGCGCCAGTTAGCCGGGCGGCCCCTCCCGAAGTCCCCGCTGCCACCGGGCAGCGGGGCGCGTAGGGGACCGGGGTGCCGCCCCCCCCCCGTCGTGCGGGGTGCCCGTCAGCCCGCCGGGCTGCCCACCGGGTCGCGTTCCGCGGGTGGTTCGGGGGACGGGGCGGCCGGGGCGCGGTCGTCGATGACGATGCGGACCGGGGCGCCCGTGCCGTGCGGGGCGATGTCCGCCACGGCGGCGTGGAAGCGGTTGTAGATCTGGGCGGCGAGGTGGTGGGTGCCCGGGGAGGCGTCCGGGGACTGGGTGACCTCCCAGAGCGCGTCCGCGATCGCGATCAACGTACGGCCGGAGAAGGTGAGTTCGACGATGCCGTCGCACGCGCCGGTCGTACTGCCCGCGGTACAGCCCGCCGGCATCCGGAAGTGCTCGCCCCTGCTTGCCTGTTCGGCGATGAACGCCCAGGTGTCGGCGTGGCAGACCAGTTCGGCGCGGGCGACGCCGGCGGCGTGTGCGAGGAGGTCGTGGTGCGGATGGTCGTCGGAGAGATCGACGGCGGAGCCGAGCGGGGCGTCGTGCGGGGAGGAGGCTGGGTCGTCGGCGGGGGAGTCGTACGGCGGCTCCAACGGGCCGTCGAAGGACGGGCGTACGGCATCGGGAACGGCGTGCGCCGCGAGGACGGCCGCGCCGCCTCCTGGCCCGGCGGGCTCGGCGCACCGGCTCTCGACCAGGGCGCACACCTCGGCGATCTCCCGGCGTACGGCGGCGAGTTCGCGGCTGTTGGCTTCGCTGATACGGCGGATGTCGGCGAGTTCCGTGCCGAGGTCGGCACCGCTCTGTGCGACGGCGGTGTTGAGGTCGGTGCTGATTCCGGAGATCTGTACGGACAGGTCCTCGACTGCCTTGACGATGCGCCCGATGCCGAATGCCACCCTGGTCGTTCCTCCCTGTCGTGCTGTGCGTACTGCCGGAGGGAGGCTTTCCGTACACGGACGCCGTGACGCGGGCGGCTTTCGGCCGCGGAGCAACCCGGACGGCCGGATTCCGTTCTGGACCGGCGCACACGCCGCCCCCCGACGCACCGCACCGCGTCCCACCGCACCCCACCGTGCTCGGGTCCGCTACAGCTCCGCCCCGATCCGCTCCGCCGTCTGCCGCAGCAGCGGGGCGAGTTCGGCCGCGCGGGCGGTGCCGAGGCGGATGCTCGGGGCGGCGACCGTGAGCGCCGCGACGCAGGTGCCGAAGCGGTCTCGTACGGGGACCCCGACGCCGTGCACACCCGTCACGCTCTCGTCGATGTTGAGGGCGTAGCCGCGGGTGCGGGTGGCGGCGAGATCCGCTATGAGCGCGTCCACGTCGGGCAGGGTCGCCGAGGTCAGCGCGGTCAGGCCGCGGCGGTAGCGGGTGCGCGCGGCCTCGGGGGAGAGCTCGGAGAGCAGCGCCTTGCCGCCGGCCGTCGCGTACGCGGGCACCCGGTCGCCCGTACGTGTACCGACCCGCAGCGGATGCGGGCCCTCGACGCCGTCGGCGAAGCGGGAGTCGGGGCCGTCGAGGACGAGGAGGTTGGTCGTCTCGCCCGCGGCGTCCCGCAGTTGAGCGAGATGGCTGTGGGCGACGTGGACCAGGGCCGGTTCGTCGACGGGTCCGCGGGTCAGGCCCAGCAGGACGGGGCCGAGGCGGTAGCGGCGTCCGCCGGGCTCCTGTTCGACGAAGCCGTGGCCGCGCAGCGTCGTCAGCAGCCGGTGCGCGGTGGAGCGTGCGACGCCCAGGTGGTCGCTGATGTCGGTGACGCGGACGCTGTGGTGGCCGCGCAGATACACCAGCGTGCGCAGGGCGTTGTCGACGGAGCTGGCGGCGTAGACGTCCCCGGGCTGCCCGCGGGACGCCGGCGCCTCCGCCGTGCCCGGCACGCTCGACGTACCGGATGTGCCCGCCAAGCCCGAAGTGCTCGGTGTGGTCGGTGTGCTGGGCGTTCTTCGTGTGGTCCGTGGGCGCCGCGTGGCCGGAGCACCCGGAGCGCCCCCCTGTTTTTTCGGCATGGCAGAAAAGCTATCGCAGCATGTTCCGCATGCCACTCCGCGAGTCTAGTTTGACCGGCGGTCCGCGTCCGCTCGGACGTCCGCCCCCGAGGCGTCCGGACGCACCGTGACAACCGCAACGGAGAGCCCATGAAGGCCGCACCGGGAGACCCGTCCCCAGCGAACTCACCGACCGGTTCGGCGGTCGGCCCGCCCGCCGACGCCGTTCCGTCCACCGCCACGTCACCGTCCGGGCCGGGCACGGCAGACGCCGCCCCGGGCCGCGGCTGGCGTTCCTGGCACACCCTGTGGGTGCTGCTGCTCCTGGGCTGGACGGTCAGCGCCGCCGACAGAGCCGTCACCGGTCCCGTCGTGACGTGGATGATCGACAACGGCGTGGGCTTCCTCGCCGACGCGGAGAACCCCCACGCCCTCGGCGGTCTCGTCGGCGGGCTGTTCTTCGCCGGATACATGCTCACGCAGTTCCCCGGCGGCTATCTCGGCGACCGCTACGGGCACCGCACCCTCATCGTCGTCAGCCTGCTGTGGGCGGGCGTCGCCACGATGCTGACGGGCTTCATCGGCGGGCTCGTCGCGTTCATCGTCGTACGCGTCGTCACCGGACTCGGCGAGGGCGCCTTCTACTCCAACGACCGCAGCCTCATCACCGCCGCCACACCCGAGCGCGACCGCAGCCTCGCGATGGGCGTCGTCATCACCGGGCTCTCGCTCGGCATCACCATCGCGACCGTCTTCACGCCCGAACTCATCGAGTTCGGCAGGCTGTTCCTCGACGGGGTCGAGGCGTGGCGGATGGTCTTCTGGGTGCTGGGGCTGGCCACCGTCGTGGTCGGCGTGGGCGTCGCCTGGTGGTTCCGCGAGCATCTCAGCTTCTCCGGGGTCAGCAAGGCGTCCCTGCATCTGGGCGGTTACTCCGCCGTCTCGCTCGCGCTGGTGATGGGCGTGTACTGGGTGGGCACGGGCGCCGGGCTCTCCGAGCTGTGGGTCGCGCTGCTCGAAGTCGCCCTCGCCGTAGGGCTGGTGCTCTTCGCGCTGGCGCGCAAGGGCACCGAGATCGGGCCCGTCATCAAGAACCGCGATCTGTTCCTGCTCTACGTCTGCAACATCGCCATCCTGTGGAACCTGTGGTTCTTCAGCTTCTGGTCGGTCTCCATCGTCGCCGGCGCCGCCAACTCCTCGTTCATGAGCGCCGCGTTGACCGCGGGCTTCAACGCCGGAGCCGGCATCCTCGGCTTCCCCGCGGGCGGCTGGCTCTCGGACTACGGGCTGCGGCGCGGCTGGGGACGCAAGGGGATGATGCTGACCTTCACCGGCGTCCAGGCCGTGCTGACGCTGCTGTTCGCCTGGTACCTCAGCGCCGCGGCGCATCCGTCGCTGTGGGTCATGGGGCTGCTGCTGTTCACCGCGAGCCTGTTCTTCAACGCGCTCCAGCCCGTCGGGCACGCGCTGACCGCGGAGTTGGCGCCGGCCCGGCTGCGCGGTTCCGCGTTCGGCATGGAGAACCTCATCGGCGAGATGGGCGCCGTGCTCTCCCCGGCGATCAGCGGTGTGCTGCGCGACAGCACCGGAGGGTGGACGGCCGCGGTGTGGATGGACGCGGCGATCGTCGTCGTCGGCTTCGGCATCCTCACCCAGGTCCGCTACCGGCCGCCCGTCGAGGTCTGAACGGGGCCCGGGCGGCGGCCGGTTGGAGCGGTTCGCCGTGTCCGGCCGGCAGCGGACCCGGGCCGGCCGGCCGTTCCGGCGTACGAGCACGGCACCCGCACAGGCACCCGTACGAGTACGAGTACGAGTACGAGCACGCACGACGAGCCGGGCGGCCCGGCGCCACGCCACCGCCCGGCCCCGGCAACAGGAGTCACCCAGCCATGCCCACCGTCCGCGACGCGGCGCTCGACGTGATGCGCCGGCACGATCTGACCACCGTGTTCGCCAACCCCGGCTCGACCGAGGTGCCCTTCCTCGTCGGTCTCCCCGGCGACATCCGCTTCGTCCTCGCCCTGCACGAGGGCTCGGTCGTCGGCGCCGCCACCGGCTACGCCCTCGCGCGCGAGGCGCCCGCGCTCGTGCTGCTGCACACCACGGCGGGCCTGGGCAACGCGGTGGGGGCGCTGGCCACCGCGCGCGTCAACCGGGCGCCGCTCGTCGTGCTCGTCGGGCAGCAGGACCGCAGACATCTCGTCCAAGAGCCCTTTCTCGCCGGGGACTTGGAGCAGCTCGCGGGCGATCACCCCGTACGGACGGAAACGCCGCCGCGCGCCCAGGACGTGCCCGGAGCGATCGCGCGAGCCGCGCACGCCGCCCGTACGCTGCGCGGTCCCGCCCTGGTCGTGGTGCCGATGGACGACTGGGCGCAGCCCGCCGAGGAGGTGCCGCTGCCCGCGCCGGACGCGCTGCGTCTGCCGGGCTCGGCCGATCCGGAGGCCGTGGCCGAGGTCGCCGCGCTGCTCCACGAGGCGTCCGCGCCCGCGCTGGTCGTGGGGGCCGGAGCGGACGACCCCGGCACCTGGCACGCGCTGACGCGTCTCGCGGAACGGTTCGACGCACCGGTGTGGCAGG
>NZ_LJGW01000160.1:0-255 GCF_001751255.1 Streptomyces nanshensis | reverse complement strand
CGGGGGCGGCTGCGCGAGGCGCTCGGTGCGTACGACGCGGTGCTGAGCGTGGGGGCGCCGGTCTTCCGCCAGTATCCGTACGAGGAGGGGCCGTTGGTGCGTACGGGCACCCGGCTCGCGCTCGTCACGGACGACCCGGACGAGGCGTACCGGGCACCGGCCGGGCTCGCCGTGGTGGCCCGACTGCCGACGTTCTGCGCGGCGTTGGCGGAGGCCGCCGGGGCCGACGAGCGTCCGTCGGCGCCCGCGCGGGCG
>NZ_LJGW01000201.1 GCF_001751255.1 Streptomyces nanshensis | reverse complement strand
GCCGCGACCGGGGGCCGGGCCGCACCGCCCCGCCGCGTCCTCGCGGTGATCCCCGCCCGCGGCGGCTCGAAGGGCGTACCCGCCAAGAACCTCGCCACCGTCGGCGGCGACCCGCTGGTCGTACGGGCCGTACGCGCCTGCCTCGGCGCGGACCTCGTCACGGACGTGGCGGTCTCCACCGACGACGACGCGATAGCCGCCGCGGCGCGCGCCGCGGGAGCCCAAGTCGTCCAGCGGCCACGGGAGATCGCGGGGGACACCGCGACCAGCGAGGCCGCCGTGCTGCACGCGGTCGACGTGTGCGAGTCCCGTACCGGAGTCCCCGTCGACGCGGTGCTGCTCGTGCAGTGCACCAGCCCGTTCCTCACCCGCGAGGACGTCGACGCCGTGGCCGGCGCGGTCGTCGAGGGCGGCGCGGACAGCGCTCTGACCGTCGCCCCCTTCCACGGCTTCGTCTGGCGCGACGGCGCCGATGCCGACGCCGGCACAGGTGCGGCCCCCGCGGGCCGACTCCCCGACGCCACCGGCGGGTTCGGCGTCAACCACGACAAGTCCTTCCGCCCCCGCCGCCAGGACCGCCCGCAGGACCTGCTGGAGACCGGCGCCGCGTACGCCATGGACGCCGCCGGCTTCCGCAAGGCCGGACACCGCTTCTTCGGACGCACCGAGCCCGTCCGTACGGACCCGGCCCGCGTCCTGGAGGTCGACGACCCGCACGACCTCGCCCGCGCCCGCGCGCTCGCGCCCCTGCTCGACGCGCCGCGCCCCCGAGCGCTGCCCGGACGCGAGGACGTCGACGCGGTCGTACTCGACTTCGACGGCACCCAGACCGACGACAGGGTGCTGATCGACTCCGAGGGACGGGAGCTGGTCGCCGTGCACCGCGGCGACGGCCTCGGCATCGCCGCGCTGCGCCGCGACGGGCTGGAGCTGCTGATCCTCTCCACGGAGCAGAACCCGGTCGTCGCCGCACGGGCCCGCAAGCTGCGCATCCCCGTACTGCACGGCATCGACCGCAAGGACCTCGCACTCAAGCAGTGGTGCGAGGAGCAGGGCATCGAGCCCGAGCGCGTGCTCTACGCCGGAAACGACGTCAACGACCTGCCCTGCTTCAACCTCGTCGGCTGGCCCGTCGCCGTGGCCGGAGCGCACGAGGCCGTACGCGAGGCGGCACGCGCCATCACCCGGGAGCGCGGGGGCGAGGGCGCGATCCGCGAGATCGCCTCCTGGCTGCTCGGCCCGTCCCTCTGACCCCGGCGACCCGGGCGACCGGGCCGACCACGACTCAACTCACCTCTGTACGACGACAGATGACAGACGTAGGAGACCAGTCCTCATGAGCACGAGCACCAACCGGCTGCGCACCCTCGGCGCCAAGACCGTCGGCCCCGGCCACCCCGTGTACGTCACCGGCGAGATCGGCATCAACCACAACGGCGAGCTGGAGAACGCCTTCGCGCTGATCGACGCCGCCGCCGAAGCCGGCTGCGACGCGGTGAAGTTCCAGAAGCGCACCCCCGAGGTGTGCACGCCGCGCGATCAGTGGGACGTCGAGCGCGACACCCCCTGGGGCCGCATGACGTACATCGACTACCGGCACCGCGTCGAGTTCGACGAGGACGGCTACCGCGCCATCGCCGAGCACTGTGCGAAGCGCGGCATCGACTGGTTCGCCTCGCCGTGGGACGTCGAATCCGTCGCCTTCCTGGAGAAGTTCGGCGTACCGGCGTACAAGGTGGCCTCCGCCTCCCTCACCGACGACGAGCTGCTGCGCGCCATGCGCGCCACGGGCCGTACGGTCATCCTCTCCACCGGCATGTCGACGCCGAAGCAGATCCGGCACGCCGTCGAGGTCCTCGGCAGCGCCAACATCGTGCTCTGCCACGCCACTTCGACCTACCCGGCGCAGGCGGGCGAACTGAACCTGCGGATGATCCACACCCTGGAGCGCGAGTTCCCGAACGTCCCGATCGGCTACAGCGGCCACGAGACCGGCCTGCAGACCACCCTGGCCGCCGTCGCGCTCGGCGCCTGCTTCGTCGAGCGGCACATCACCCTCGACCGCGCCATGTGGGGCTCCGACCAGGCCGCGTCCGTCGAACCGGGCGGTCTTCAGCGGCTCGTGCGCGACATCCGCACGATCGAGGAGTCGCTGGGCGACGGCGTGAAGAAGGTCTACGAGAGCGAGCTGAAGCCGATGGAGAAGCTCCGCAGGGTCAAGGGAGTCGTCGCGGAGGCGGAGGAGTCCGAGGCGGGTGCCGACGGCGCCGGCCGTGAGCCGGCCGTGGCCTGACGGAGCCGCGCAGTGAGCCGAAGCGGACGGGACGGGGCGCGCGCCCGGGGGAGACGGGCGGGCGGCACGCTCGCCTTCGTCGAGAGCCCCGTACAGCTCCTCAACGTCCTGGAGTGGGCGTACTCCACGGCGCTGCTCTCCGCTGCCGCCGGGCGGGAGGCGTCCCGCCCGGACGGGGACGACCCGGATCCGGATCCGGATCCGGGTTCCGCGGAGGCGGGAGTGGAAGCGGAACCGGTCCCGCCCGATCCGCCGGTTCCCCCCGCCGCGCCGGACCCGGACCTCACCGTCGTCGTCCTCTCGCCGCACGACCCCATGACGCGCGGACAGCTCCGTCGCGTCGCGGAGTTCGCACGCGACGAGGGCGTCACCGTGCGCTGGGAGGAGGCACGGGGCGGTCCCACCGCGCCGCTGAAGACCGTCGGCTCGCTCGCGCGCGAACTGCGCCGCGCCCGCCGGGTCGTCATCGGCGACCCCTTCTCGCGCTATGTGCAGCTCCTGCTCACCCTCACCGCCGCCCGTACGGTCGTGGTCGTGGACGACGGCACGGCCACCATGGAGTTCGTCGCCCAACTCGCGGACGGCGAACGGCTGGTGCGCTGGCACCGCAAGGGCGCGGCACCGGCCGGACCCCAGGCGATGGCGCAGGCCCTGCTCTTCGCGCCCTTCGCCCGCCGCGCCCGTACCCGGCTGACCCCCGGCGGCCCGCACGGCGGGAAGGACGAGCGAACCCGCCGCGTCTCCGTCTTCAGCTCGATGCCGGTCGACGCCTCCGACGCCCGGCTGCGCGAGATGGGCGTCACCGTCACCGCCAACGACTTCGCCTGGACCCGTGCCCGCTTCGGCCCGCCCCGCCTGACCCGCGGCACCGACCTCGTCGGCACCTCCCTCGTGGAGACGGGCGTGGTGGATCTGGAGCGCTATCTGGAGGGCGTCGCGTCGCTGGCCCGTACGCACGGTGCCACCCGCTACTTCGCCCACCGCCGCGAGTCCAGCGAGAAACTTCACCGCGTGAAGTCCGCCACCGGTCTGGAGATCGTCCGCCCCGACCTCCCGCTGGAACTGGTCGCCCGGCGCGGCCCGATCGGCCGTACGGTCGTGAGTTTTCCGTCGACGGTCGTGCACACGCTGCCGCTCGCCCTCGCCGGTACGCCGGTCTCGGTCGCGGTCTGCGAGGTGGACCGCACCTGGTTCACCGCGGGCGCCTCGCCACGGGCCGAGGGTTTCCTCTCCGGGGTGACCGACAGCGCCCGCCGGGTCCGCAAGCTCGGGGGTACGGCGGTGCCGGGAGCCGCCGCCGCGCAGGGAACGGGGACGCCGCAGTCGACGGCACGTACGTCACTGTCCAGGGAGGCGGGCCAAGCGAGCGCGTAGTTATACCCACCTCCATCCGGACATAATCGCCGGGCCCTCAAATTTTTGGTCGCCTACGGGGCTGAACTTTCCGGGTTCGGCTGTATGCGGTGGCCTGCATGCGCATACTCTGCGGATATGAACAAAGTCCTGTCCCCTGAGCCGGAGGTGGACCCGACCGGCGAAGCAGCAGTCGAAGCAGCCCTGCTGGGCGTGGTCCCGGAACTGCCCGGAAGACTTCCCGACGCGCTTCGTGAGGAACTGGTCGCATTCAGACGCGACCTCCACATGCATCCGGAACTGGGCAATCAGGAGTTCCGTACGACCGCCGCGATCAAGGCCCGCCTCGAGGCGGCCGGACTGCGGCCCCGCACACTGCCCATGGGCACCGGCCTCATCTGCGACGTACACCCCGGCCTCGCCGAGCGGTGGGACGGCGTCCGGCCGATGCTGGCGCTGCGCGCGGACATCGACGCGCTCCCGATCCCCGACACCAAGTCCGTCCCGTACCGCTCCACCGTGCCCGACCGCGCACACGCCTGCGGCCACGACGTCCACACCACCGTCGTGCTCGGCGCGGGGCTCGTCCTCGCCGACCTGGCCCGCGCGGGGCATCTCACCCGCTCCGTACGACTGCTCTTCCAGCCCGCGGAGGAAGTCCTGCCGGGCGGCGCCACCGACGCCATCGACGGCGGCGCGCTCGACGGAGTCGGCCGCATCCTGGCCGTCCACTGCGATCCGCGCGTGGACGCGGGGCGCATCGGGCTGCGGCCCGGAGCGATCACCTCCGCGTGCGACCGGATCGAGGTGAGCCTGAGCGGTCCGGGCGGCCACACCGCCCGTCCGCATCTGACGACCGACCTGGTCACCGCCGCCGCGAAGCTCGTCACCGAGGTCCCCGCGCTGCTCTCGCGCCGCGTCGACGCCCGCGCCGGCATGGCACTGACGTGGGGCCGCATCGAGTCCGGCCACGCCTGCAACGTCGTCCCGCAGCGCGCCGAACTCTCCGGCACCCTGCGCTGCTTGGACCTCGCGGCCTGGCGTGACGCGCCGGACCTGGTGCACGCGGCGATCGACGAGGTCGCCACGCTGCACCGCGCCAAGTCGGAGATCACCTATGTACGGGGCGTCCCGCCGGTGGTCAACGAGACCGGCTCGACGGAGCTGCTGCGTACGGCGATGACGGCGCGGCGCGGCACGCCGACGGTGGAGGACACCGAACAGAGCCTGGGCGGCGAGGACTTCTCCTGGTACCTGGAGCATGTGCCGGGCGCGATGGCCCGGCTCGGGGTGCGCGCGCCGGGCGAACGTCACGCGCGCGACCTGCACCAGGGCGACTTCGACGTGGACGAGACGGCGATCACGGTAGGCGTCGAACTCTTCACGTCGGCCGCCCTGCTGGACACGCCGGCGCCCGCGTAGCGGGCGGTTGTCCGCGGTCCGCCTCCGGTTTCTTTTGGTTCCGGGGGCGGGCCGCTCCGGGGGCACGTCCGGACCCATGATTTACCTCCCTGTACCGTCCGCCCAATCGTTGAGCCTTACCAGTACCGGTCCGCAAATCACGGGCAAGCGTCCGGACATACCCCCTGCGCGTCCCGCCCCCTCCCGCCGTCTCGCGTCTGCCGCTTTCGTCCGGGCAACGCCTACCGCCGTCAACTGCCGCTGTGCGTAGGCGTCTTGAGGCCGTCTCTCTCGTACGTCCGAGCAACTACGGCCGTATGCGGGCCCGTTCGGAATGGGACGACGACTGGTCTCGTGCCACCGGACAGGTAGCCGCCGACGTACGGGAGGGGGCGGGACGCGTAGGGGGACATGTCCGGACACTCAAGCGTGATTTGTGGCCCGCAAACCAAACGGTTCAAAAACTGCTGACGGGGGCGAAGGCCGTAAATCATGCCGTCCGGACTGGCCCCCGGAGCGGACCGCCTCCGAAACCCCAAACGCACCCGAAGCGAACACGCGAACCCCGCCCGGAGGGCGAACCGTACCCCCTGTGACCGGCGGCGGAGCCGCCTTCGCACCGATCCGATAACAGCATTCCAGCATCTCTTTACGTGAAATCTACGCGCGTTAATCTGTGCCGGAAGCCAGCGCCGGAAGAGGCGCTTCCTAGAGTCGAAGGGGACGTCCTCTTGCGTCGGGTAACCAAGCTTGCTGCCGCGGTCACCACCACCGCAGCCCTCGCCCTGACCGCCACCGCGTGCGGTGAGAGTTCAACAGAGTCCGCCGGCAAGAAGGACAAGGGAGTCGGCCTGGCCTTCGACGTCGGCGGCCGTGACGACCACTCCTTCAACCAGGCGGCCGCCCGCGGCGTCGACAAGGCGAAGAAGGAGATGGGCGTCGACTTCAAGGAGATGACGGCCAGCAACGACGAGACCGAGGCCGACCGCGAGCAGCGCATAACCTCGCTCGCGGAGGCCGGGTACAACCCGGTCGTCGGTGTCGGGTTCGACTACGGCAAGTCCGTCAACAAGGTCGCCAAGAAGTTCCCGAAGACCACCTTCGGCGTCGTCGACTCCCCCTCGGAGGGGAAGAACGTCGCGGGTCTGGTCTTCGCCGAGCACGAGGCGTCCTACCTCGCCGGCGTCGCCGCCGCGAAGAAGACCAAGACCAAGGAGGTCGGCTTCATCGGCGGCGTCAACAACGCGCTGATCCAGAAGTTCGAGGCCGGCTTCAAGCAGGGCGTCGAGGAGACCGACTCGAAGGTCAAGGTCACCTCGCAGTACCTGTACCCGACCAACACCAAGGGCTTCAACGACCCGGCCGCCGCCAAGGACAAGGCCAAGGGCATGCTCGACGCCGGCAACGACGTCATCTACTCCGCGGCGGGCCAGTCCGGTGTCGGCTCGATCGAAGAGGTCAGCAAGAAGAAGGGCGCCTGGGCGATCGGGGTCGACTCCGACCAGTACACCCAGCCCGGCCTGTCGAAGTACAAGGACGCGATCCTCACCTCCGCGGTGAAGAACGTCGACGTCGCCGTCTACGACCTGATCAAGAGCGTCGAGGACAAGAAGCCGATGAAGGGCACCACCTCCTTCGACCTGAAGGAGGACGGCGTCTCCCTGGCCACCTCCGGCGGCTTCATCGACGACATCCAGAAGGACATCGACAAGGCCAAGAAGGACATCGTCGACGGCAAGACCAAGGTCAAGGACACTCCGTGACCCGGCTGCCGGCCCGTCGTACGTGACGGCGGTCCGGCGGCGGCTCCCGTGCACGCGGCGGGGGCGCAACGGTCCAGGATCGGGCGTATCCACAGGCGCAGTCGCCGCCTGCGGATACGCCCGTGACCGTCCGTCCCGTCCGTTACGGTCCTCCCGCGACCGCCCGCACGGGCCGAACCCTCCACTGAACAGCAGCGTTTCGGGAGAGTGCGTCATCTCAACGTCCAGCAGCAGCCCCCCGGCGGCCGCCGCCGCTGCGGGCACCGAGAGCGGTGCGGCCTCGCGGCCCGCCGTCGAACTGCGCGGTATCACCAAGCGGTTCCCGGGCGTCGTGGCCAACCACGACATCGACTTCGCCGTACGGCGCGGCACCGTGCACGCCCTCGTGGGCGAGAACGGTGCGGGCAAGTCGACCCTGATGAAGATCCTCTACGGCATGCAGAAGCCGGACGAGGGCACGATCACCGTCGACGGCGAGCAGGTCTCCTTCTCCACGCCCGGCGACGCCATCGAGCGCGGAATCGGCATGGTGCACCAGCACTTCATGCTCGCCGACAACCTCACGGTGCTCGAGAACACCGTGCTGGGCGCCGAGAACATGTACGGCATCGGCTCCCGCGCCCGTAAGCGGATCAAGGAGCTGTCGGACGCGTACCGGCTGGGCATACGCCCCGACGTGCTCGTCGAGGACCTCGGCGTCGCCGACCGGCAGCGCGTGGAGATCCTCAAGGTCCTCTACCGGGGCGCCCGTACGCTGATCCTCGACGAGCCGACGGCGGTGCTCGTACCGCAGGAGGTCGACGCGCTCTTCGAGAACCTGCGGGAGCTGAAGGCCGAGGGCCTCACGGTGCTGTTCATCTCGCACAAGCTGGGCGAAGTCCTCTCCGTGGCGGACGACATCACCGTCGTACGGCGCGGCACGACCGTCGCCTCGGTGCAGCCACGGGAGACGACGCCGAAGCAGCTCGCCGAGCTGATGGTCGGCAGCGAACTGCCCTCGCCCGAGACGCGCGAGTCGACCGTGACGACCACGCCGATGCTCACCGTCGACGGGCTGCGGCTGTGCGCGGACGACGCGGACGGCGCGGTGCGCGAGGTCCTGGACGGCATCGGATTCACCATCCACAAGGGCGAAGTCCTCGGCGTCGCAGGCGTGGAGGGCAACGGGCAGGCCGAACTCGTCGAGGCCGTCATGGGGATGCGCGAGCTGGACGCGGGCACCGTCACCCTCGACGGCGACGACATCACGCGCCGCTCGACGCGCGAGCGCCGCGAGGGCGGCATCGGCTACATTCCCGAGGACCGCCACCGGCACGGGCTGCTCCTGGAGGGCACCCTCTGGGAGAACCGCATCCTCGGCCACGTCACCGAATCGCCCAACAGCAAGGGCCAGTTGCTCGACATCGCCGGCGCCCGTACGGACACCGCGCGCATCGTCGCCGACTACGACGTACGCACCCCCGGCATCGAGGTCACCGCGGCCTCGCTCTCCGGCGGCAACCAGCAGAAGCTGATCGTCGGACGCGAGATGAGCCACGACCCCAAGCTGCTGATCGCGGCGCACCCCACGCGCGGCGTCGACGTCGGCGCACAGGCGCAGATCTGGGACCAGATCCGCGAGGCGCGGCGCGAGGGCCTGGCCGTCCTGCTGATCTCCGCGGACCTGGACGAGCTGATCGGGCTCTCCGACACGCTGCGTGTGATGTACCGCGGCCGCCTCGTCGCGGACGCCGACCCCGCCACCATCACCCCCGAGGAGTTGGGCTCCGCCATGACGGGCGCCGCGAGCGGCCACCTCGAACACACCGGGGACGACGGGGCAGTCGAGGACTCCGTACGGGACTCCGCGCCGCACTCGACGCCGGACTCCGCGCGGGGCACCGTGCCGGGACAGCGGGACGGGGGCGAGGAGCGGTGAAGAAGTTCGACAAGGACCGGCTGGTCCTGGCGCTCGGGGCGCCGCTGCTCGCGATCGTCGCCGCGCTGGTCATCACCTCCGGCGTCATCCTCACCACGGGCAAGGACCCCTTCCACGCCTTCTTCGTGATGATCGACTTCGGCTCGAAGAGCGACAGCCAGGTGTGGATCATCAACAAGGCGATCCCGTACTACCTGGCCGCGGTGGCCGTCGCCATCGGCTTCCGCATGAACCTCTTCAACATCGGCGTCGACGGCCAGTACCGCATCGCGGCGTTCTTCGCGGCCGTCGTCGGCGGCGGGATGTCGCTGCCCGGCTTCATCCAGATCCCGATCATCATCGCCGTGGCGATGCTGGTCGGCGCGGTCTGGTCGGGCATCGCCGGCGTGCTGAAGACGACGCGGGGCGTCAGCGAGGTCGTCACCACGATCATGCTGAACTTCATCGCGGGCTCCACCGTCGGCTTCTTCCTCCAGGACGGCCGGCTCGCGGAGAAGTACGGGAACCTCTTCCACACCCCCGACCTCCCCGCCTCCAGCCACTTCTTCTTCATCCCGACGCAGCCCGATCCGATCTACGGCACGATCGTCATCGGCGTACTCGTCGGCGCCGCCTACTGGTTCGTGCTCGGCCGCACCCGCTTCGGCTTCGACCTGCGCGCCGTGGGACGTTCCGAGTCGGCGGCCTCCGCGAGCGGTGTGAGCGTCAAGCGGATGGTGGTCACCTCGATGGTGCTCTCCGGCGTCATCGCGGGCCTGGTCGGCATGCCCACCCTGCTCAACGCCTCGTACAACTACGGCACCGACTTCCCCGCCGGCATCGGCTTCACCGGCATCGCCATCGCCCTCCTCGGGCGCAACCACCCCGTGGGCATGGCGCTCGGCGCGTTGCTGTGGGGCTTCCTCGAACGCACGGGCACACAGCTTGAGTTCGTGGGGTACGCACAGGAGATCGTCGGCGTGATGCAGGGCGTCATCGTGCTGTGCGTCGTCATCGCCTACGAGGTCGTACGACGCTACGGGCTCCGCAGGCAGCAACGTCAGGTCGGCGAGGAGCTGGCCGCCCAGGCCCGTACGAGCGAGAAGAAGGCGGAGGTGTCCGCGTGAGCACGAACATCACTGCCAGGCCGGGCGGAGACGGCACCGGTTCCCGGGCCGAGGGCGGCGGACGCGACGGCGGCGGCAGGCCCGGCGACGGCAACGGCAACGGCAAGGGGAGCGCCCCGGCCGCCAAGCCCGGCGGCGTACGGCGCAAGCTGTCCTACCCCGTGGTGCTGCTGATCGTCGCGGGCGGCCTCGTCGCGCTCTCGCTGCTGCGCATCGTCACCGGCTCGAACGAGGTGACCTCCAGCGGCCAGTACGCCAGCGCGCTCGCCGCGGCCGTGCCGATCGGCCTCGCCGGGCTCGGCGGACTGTGGTCGGAGCGCGCGGGCGTCATCAACATCGGCCTCGAAGGCATGATGATGCTCGGCGCCTTCGCCGCGGGCTGGGTGGGCTGGCAGCACGGTCCGTGGGTCGCGGCGCTCGCCGGGATCGCGGGCGGCGCGCTCGGCGGTCTCGTCCACGCGATCGCCACCGTCACCTTCGGCGTCGACCACATCGTCTCCGGTGTGGCCGTGAACATCCTGGCGCTCGGCGTCGTGCAGTTCCTCGCCAAGCTGTGGTTCGGCGCGCAGGGCAGCGCCGCGGCGCAGGCCGGCGGCAACGACAAACAGTCGCCGCCGATGGAGGACATGCCGACGTTCACGGTGCCCGGGCTGTCCGACGGACTGCTGGCCGTGGAGAAACACCACTGGTTCCTGGTCTCCGACCTCGCGGGCATCCTCGGATCCCTCGTCAGCAACGTCTCGTGGCTGACGGTGCTCGCCGTCGCGCTCTTCGCCGGCAGCTTCTACGCGCTGTGGCGCTCGCCGTTCGGGCTGCGGCTGCGGTCCTGCGGTGAGAGCCCGGTCGCCGCGGAGAGCCTCGGCGTCAACGTGCTGCGCTACAAGTACGCGGCCGTCACCGTCTCCGGCGCCCTCGCCGGGCTGGGCGGGGCGTTCCTCGCGATCGGCGTGCACATCTACCAGGACCAGCAGACGGGCGGACGCGGCTACATCGGCCTCGCCACCATGATCTTCGGCAACTGGCGGCCGGGCGGCGTCGCGATGGGCGCCGGCCTCTTCGGCTTCATGGACGCGCTCCAGCTCCGCGCCGGCGGTCCGACCGTCCACGCGCTGCTGCTGCTCGTCGCCGTGCTGCTCGCGGCGCTCGCGCTGTGGAAGCTGCGCAAGGGCGGAAAGGTGCAGGCCGCGATCAGTGGCGTCACGGCCGTGGGCCTGCTGGTGTGGTATCTGGTGACGGACACCGTCCCCCTGGAGTTCGTCGAGATGAGCCCGTACATCACCACGCTTCTGGTGCTCTCGCTCGCCGCGCAGCGGCTGCGTCCACCGAAGGCCATCGGCAAGTCCTACCGCCGGGGGCAAGGCACATGACCGACGCCCCGGTCGGCTCCGCTGATGTCGACTGGGCGGCACTGCGGGCCGCGGCCCGGGACGTGATGTCCCGGGCCTACGTCCCCTACTCGCGGTTCCCGGTCGGCGCCGCGGCGCTGACCGACGACGGACGCACGGTCTCGGGCTGCAACGTGGAGAACGCCGCGTTCGGCGTGACGCTGTGCGCCGAGTGTGGCCTCGTCTCGTCGCTCGTCGCCTCGGGCGGCGGCCGGCTCACCGCGTTCACCTGCGTCGACCAGCACGGCGAGGTGCTGATGCCGTGCGGACGCTGCCGCCAACTGCTGTGGGAACACGGCGGTCCGGGTCTGCTGATGGAGACCGCGGGCGGCATCCGCACACTGGCCGACCTGCTGCCGGACGCCTTCGGGCCGGCCGATCTGGAACGCTGAGCGCACGGCCGCGTACGGCGT
The DNA here is from genome assembly GCF_001751255.1 of Streptomyces nanshensis. GTDB lineage: Bacteria > Actinomycetota > Actinomycetes > Streptomycetales > Streptomycetaceae > Streptomyces > Streptomyces nanshensis_A. The sequence goes on along the minus strand of NZ_LJGW01000201.1, from coordinate 6,618 downwards.
CCGGTGCCGGTTCGGTGCCGGTGCCGACGGGGACCGGCCGGTACGCGGTCCGCCCTCCGGTCGTGTCGTATCCCGTCCCCTGCCGTTCTTCCGTACGTCCTGCCGTCCGGCAGCCGTTCGTCCGGCTGCGGCGTCCGGCCCCGCCGCACGCGGCGGCCTGCGCGTACATCCGACTCCCGGCCTCTCAGCGGCCGGGCCCTGTGTGAAGGAGACTTCCGCTCTATGTCCATGGACGTCATCTCCGTCATCCGTACGAAGCGCGACCGCGGCGCCCTCGCCCCCGAGCAGATCGACTGGGTGATCGACGCCTACACGCGCGGCGAGGTCGCCGACGAGCAGATGTCCGCGCTGGCGATGGCGATCCTGCTGAACGGGATGTCACGGGCGGAGATCGCGCGCTGGACGGGAGCGATGATCGCCTCCGGCGAGCGGATGGACTTCTCCACCCTGCGGCGGCACACCGCCGACAAGCACTCCACGGGCGGCGTCGGCGACAAGATCACGCTGCCCCTCGCCCCGCTCGTCGCGGCGTGCGGCGCGGCCGTGCCGCAGCTCTCCGGACGCGGCCTCGGGCACACCGGCGGCACGCTCGACAAGCTGGAGTCGATCCCGGGCTGGCGCGCGTCGCTGAGCAACTCCGAGATGCTCGGCGTCCTCGCGGACACCGGCGCCGTCGTCTGCGCGGCGGGCGACGGCCTGGCCCCGGCCGACAAGAAGCTCTACGCGCTGCGCGATGTGACCGGCACCGTCGAGTCCATCCCGCTGATCGCCAGCTCGATCATGAGCAAGAAGATCGCGGAGGGCACCGGTTCGCTGGTGCTCGATGTGAAGACCGGCTCCGGCGCCTTCATGAAGTCGATCGAGGACGCCCGCGAACTGGCCTCCACCATGGTCGAGTTGGGCAACGACCACGGGGTGCGTACGCGGGCGCTGCTCACCGACATGAGCACCCCTCTCGGTCTCACCGTCGGCAACGCCCTCGAAGTACGCGAGTCCGTCGAGGTGCTGGCGGGCGGCGGCCCGGCCGACGTCGTCGAACTGACCCTCGCCCTCGCCACGGAGATGCTCGCCGCGGCGGGCCTGCCCGACGCCGACCCGGCCAAGGCGCTCGCGGACGGCAGCGCCATGGACCACTGGCGCCGCATGATCGCCGCGCAGGGCGGCGACCCCGGCGCCGAACTGCCCACCGCACGCGAGAAGCAGCCCGTCATGGTCCCCGCCTCCGGCATCCTCACCCGCCTCGACGCCTACGCGGTCGGCCTCGCCGCCTGGCGCCTGGGCGCGGGCCGGGCCCGCAAGGAGGACCCGGTACAGGCCGGCGCGGGCATCGAACTCCACGCCAAGCCGGGCGACCCGGTCACCGCGGGCCGCCCCCTGATGACGCTGTACTCGGACACCCCGCAGACCTTCGCCTACGCCCTGGAGGCCCTCGCGGGCTCGTACGACATCGCGCCGCAGGGCACGGAGTTCGCGGTCTCGCCGATCGTGCTGGAGCGGGTGCCGGGCTGAGGCCGCGCTGAGGCCGGACGGGGGCGGGGCGGGCGGCGCGTGGCGGCGCGGGAGCGTCAATGGCCGTCTGCCGCGGTCACTTTCGGGTGATGGCGATCGGTGACGCCGTGCTCGTCCCCTTCGGCGTGCTGGGGTCGGTGACGCACCGATGAAGGAGACGCCATGAGCGCAGTCACCGTCGACCTCGGCCCGGCCGATGGCTTGGGGTGGGACGACCTCGTCCGGACGTGGGAGCAGACGCGCGGGCCGGAGGGCTGCACGGTGGAGATCGTCGAGGGGATCGTCACCGTGTCGCCCCCGCCCGCCAAGAGCCACGACAGCATCGCCGACCTCGTACAGCGCCGCCTGTACACCGTGATCCCCGAGGAATGGGGGATCTGCCGGACGCTCGGCGTCGCGGTCCCCTCGCGCAGCGGTCTGTTCATTCCGGACCTGGTCGTCGTCCCGGAAGCCGTCGTGAACGAACCCGGAAACTACATCCCCGCCGCCGCGGCCGAACTCGTCGTCGAGATCACCTCGCCGTACAACGCCGACCATGACCGTCTCAGCAAGCCCGCCGCCTACGCGCAGGCCGGTGTCCCGCTGTATCTGCTCGTGGACTGTCACGCCCCGGCAGGTCCGACCGTCACCCTCTACGGCGAGCCGACGGGGGACGTCTACCGCGTGCACACCGCAGTGAAGGCGGGGGAGGACGTCCGGCTTCCCGCACCGTTCGAACTCACCCTGGAGACCCGGGACTTCCCCGTCGGCTGACCGAGCGCCGCCGACGACCGTACGCCCAGGCCCCGTTCGTACGCTCGCTCAGGCGCGGGCCTGCGCCAGGCGCCTGCGGTGGACCGTCGCCGCGCTGCGGGTGCCGAAGTACGTCACGGTGCCCGCCAGCGCCATCGCGGTCAGCGTTATCAGGACCGTCGCCGCCCAGCCGCCGGCCGCGAAGGCCACCGCGCCCAGCGCGCCGCCGAGCGAACTGCCCGTGTAGTACGCCATCTGATAGAGCGCCGAGGCCTGCGCCCGGCCCTCCTTCGCCGTGTGGCTCACCGCCGCGGAGGCCACCGCGTGCCCGGCGAAGAAGCCGGCCGTGATCAGCACCAGGCCCGCCACGACCGCGATCAGGCTGTCCATGAGGCTCAGCGCCAGACCGGACGAGGCCGTCACGATGCCCCCGTAGATCATGCCGCGCCGTCCCAGTCGGGCGTTGAGCCTGCCCGCGGCGGCCGAAGTCGCCGTGCCCACCAGGTAGATGACGAAGACGGAGCCCACGAGGCCCTGGGAGAGCCCGAACGGTTCGGCCACGAGCCGGTAGCCGATCACCGTGTACACGCCGCCGAAGACGACCATGAACAGCATCCCGATCAAGTACAGCCGTACCAGCAGCGGGTTGCGCAGATGCGCCGAGACCGTACGGGACAGGGCGCGTACGTGCAGCGGGCTCGGGCGGAAGTGGCGGGCCTGCGGCGCCAGCAGCCGGAACGCCACCACGCACAGCAGGGACGTGACGGCCACCGCCGCCAGCCCGGGGCGCCAGCCCCAGGCGTCGGTGACCCAGCCGCCGAGGACGCGGCCGCTCATCCCGCCGACGCTGTTCCCCGCGACGAACAGGCCGGTCGCGCTGACGAGATGGCGTGCGCGCACCTCGTCCGCGAGATAGGCCATCGCCGAGGCCGGTACGCCCGCTATCGCCGCGCCCTGCGCCGTACGCAGCGCGATCAGCGTGCCCATGTCCGGCGCGAAGGGCGCCGCCAGGGCGAGGGCGACGGCGACCGCCATCGAGACGGTGAGTACGCGGCGGCGGCCGAAGCGTTCGGAGAGCGCCGCCAGCGGCAGCACCGCCACCGCCAGGCCGATCGTCGCGCCGGAGACCGTCCAGCTCGCCAGGCCCGGATCGGCGTGCAGATCACGGGAGATGGCGGGGAGCAGCGCCTGCGTGGAGTACAGCAGCGCGAAGGTCGCCAGGCCCGCGGCGAAGAGCGCGAGACGCATGCGCGCGTGGCCGGGGTCGCCGGGGCTGAGCTTGGTGGCGTCGCCGGGCGCGGCGACCTCTGAGGTCTCGTGCGAGGTCTCGGACGTGGTCTCGTACGTACGGTCTGCGGCGCCCGGGACGGCGAACGCCCCGGTATCGGCGGAGGGCATGCTTCGACGCTACGATCCGGTCACTGATGCGTCCAATGCACAGATCGCCAGTAACTGTTCCTCTCGCGCATCACCACTGCTGAGGAAGGTATGACACCGGCACGCAACGAGAAAGACATCTCCGTCACATCGGACTGGGGAGCCTCGCTCACGCCCCGCCTCGCACAGTTCGCCGTCGTCGCCCGGCACGAGCACGTGACCCGCGCCGCACGCGAACTCGGCGTCCCGCAGTCCACGTTGAGCCGTGCCATGACCCGCCTCGAAGACGACCTCGGCGTCGCCCTCTTCGCCCGCCACGGCCGCACCGTCTCGCTCACCCCCGCCGGACGCACCTTCCTGGCCTCCGCCGAGCGCGCCCTCGCGGCCGTCGAGCAGGCCGCCGAATCCGTACGGGCGGACGCCGACCCGGGCGCGGGCAAGGTCGCCTTCGGCTTTCTGCACACGCTCGGCTGGGAGACCGTCCCCGTCCTCATCCGCGCCTTCCGCGCCGGCCATCCCCGCGTCCGCTTCGCCCTCGTACAGAACTACGGCGAAGCCATGCTGGAGCGGCTGCGCGCTGGCGACCTCGACCTGTGCCTCACCTCTCCCGTGCCCGACGCCCCCGACCTCGTCGCCCGCCGCCTCGACGAACAGCGGCTGCGTCTCGTCGTCCCCGACGACCACCGGCTCGCCGGGCGGCGCCGCGTCCGTCTCGCCGAGGCCGCCGACGAGCACTTCGTCACTCTGGAGCGGGGCTACGGGATGCGGCGCATCCTCGAATCCCTGTGCGCGGAGGCCGGGTTCACACCGCGGATCGCCTTCGAGGGCGAGGAGGCGGAGACGATCAGGGGCCTCGTCGCGGCGGGCCTCGGCGTCGCCCTGCTGCCGCCGCCGACGGTGCCGCGCCCCGGCGTACGCGAGTTGACCGTCACTGCGCCCCGCGCCGTACGCGAGATCGGCCTCGCCTGGCTCGCGGGGCGGCCCGACACGCCGCCGGTGGCCGCGTTCAAGAGCTTCCTGCTGAGCCGTCGCGGCAGGCTGCTCTCGGGATGAGCATGCCCGCAGGGACGAGGAGGACTCCGTGAGCACACCCACCGGCCACGACCAGGCCCACGACGACCAGGCCCACCGGGGCCAGACCCACCACGGTCACGGCACCGACCACGGCGACATCGACTGGGAGGCCATGGCCGCGCACCTCGAACGGGAGGCCGAACTGCGCGTCCCCTTCGTCGAGGAGGCCGTCGCATGGCTGCGCGGGCTGCTCCTCGAAGGCGGCTGCGGCCCCGGCACCGCGAGCCGTCTGCTGGACGTCGGCTGCGGTCCCGGAGTCTTCACGGTGCTGCTGGCACGCGGCTTCCCGCAGGCCGAGGTCGTCGCCGCCGACGGCGAACCGGAACTGCTGGCACGGGTCCGCGACCGCGCGGAACGGGAGGGCGTCGCCGCGAACGTCACGACGCGCCAGGCCCAACTCCCCGACGACCTTGGAGAGTTGGGCAGCGCGGACCTCATCTGGACGAGCAACGTCATCCACCACCTCGGCGACCAGCAGGCCGCGCTGGACGCGCTGGCCCAGGCGGTGCGCCCCGGCGGGCTGCTCGCCGTGGTCGAACGGGGGCTCTCGCCGCGCTGTCTGCCCCGTGACATCGGCCTGGGCCGGCCGGGCCTGCTGAGCCGCGTGGAGGCGGCGAACGAGGAGCGCTTCACGGCCATGCGGGAGGCCCTGGCGGGCCATGCCCGCGTCGTGGAGGACTGGCCCGCGATGCTGGCCCGCGCGGGCCTCGTCCCGGCGGGCACCCGTACGTTCCTCACGGACCTCCCCGCCCCCTTGGACACCACGGCCCGCGCCCACCTCCACGACCGCCTCTCCCGGGCCCGGGAGACGCTGGGCGAATGGCTGTCCCCGGAGGACACCTCCACCCTGGACACCCTCCTGGACGACGACGATCCCCAGGGCGTCCTGCGTCGCCCGGACGCGTTCTATCTGACGGCGACGACGGTCCACGCGGGTCGGGCTTGAACTGGGCGCCTCCGGTTCGTGGTCGGTGGCGTGGGCGGGCCGCTCCGGTGTCCGTCCCCTCGCTCCGCTGGGGAGACCCCAAGCGTCCCGCCCCCTCCTGCCGTCCGGCGGCTATCCCTCTCGTACGTCCAAGCCCATGCCCGTCAACTGCCACCGCGCGTCGGCGGCTTGAGGCCGTCTCTTTCGTACGTTCATGCAACTACGCCCGTATGTGGGCCCGTTCGGGATGGGACAACGGCCGGTCTTGTGTCACCGGAGGGAGAGCCGCCGACGTACGGGAGGGGGCGGGACGCGCAGGGGTGCGTGTCCGGACGCTTGCCCGTGATTTGCGGACCGGTACTGGTAAGGCTCAACGATTGGGCGGACGGTACAGGGAGGAAAATCATGGGTCCGGACATGTGCCCCGGAGCGGGCCGCCCCCGCACCCACAACGAACCGATGGCGCCCAACACGCCAACAACCGCCGCGTCAGCGGCGCACCCCGAAGCCCTTCGCCAGCGGCATCCGCAACCCCAGCGGCGGCGGAGCCGCCATCGCATCGACCAGGGGGCGGGCGAAGTCGTGTCCGCAGAGGGTGCCCAGGACGAAGTTCTCGGCCAGCGCCGCGACTTCCGCGTTGTTCCGGTGCAGCCCGTGCCCGTCCGAGTGGACCTCGAAGCGGCACACGTCCGCGTTGGCCTTCTTCGCCCGCTCCGCCAGCCGGTAGGACAGTTCGGGGTCGGCGTGCCCGTCGTCGGTGCCGTGGACGAACAGCACCTGGCGGCCGATGAGTTGGCGTACGGGCTCCTGATCCGGCGCGTCCCGGCCGTCCGTACGGCCGCCGCCCCTGCCCGAACCGGCGCCGCCCTTACTCGACCCCGTGCCACCTTCGCCTGCGCCGCCTTCGCCCGTGCCGCCTTCGCCCGGTCCGGCGCCGTCCGCGGCGCGCGGCAGCCAGAGCGACAGCGCCAGCACCGACGCGACCATCGGGTGCCCCGCCG
>NZ_LJGW01000155.1:263-1853 GCF_001751255.1 Streptomyces nanshensis | reverse complement strand
CGACTCCAGGGCGTGCCCCGCGTCCGGGGCCGCCGCGACGCGCTCCTCCAGCAGCCGCACGGCACGCTCCGGCCACAGCCCGCCGAGCGGCACCCGCTGGTCGCGCAACGCGTGCGCCGGTACGCCGAGAACGAGCGGTCCGGCGCCGGGCGGCAGCCGCAGCCCGGTGATCCCGGCACCGGCACGGCGGCCGAAGAGATGTGCGCGCGTATCGGGACCGGCGACGACCAGCGCGCCGTCCCACATCAGCAGATCCATGCAGCCGTCGGGCAGCACCCGCCCCTCGCCGACGGACTCCCCGACGTGCGCCCACACGACGGCACCGCCCACGCGCGACGGCCGTTCCTCGTACATACCGCCATGATGTCCCAGAACCGGACGGGTAGCGGCGGACGGCGGCCAGCCGGCCGGGCTCCGCGGTGAACTGCCCGTCGGCGTACGGGATCACCGGCTCACAAGTCGTCGGGGAGCAGACGGAACGCCGTGTGGCCGGTCAGCGGCCGTACGGCACGAAAATCCCGCCTGTCCAGGGTGAGAATCGTCTCGGTGTCGTACTCCTCCGCCAGCACCACGTTCACAGCGTCCGTGAGATCCAGACACAGGTCTGTGTATCGCGTCTGGACGCTGCGGGACTTGCGAAGGGTCCCCGCCGCGATCTCGGGCGTGAGAACGCGCATGCTGCGCTCCTGCGCCAGCAGCCAGTCGTTGACGGCGTAGGCGGTCTTCCTGTCGATGTTGCGCGTGATGATGTGTTCGACCTCTTGGAACACCAGCGGGGAGACCACTGTCGCGGAGGCCTCACGCAACGCTCTGCGGGCTCCCTGATGTTCGGGACCGGCCACGTTGAATGCGGCGACCAGGCCGGACGTGTCACCGATGACGATCACGCGGCGTCGCCCGTGTCACCCTGCTTGCGCTCGACACCCTCTCGTACGGCCTGACGTACGTCGTCGTCCGTCACCGGGCCGCCGAAGTCGAGTTCGGGAATGTCCCAGTCACCGGACCACCGCCGGGCGCGCAGGGCAGCGATGCGAAAGCCCTCCCGGAAGTACTCCGACTCCGAACGCCCCTCCCGGACGGCCGCTTCCTTGATGATCCGCAGATCCTCTTCGTCGACCATGACGGTCGTCTTCTTCAGAGACATACGGTTATGGTACCAGCACCAGCACTCCCAGTCCGTGCTCACAGCCGCCGCGGCGGCCCGCTGAGGGGACCGTTCCTCCCGGGAAACAGCCGTGATGCGGCCGGGTAACGGGCAGCGCACAGGCTCGGGCCATGGACTCGGTATCGCGGGGCCCGCGGCGGCGGGTGGTGGTGGTAGGCGGCGGTATGGCCGGTGCCCGGCTCGCCGGGCAGCTCACCGCGGCGGGCCGCGGCCCCGGCACGGGCGCGGACGCCGGCACGGGCCTGGACGTCACCCTCGTCGGCGACGAACCGCACGCCCCGTACAACCGGGTGCTGCTCGCGGACGTGCTCGCCGGACGGTACGCGCCGGAGGTCGTCACGCTCCCCGCGGCCCGAACGGCCCGTGTGCTGCGGGGCGTTCGGGCCGTCCGTATCGACCGTGGACGCCGCCGGGCGGTGTGCGAG
>NZ_LJGW01000155.1:0-229 GCF_001751255.1 Streptomyces nanshensis | reverse complement strand
CCTGGTCTACGACGTGCTCGTGCTGGCGACCGGCGCCGAGCCCGTACTGCCGCCGCTGCGCGGCCTGTTCACCTCCGAGGGGGGCGAACTCCCGGCGGGCGTACGGGCGTTGCGCACCCTCGACGACTGTCTGGCGCTGCGGGAGGCGGCCCGCCCGGGGCTGCCCGCCGTGGTCGTCGGCGGCGGTCCGCTCGGGGTGTCGGCGGCCAGGGCGCTCGCGAGCCGGGGC
>NZ_LJGW01000152.1:277-1346 GCF_001751255.1 Streptomyces nanshensis | reverse complement strand
CGCGGCGGCCGCCACCTACGCCGAGGGCCGTCTGCTCTCCGGCGCCACCAGCGCGACGCCCGCCCGCTGAAGGGGGCCGCGCGCGGCGCCCGCGCGTACCCTGCGCTGCATGGGCCACCGTCCGGAAGCCGCCGCGCAGGAAGCCGTCGGTGCCTGGCGGGGCGGCGCCACCAACCGTCTCCAGTGGCTGCTGGCACCGCTGGGCGCCGGATGCGCCGCGCTGGGCGCCGTACTGGGGACGCACGCCTCGTGGAATCTGGACAGCGCGCCGCTGGTCATGGCCGTCGTCGGCTGTTTCGCCGCCGGGCTGCTGGGCCTTTTCGGCACCCTCGCCTTCGTCCATGTACGCGTGACGATCGACAGCACCGCCCTCGATGTGCGCTGCGGGCACGCGGGGGTGCCGCGGCGGCGCATCCCGCTCGGGGAGGTGCGCTCCGCGGAGGTCGTACGCGACGTCACCCCCCGGCACTGGGGCGGCTGGGGCTACCGGTGGCGCCCAGGGCGGGGCACGGCGCTCGTCGTACGGCGCGGAGAGGGCGTGCTGCTGCGGCTCGCGGACGGGCAGCGCTTCACCGTCACCGTGGACGGCGCGGAGGCGGCGGTACGTGCCATCCGCCGGCATCTGGAGCGGGACGCGCCCCTCGACTGAGCTTCCCTTCTCGGCTGAGCCACGCCGTCAACTGAGCCTCCGCGCACAGGCGATGCCCGCCAGCAGCCCCGCGCCCGCCGTGACCCGGGTGAAGCTCAGGGCGTTGCCTATCGCCGCCAGTGCGGCCAGCGCCGCGAGCGCCGCACCGGCCGTGAGGACGACGGGCGTGGGCCGGGGCGAGACCCGCAGCGCCAGCAGCAGCCAGCCGAACGCCGCCGCGAGCAGCGCCAGCCCCGGCAGCCCCTGCTCGGCGGCGACCTGGAACGGGGCGGAGTGCGGCTTGCCGTCGGGCCGCGGGGTCCCCGGTTCCCGTCCGCTCTCCTCGACGTCCTGTCCGGTGACCGCGGCCCGGGTCGTACCGGCGTGCGTGCCGCGCGCCGTGGCGCTCAGCTCACGGAAGCTGTCGGGCCCGGAGCCCAG
>NZ_LJGW01000152.1:0-222 GCF_001751255.1 Streptomyces nanshensis | reverse complement strand
CCCGCCACAACTCCACCCGGTGCCCGGTGAGTTGATCGCTCAGCGCGGTCGAGGCCGCCCGCGGCAGCACGTCCTGCGCCACGGCGAACGTGACACCGGTGACCGCCGCCGCGGCCACCGCCATGGCGGCAAGGCCCGCGCCCCGGCGCCGTATCCGCCCCGCCGCGAGCGAGCACACCAGCACCGCCAGGGCCGCCGCACAGCCCACCGGGGTGCCCACCA
>NZ_LJGW01000171.1 GCF_001751255.1 Streptomyces nanshensis | reverse complement strand
GACCCTGTCCGCCGGGGTGGGCGTCGCGCGACCACCGGCCCGGTCCGCCGTCGCCGTACGGGCCCTGCGGGCTGCCGCCCTCGCGTGGGCCGCGCGGCGCGTACGCCGCCTGGGAGCGGTACTCCGGATCACCGGTGGGATCCGCCGTGCCGTAGTCGGGGTCCGCCATGCCGTACGACGGCGGGGCTGCCGCTGTGCGCGGAACCGTCCGCTCGGACGGTTGACCGGCCTTTGCGCGCCCCTTGCGGCTATGGCGTCCCACTAGTCACCTTCCGGGGGTACGGGCCTCGGGGACGAAGGGTTGCCCACTTCGGTTCGACCCGTCAACCGAGCTGTGTCCACGAGCAGTTCACGGAACGCACACGCGACGAGCTCCGGATACTCCATCATCGCCACATGCCCTGCGTCGGGCAGCGCCAGCATCCGGCTGTCCCGGAACGCCGCGCCCGCGCGCCGCGCCATCCGGAAGCTCACGAGCTGGTCCCGCCCGCCGTACACCAGCAGCGTCGGGGCGAGTACGCGCTCCGCCTGCCGCCACAACGAATGCTGACCGCCCAGAGTGTAGGCGTCGACGAGGCCGCGCGCTGAACGTGCGAGCGAATCCCAGAAGTACGGGAGTTTCAGCCTGCGTTCGAACTCCGCGACCGCCGCGGCGAATCCGCCGGGCGAGACCCGGCCCGGGTCGCCGTAACACAGCGCCAGCACCTCGCGGGTGCGCTGCTCCGCCGACCAGCCCCTCGTCAGCTTCCCGAACAGCCCCGCGATGCCGGGCACCGCCAGCAGCGCGGTCGGCAGCGCGGTGCGCTGCGGCGGCAGCTCCGGCAGCGCGGGCGAGACCAGCGTCAGGGTGCGTACGAGGTCGGGCCGCAGCGCCGCGGCCCGCGTCGCGACCGCGCCGCCCAGCGAGTTGCCGAAGAGATGCACGGGGGCACGGCCGCACGCGTCGAGGTAGCGCACGACGGCACGGGCGTGCGCGGTGACCGAGTAGTCGCCGTCGTCGGGCGGCGGCGAGAGCCCGAAGCCCGGCAGGTCGACGGCCTCGCTGTCGACGTCGCCGGCCAGTTCCAGCATCAGCGCCGACCAGTTGAGGGAGGAGCCGCCGAGCCCGTGCACGTACACCGCGGGCGGCAGCCCCGTACGCTCCGGCGGCCGCGAGCGCACGTTCAGCGTCAGCCCCGACAGCGGCACATACCGCACGCGCTCGCCTTCGTGTACGGGTGGATCACCGGCCGGAGGCACCGACTGAGCCCCCTCGGGGACGCTGCGCACACCGGGCTGCTCGGTCGACGACATGGGCGCAATATTACGAGGCGATCACGCCGCTTCACCGGGTGTTGGTCATCACACCGACCGTCCCGGCACGTCGTAGCCTCGATTAAGAGGCGTCTTCCTGGAAAGAGGAGCGACATGTCTGCAGAACCGACCGACCCCGAGGACTTCGAGGACACCTACGAGGAGGAGCCGGAGGAAGAGCCCACCGGATTCGAAGCCCCGCCCGAGGACGCCGCCGAACAGCACGCCGATCTGCTCCGCCAGCGGGACGCACCGCTCACCGGCCGCGAGGACATCGAGGCCGATCCCGCCGACGCGGCCGAGCAGGCACGTGTGGTCGAACTGAACGAGGATGAGTACCGATAAAGCGCCCGCTGTGCATGCCCTGAGCTGAAATATTCGGCCCGCGGCAGTCACAGGTCGGTTACCGAAAAGTACGATGGCGGGCGCAGCGCATACCGCGCACAGAGACTGATCAGGGAGGCGGCGTGACAGCCATCGAGCAAACCGAGGCGCGCCCACGGGGCACGCGCCTGCCGCGCCGGGCCCGACGCAACCAACTGCTGGGAGCAGCACAGGAGGTCTTCGTCGCCCAGGGGTACCACGCGGCCGCCATGGACGACATCGCCGACCGGGCGGGCGTCAGCAAGCCGGTCCTATACCAGCACTTCCCGGGCAAGCTCGACCTCTACCTGGCGCTGCTCGACCAGCACTGCGAATCACTGCTCGAAGCGGTGCGGGCGGCGCTGGCCTCGACGACGGACAACAAGCAGCGCGTCGCGGCCACGATGGACGCCTACTTCGCCTACGTCGAGGACGAGGGCGGCGCCTTCCGGCTCGTCTTCGAGTCCGACCTGACGAACGAGCCGGCGGTGCGCGACCGCGTCGACCGCGTGAGCCTGGAGTGCGCCGAGGCCGTCAGCGACGTCATCGCGGAGGACACCAAGCTCTCCCGTGACCAGTCGATGCTGCTCGCCGTCGGGCTGTGCGGAATGGCGCAGATCACCGCGCGCTACTGGCTGGGCTCCGGCCGTCCCATCCCCCGGGACTCGGCGGCCAAGCTGATCTCGTCCCTGTCGTGGCGGGGCATCGCGGGCTTCCCCATGCAGTGAGCCGAACACCTTGAGCCGACGACCTTGAGCTGAACCGTGAGCCGACGACCGTACGCGGCCGGTCCGCGCGCCCGTTCGCGCCCCGGCCGCCGCACAGCCCCCGCGGTTCTTCCGCGGGGGCTTCTCTCTGGTCTGCCGCGGCGCGCGCCGCCGTGTGCGCCGCTGTTCGCTGCGGGCGTGCGGAGCCAGGCTCCGGGACGGGCCGCGGTCGGGCTAATGTGTGCTCAGTACAGCGCGGCTGACCGCGTATTCAACTGACCGTTCGGAGGGACATAGCCGTGGAGGTCAAGATCGGCGTGCAGCACGCGCCCCGCGAGATCGTCTTCGAGAGCAGGCAGTCTCCCGAAGAAGTCGAGAGCGCGGTGTCGGCCGCACTGTCCGACGGCGGCTCGAAGGTGCTCAACCTGGCGGACGAGCACGGCCGCAAGGTCCTGGTTCCGGCGGACCGCGTCGCCTATGTGGAGATCGCCGAACAGAGCGGCCGCAAGGTCGGGTTCGGCACGATCTGAGGGTCCGGGCACACCGGACGCGAGGCATCACGGCGGCTTTCCGAATCTTTCGGGGAGCCGCCGTTTCGCGTGCGTGCCACGAGGGGAGTACGGGAGCGAATCGCACCGCACGGCCGGGCCTCCGCACCGGCCGTCGTCGACCCCGAGGAGGTCCCGATGTTCTGGGAGGCACTCGGCGCCACGGCCCTCGGACTCGCCATCGCCTACGCAGCCGCCAGGCGGCTGCCCGAGCGACTCCCCGACCGTTCCCTCGTGCTCGCCACCGGCCCCGTGGCCGCGCTGCTCGGCGGGCTCATCTGCCACATCGTGCTCGGGGGCGGCCACACCCTGGTGACGCTGACGGTCGCCGCCGCAGTGAGCGTCGCGATCCTCTCGCTGCTGCTCGGCGAGAACGTACGTCCCCCGCAGCGCCTCGGCCCCAAGGTCCCCAGCCCCCCGCACGTGTAGCCGCCGGGCAGAGCCCGGTCGCTCGTCCGGGCGGTGAACCGGTCCGGGCCGCGGCGCCCTCGCGTACGTGACACATCACATACGCGGCCTACGCGTTCCTCGCTCAGGCGGCCAGTCCCAGCGCGGCCATCCGCTTGGTGTGCGCCTCGGTGATCCGGGAGAACATCTTGCCGACCTCGGCCAGGTCGAACCCGTCCGCGAGACCGCCCACCAGCATCGTCGAGAGCGCGTCGCGGTCCGCGACCACGCGCTGCGCCTGCGAGAGGGCCTCCCCCATCAGCCGCCGCGCCCACAGCGCGAGCCGTCCGCCCACCCGCGGATCCTCCTCGATGGCGCCGCGCACCTTCTCCACGGCGAAGCTGGAGTGGCCGCTGTCGTCGAGGACGCCCAGCACCAGGGCGCGGGTGTCGGAGTCCAGCCGTGCGGCGACCTCGCGGTAGAAGTCCGCGGCGATCGAGTCGCCGACGTACGCCTTGATCAGGCCCTCCAGCCAGTCGGAGGGCGCGGTCTGCCGGTGGAACTCGTCCAGTGCGGACGCGAAGGGCTGCATCGCCTCGGTCGGCTCGGCGTCGATCACCGACAGCCGGTCGCGGAGCTGCGCGAAGTGCTGGAACTCGGCGGAGGCCATGGACGCGAGCTGTGCCTTGTCCGCGAGCGTCGGCGCAAGCTTCGCGTCCTCCGCGAGACGTTCGAAGGCGGCAAGCTCTCCGTAGGCGAGCGCACCCAGCAGATCGACGACGGCCGCCCGGTAGGTCGGGTCGGCGGACGCCTCGGCCCAGTCCTGGGTGGCGATCCCGGTGTGCGCGGGCTCGGACGTCTTCCCATTGGTCTCCATGGCGAGCACGATAGCCCGCACCGACGGGCCCGGAAGCCCCTGGTACCGGCCTCGCAGGCCACAGTGAACTCGTACACAACAATCGCCCCGGTACACATGCGCGGATCCGGGGTACAGTGATATTGGCTCTCGCCGAATCGGTGGGAGCATGTACGCAAACTGCGGATGCCCGGTCGGTGGCCCGATCGGCTCCGACCCCGACAGCCCTCCGCGAGGCGCGTGTCCCCGACACGTCGCATGGCATGAGGGACCGCTCGCGTGATGAGCGCTTGAGCGAGAGCCAGTGGTCCCGCACAGGCCGGCGGGCCGGCAAGAGCCGCCCCCGGAGATGCGGTCACGACCCTCTTTCGCCTCCTCCGCACGCGTCACACAGAAGAGGCCAGCATCCTGACCACCAAGACTTTCCGCGAACTCGGAATCCTCTCCGAGACCGCCGAGGCCCTCGAAGCCGTCGGCATCACCACACCCTTCCCCATCCAGTCGATGACGCTCCCCGTCGCCCTCGCGGGCGGCGACGTGATCGGCCAGGCCAAGACCGGCACCGGCAAGACCCTGGGTTTCGGCCTGCCGCTGCTGGAGGCCGTCACCGTGCCCGCCGACGTCGAGTCCGGCAGGGCGCAGCCCGAGATGCTCACCGACTCCCCGCAGGCGCTCATCGTCGTACCGACGCGTGAGCTGTGCCAGCAGGTCACCAACGATCTGCAGACGGCGGGCAAGGTCCGCAACGTCCGCGTGCTGTCGATCTACGGCGGACGCGCGTACGAGCCGCAGGTCGAGGCGCTCAAGCAGGGCGTCGACGTCGTCGTGGGCACCCCGGGACGGCTGCTCGACCTGGCCGGGCAGAAGAAGCTGCGCCTGTCCGACGTGCGCACCCTCGTGCTCGACGAGGCCGACGAGATGCTCGACCTGGGCTTCCTGCCGGACGTCGAGAAGATCATTCAGATGCTGCCGCTCAAGCGGCAGACCATGCTGTTCTCGGCGACGATGCCGGGGCAGGTCATCTCCCTGGCCCGTCGCTACATGAACCGGCCCACGCACATCCGCGCCTCCGAGCCGGACGACGTGGGCCAGACCGTGGCGAACACCACACAGCACGCCTTCCGCGCCCACTCGATGGACAAGCAGGAGATGGTCGCGCGCATCCTCCAGGCCGAGGGCTGCGAGCTGGCGATGATCTTCTGCCGTACGAAGCGGACCGCGGCCGACGTCGCGGACCAGCTCAGCCGGCGCGGCTTCGCCGCCGGCGCCGTGCACGGCGACCTCGGGCAGGGCGCGCGCGAGCAGGCGCTGCGCGCCTTCCGCAACGGCAAGGTCAACGTCCTGGTCTGCACGGACGTGGCCGCCCGCGGCATCGACGTCGACAACGTCACGCACGTCATCAACTACCAGACGCCCGAGGACGAGAAGACCTATCTGCACCGCATCGGGCGCACCGGCCGGGCCGGCGCCTCCGGTACGGCCGTGACGCTCGTCGACTGGGACGACATCCCGCGCTGGCAGCTCATCAACAAGGCGCTGGAGCTGGGGCTGCCGGACCCGGAGGAGACGTACTCGACCTCCCCGCATCTGTACGAGGCGCTCGGCATCACCGAGGGCACCAAGGGCGTGCTGCCGCGCGGCGAGCGCACCCGTGCGGGCCTCTCGGCGGAGCAGGTCGAGGATCTGGGCGAGACCGGGCGGGGTCCGGGGCGCGCCCGTGGCGGCCGCGGTCCGGACCACGGCCCGGGCGGAGACTCCGAGGAGCGGCCGCGGCGTACGCGCACTCCGCGTCAGCGGCGCCGTACGCGTAACGGACGGCCCGTCGCCGACGAGGGCGCG
>NZ_LJGW01000252.1 GCF_001751255.1 Streptomyces nanshensis | reverse complement strand
GGACCGCATCCATGCCTTCCCAGTAGTTCAGAGAACGAGCCGTTTCTGCCACCACCGGCCTGTGAGTCCGTTGCCGGTGGCCGACCGGAGGCGCATCCGCGGCGGGAGATCGTGGACGCCATCCGCCACGTGGTCGACACCGGCTGCAAGTGGCGGGCCCTGCCTGTCGATTTCCCGCCCTGGCGCACGGTCTGGGGCTTCATGGCCCGCTGGGCTGCTGCTGGCGTCATCGGCCAGATCCGCGACCAGCTCGCTGGCCGTATCCGCCGCGAGATCGGGAAAGGCCCCCAGGGTGGTGGCCACCGTCATCGACTCCCAGTCCGTGAAGGCCGCCTCCACCGTTCCACCGCCCGCGAGTACGAAGAGCTGCCGTTCCAGGTGGGCCACATCGTCCTTGTCACCGTGACTGACGACTGACGCCCCGCCAGGTACAGCAGTGCTGCGACACCAGGGTCCCGGAGGCACGTACGCGTCAGCACCGCCAAGCAGGCCGAGGAGGGCTACGGCCTGGAGGACCAGACCCGGGCCGTGAAGCGGTGGGCGCGCGAGCACGGGCACCGGATCGTGCGGGTGTTCATCCAACCGGCCGCCAACTCCGGGCGGTCCTCGGCGACGAGCATCCCGCTGACGGCCGGTTCACCCGGTGGGGACGTCAGCGGCCCAACCGTCACCCCGTGAGCACACACCCTGCCGCTGATGCACACACATCCGCTCGCCGACATCGCTCGCGTAAGGCTCCCGTGCGAAGCCGAGCACGACGGAAGGCGGGAAATGGACCTGATACTGCTGCTGGGACCGACCGGAAGCGGGAAGACCGCACGCTCGGTCCGCCTCGCGAGGCGCCTGGGCGCGCCCGTCGTCACCCTCGACCGGGTCCAGTGCGCGCCGCAGCTCGCCGTCGGCTCCGGGCGCCCAGAGCCCGATGAGCTCTCCGGGACCCGCCGCATCTACCTTGCTGATCGGCCGGTGGACGAGGGCATCCTTCCCGGAGCCGAGGCGGCGGACCGGCTGGAACAACTCCTCGAAGAGCATGCCGCGCTCACGCCCACGCTCATTCTCGAGGGCGGCTCCATCTCCATCCTCGGGGAACTGGCCAACCGCCCGGCCTGGACGCACGGCCACACCATCCACATTGAGCCGTGCCTTGAAGAAAACCCGCAGCGCTACGAGCAGCGGGTCAGCAAACGCGTCGCTCATATGCTCGGGTACGGATCCGGGACGCACCGGACGATGCTGGATGAGCTGGCGGACCTGTGGCCGCACGAGAACACCCGCCCCCACCTGCAGACGGTCCTCGGCTACGACGACATCATCACCGTCTGCGTCCGCTACGGCATCGATCCCGCCAGCCTGACCGGACCGGAAGGACGCATCCTGCGCTACGTCTTCGCCGACACGATCGTCGAGGCTCACCTTCACTACTCCCGGCAGCAGCGCCTCCACATCGCCGCGATGCTGCCGCTCCTCGCACTCACCGGCGGACAGGTGAAGGAGAAAGCGACCCGGCGCCGACACGGAACGCGCGTGCCGGCGTGACCCCCACGGCACCTCACGCCGACCTCACCGGAGGCAGACCGGCACAGCACCTCCCGCTCCTCGAGGAGCTCCCGCCCTGACCAGATGAGGAGCAGGGACCGCTGCCGCGCGGACGACGGGAAGCTCAAGCCGCCACGTCTCGCTGTCCACCACGCAGCGATCCCCGATCCCGAGGGCGACCGCTGCTCGCGCTCTCGACTGGTAGCGCGGCGTCTAACGCCGGCCGGTTCCCGCTCCGGCGAACCGACTGCGCGACTGGATCCGGCAGCACGTCCGGAGGCATGGTCCCCGCTCGCGGTGACCTCGGTGAGCTCATCGACTCGATCACCAGCGCGAACAGCACCGCGTACAGCCCTGTCCACGGAGGTCCCGCCAGGGGCAGGGACAGCGCGGCGCTGATGTGATCCAGTCGCCGGCGGAAGGTACGACGCGAGATGCCCAGCGCGTCGGCTGCGCTCTCCTGCACCCCGTCGTGACGCACCCACGTCTCCAGCAGCTTTCGTGTCCCCTTCGGCAGCTCTTGCAACGGGTGCAGCAACTCCTTCGCCCAGCGCTGGGCCTCCTCACAGGAGAGCACCTCCCGCAGCACCGGCGGCGGCTCGGCCACGACGTCCGGCTCGTCGCCCCCGAGCTGGAGCGCCAGGTGCAGCACCGCCTTGTCGGCCTGACGGGACTGAAGTCCCGTCATCTTCAGTAGCTGTGTGACGCGGTCCGACAGCGTGCTGCGGTGCGCTCCCCGACCGAGCGGCACCAACCGGGCAGCCTGCCGCTGCCCCAGTGCCAGCACATACCCCACGCTCGTCAGCAACTGCGCACGCTCTGCCCTCGGCAGATCGTGCGTACTCGGCAGCAGCGCTGCCGCCCACGCCCGCGCCGACGGCGGCAGCCGCATGGCCAGCGGAGCACCACCGTCGTGCGTGCAGATCCGGTCCGGGCTCGACACCGCACCTGCCAGAGCCTGCCGGGCATCGAAGTAAGCCGCGGACGTCTCAATCCACTTCGAGAGCTGGGCGATACCCAGCCGCCGCTCCCCATGAGAGGCGACGACGGGCCGGAGCCGCCGTGCCAGCTCCGGCTCGTCACCCAGGTCGTGGTCCGGACCCTCCACCCCGTGCAGGACCACGACGTCCAACGGCTCGACCGGGCATTCCACGACCAGAGCGCTCCCCTCCAGCACGCGCTCTATCTCGTCCCGGACCAGGCCGCGGTCTTCTCCCGGCGCGCATTGCAGCACCCCCACCTGGACCCACTCGGTGGTGAGAACCTCCGGCAGCAGACGGCGCAACACCATGGAGGCCGGGACGACCTCCCCTTGGATCAGATGGATCAGCGCGCTCTCACGTATGACGCTGTGGGCCTCGTCGATGCCGCGCTGCCGGACGCGCCGCTGCCGGCTCTGGTGCACCAGGTCGACCTGCGCCGCGGCCTTCAGCAACAACTCCTGCTGCCCACCCGTCCACGGACTGCGGCTCGCCGCCGCCAACACCAGCAGCTCACCGGTATAGAGGTTGGCGCTGGTCAACGGGTGCAGCAGCACATGCCGGTCTCGCTCCACGTAGGAGGCCGACTGCATCTCCCCGGACCGCACACGCGCCAGCACGTCCCAGTTGAGCGGCACCCCCACCGACGCTTCCCCGCCGCGCGACTCGATCAGGGACACCTGTCCTCCGATCAGCTTCCGCAGCAACTCCAGCAACTCTCCGGGCCCCTCGCCCCGGCGGCACAGCGCCGCTGACAGATCGAAGACCCGGCACAGCCGCTCCGTACGCGCTTCCAGCAGTTCCAACTGCCGGGTCAGCACCATGGAAGCGACCGCATCGCGACTGCGCGCCCGTATCGGCTCCAGAACCGGCACGCGCACACGAGTGGCCAGCAGTTCTGTCTGGGCGCAGGCTCCCCCCTCGGGGACGACGACGAGCCCGGCGGCCTCGGCACGTGCGAGACCGCTCATGAACCGCTCGGCCTCCCCGATGCCCGTCCCCGAAGCAACCACCAGGGCTCCCCGCAGGGAGGGGGTCGGTTCCTCGTCGCGGAGTACCACGACGCGGCGCACGACGGGTGAGGTGCCGCCTGCCGCCGAGGGGCGGGCCAGGTACCGCAGCACGGGAGGCGAGTCGGAGGCCTCCCGAGTCAAATCGTTCACCGTCACCGTCACGCAGCACCTCCTTTCGGACTCAGCCGCAACAGGCAAGGCGCGCCGCCCGTCGTTCTTCACGGGGGCCGGGGCCAGGCCGGGCCGGCATCTACCGGTGGCCGACCTGGCGCTCCAGGCCCTGAGAGTCAGGGGACTCGGTGCACCGTGACGCGTGCACCCCGTTGCAAGGTCAGGGGCGGGTGAGCCTGACGCGGAGTGAGGTGACGCCGTTCGACGTCAGACTCGGCAGCCGCTGTTGCTCCGTCTCGGAGTCGAGTTCCATGTCGGGGAACCTCTCGAAGAGGGCCTCCAGGCCGATTTCGGCTTCCGCGCGGGCAAGGGGCGCCCCGACGCACAGGTGCGGGCCGTGGCCGAAGCCCAGGTGGCGCCTGTGCTCGCGGGTAATGTCGAACCTGTCGCGGTCCTTACTGGGGTGAGTTACGGGGCAGCGGCCCAATGCGGCCAGGGGGAAAGCGACCGCGTCGCCGGCCTTGATGGTGTGACCGTCGATCTCCAAGTCCTCGGTGGCGACGCGGAACATGTCGTACGCCAAGGGCGAGTTCCATCGCAGCGCCTCCTCCACCACCCACTTCCATGCGATCCGGCCCTCCCGCAGGGCCTGGAGCTGGTCGCGGTTGTCCAGCAACGCCTGTATGGCGGTGGTGAGCAGGTTGACCGTGGTCTCGTGGCCGCCGAGCACGATCAGGACGAGGTTGGCGACGAGCTCTTCCTCGGTCATGCTGCCTCGGTCACACTCGTCAATCAGAACTCGCGTGAGGTCATCGGGACGCTCGCGCTTCCTCGCGACGAACCGTGACCATCCGCGAAGTGGCCAGCTCCACCGCGAACGCCGACCCTGGCGCTTGCTCGCGACGAACCGTGCTACCTCGCGAGGGAAATCAGCAGGGTCGGGGGCGTCCTCGTCAGGTGCCGGGATGCTGTTGTCCACGACCCGGGCGGACAGGTCCCGCAGGCGGGCGCGCGTCTGGACGTCGTCCACACCAAGGAGATCGCAGATGACCTCCATCGGTAGTGGCAGCGCGAAGTACCGCTTGAGGTCAACGGATCCGCCCTGGGCGGCCCGGCGTTCGAGGTCGTCCAGCAGTGCTGCGGTGATGGACTCGATACGGGGCCGCAGCGCTTTGATGCGGCTGGGGCTGAGCGCACGCTGGACCGGTTCACGCATGCGCTGGTGGTCTTCGCCGTCGCGGAACCCCATGGAGGGACTGTGAAAGATCGCCGCTTGGGGGAAGCCGCTGAGATCATGGCCCTCCTGGTTGAGGTGCCAGTGTTCAAGGACGTTTCGGGACGTCCCCGGGTGCGTGAAGAGCACGCGGGCCGCTTCCTGGGTGTTTACCGCCCAGACCCGGGCCTCCGGTGGAAGACCCGGGAAGCGAACGCGCGCCAGCGCCCCCTGCTCGCGGAGGGCTGCTCCCTCTTCGTGGAGGTCTGGGCGGTCGGGGTCGAGAACAACAGGCTGTTGGTCCACGGTTCTCCAGAATCAGGTGTGACAGGGACGGACGGCGGATCGAATTGGACCGGAAGCCGCTCCGGACTTCGCACGACGAGCGGCGGCGGATACCTCAACTCGCATTCCGGAATGGCGAGTTCCATCCCGATCAGGTGCAGGAACAGCCGCTCCAGGGCGATGACGACGATCTGGTAGGCCAGGTCCTGCGCCCCGCGCGGGCAGGCGTGTTTCCCGAGGCCCCACGTGAGGTGGGCCTTGTTTCCGAGAAGTCGCTTGTCCACGCCGTCCGGCGAGGTCTCGGGTGCCGTGCCGGCGAAAGAGATGCCGACGAATTCGCCCTTCTCGATCAGGGTTCCGCCGAGGTACGTGTCTCGGACGGCCCACCGGTTGAACAGGTTCTGCAGCGGGGCCACGCTCATCAGGACCAGGTTCGCCACCTCGGTCCAGGATGTTTTCCCCTGCCGTACCTCGGCTCGCAGTTCTGCGTTGGTCATCAGTTCGACGACGCAGTTGGAGATCCAGCCGGCGGTCGCGCCGAGGCCCACGTTCAGCAGGAACCAGATCTGATCGCTGAGTTCCTCGACGAACGCTTCCTCGCCCATCCGGTCAGGAGTCGAAGAAGGCTCGGTGTAATAGATAAGCCACGACGAAAGGTCGGCGCCGGGGCGGGCCATTTTTTCGCGAACCAAATCGCGCATGAGGCTGTGAATACGCTGTGCGGCGTCTTCTGCCTGGGGCCCGGAACGGATCAGTTCGTGGACGCTGGCGTCGATGACATCTGCCCATTGGCCGTCGATTCCCAGCAGTCCCATCATCACCTGCCGGGGGAAACGCTGGGAAAACTGGGCTTCGATGTCGGCGTAGCCGTCATGGGCGAATTCAGCGATGATCTGGTCCGCGATGTGCTGCATGAAGGCCCGGACAGCGGGCTCGTGTCGGTCCAGGTCGGACAAGGCCTGTTGTAGGGCCTTTCGCATCCGTGTGTGGTCGGTGCCGTCGTCGTGCTGGACGTGCTTCAGCTTGTTCACGTGCTGCTGCACGGGGTGGCCGGGGGTGACGGTATTCCGGTCCCGCCACAGGTCGGGGTCGCTGGAGAACGTCCCAGAGTCGTGGAGAACGTCGCGGGCGCGGTCGTATTCCGCCACCAGCTTTACGGGGAAGCTGCCGTCGGGCAGGAGATCAATCGGGATGACGGGCCCGTAACGCTTGCGCAGGTTCCGCAGGAGTTCCTTCGGATCCCACTCGCCGAGTTCCGGTCCGTAGAAGGGGTGGGCGGGGCAACGGCCGCCCGCGGCCGCAGCCGAAGTCGGGCGAGGGGCGGCGGCCGCCCGGTTGTGGGGGTGGGGAGGAGAGGTCATCGGACTCCTCCAGGTCGTGGGTCGGTGGTGGTGCTTGTCACGTTGATGCAGCGCACAGTGCTCCGCAAGGGTTTCGGATTTTCCCGCGGGTGCGGGAAAATCACGTCGGGGCTACGGGCACACGGAAAGGGGTAGGAATGGTGCACGAAGGGAGCAAACCGTCACGGCGGGGTCGGCCCGCGAAGGTGTCGACCGAGGGCCTGCCGTGGGCCATGCAGGCATGGGTCAAGCAACTCCAGGTCATCATCCAGAACCTGCCACTGAACTATGTCCAGTTGGAAGAACGCATGGGTCCCGGGGCCAGCACGAGCACGCTCTCACGGATTTTCACCGGCCGCACTCTGCCGTCGGGCCCCGACTTCGTCGATCGTCTCTGCGCGATAATCCAACAAACCACGTATAAGGCTGTGCCCCAGAAAACCGTGGACGAGCTCCGGGGTCTGTATTTCGCGGCGCTGAAGGAACGTGATCCGCACCGCGCCGAAGTAGAGAAGCTGAAACGGGCGCTGGAGGACGCCAACAGCAGAGTCAGCCTTGCCCAGGAGGCGGCAAGCAGTCTGCGCTGGCAATTGATCGGTGAGAGAGCGCAGCTTGAACTCCCCTCATCGAAGGCCGGAGTGCGGAGCCAGGACGCGTGCTCCGCAGCGGAGGTCACCCCCGATGACGTGCTCACACGCCATGAGCGGCTGGACCAAGAGTTGCGGGAACTTTTGATCGAAGTGCAGCAGTTGTCGGCGGCGCGAGATGAGATCGATCGGCAGTTGAAAGCCGCAGAGGACCGGCTCAACGCTCGCCTGGCAGAGGAATGGGCGCAGGCCGCCGCCGACTCCGATCCTCCACCCCGCGTTCGGAGCCGGCGGCGCGCGGAGGACCGCCCCGCTCTCTCTCCCCTTGTCGGCGACTCGGAGGTGCTCGGCCAGCGGGACGACCAGTTGATCAGGATCCTGACCGAAACCACCCAGCGCGCCCTCCCGCTGGTGGGTCGGCTTCAGGACGTCCTGGCTCCGCATGACCCAGCAGCTCTCTTGGTAGCGCAAGTCCGCCGTAAATGGGACACCATCGCGTCGCTTACCGGGGAGTCGCAGCCACAGCTAGGGCCAGCGTGGGTGCCGGTGAGCGACGTCCTGAAGTTGGCAGCGGCGAAGATCCAGTTCAACGACCGCGTTGACCTCAGCACGCTCGACGAGACCATCGCCGCCGAGCGGGTACAAGGGCAAGCCGTCACTGAGGTATGTAACCTGCTGGCTGAACTGCTGGAGAACGCGACCACGCACTCCACCCCGAAAACGACGGTGATCGTCGAAGGTGAGCGGGGCGGTCCCGGCAGCGGGCTTCGGCTGTCCATCCATGACGTCGGGATCGGAATGCCGGATGATGAACTGGCCTTGCTCAACGAGCGCTTGGCCAATCCCCCGGTCTACGCGAGCACACGTCGGCTGGGGATCCTGATCGTGGGGAACCTCGCTCAACGGAACGAGATCGGCGTCGAACTGGCGAACCGGACGACCGGTGGCACTACCGCCAACGTCTACCTCCCCGAGGCACTGCTCGCGCCCACACCCGCAGGAGGAGCTGACGCGTCAGTTCCGGGGAATGCCCCGGAACTGACGTAGCAGCAGGGGCGCGCTACTCCCGCTGCGTCGCGTGTGCGCGTCTGAGATTCGAGGATCCGCGTCGAGATCGTCAGCTCTCCGGTGCCGTCCGCTCCGCGTCTCGCTGGTCTCCGGACCGCACGAGAATCCCGACGCGCAACTGCGCGAGGGTCTGCTCGAGCGTGAGGCCCTTCTTCTGTATGAGGTCGGCGACCGCCTGCTGCACGGCCCGGGAGTGGCCTTCGGTGAGGAACCGGGCCTCGTCGGATGACTCAAAGTGCTCTGCGATCTGTTGGTACCACACCTCGGGGTCAGTAGACCCGGGCGGAGGAGATGAGACGTCAGGACGGGATGCGGGCTGCTCAGGCATGAACCCAGGGTACGGCGCTCCCCGGGTGTGGGTCGCGTCCCCAACTCCTCCCCGGTGCAGAGGTGTTGGAGATCTCTGGGCTGGCTATGCTCCGGGCACACGGTGGTGGACCAGGTTCCGCCACTGCTCCTGCTGTCCGCATACGTCTGGAGAGCCCTGGTGCCATCTCCCGCCGGCGACGACGACCTCTCCGCTTCCACCTCGGGAGACGGTCCTGAACTGCATTCGGCTGTGGTCGTCGGAGGCGGGATCGCCGGCCTGGCGGCAGCCCGCGTCCTCGCACGCCACGCGGACCGGGTGACGCTGGTGGAGCGCGATCCGCTCCCCGACGACAACTCCCCTCGCCGCGGTACGCCGCAGGCCGCGCATGTGCACGGACTGCTGGACCTCGGCGCGCAGGGCCTGGAGGCGATGTTCCCCGGTCTGCGCGAGGAGTTGAGAGCCGGCGGCGCCCCGGTCTTCGACCATGGCGCCCAGGCCTGTACGCGGGTGTGGGCGGGGACGATCCCTCAGATTGAGGCCGGGGTGGCGGTCCAGACGGTGCACCGGGATGTGCTGGAGGCGGCCGTACGGCGCCGCGTCACCGGACTGGAGAAGATCACAGTGCGGGACGGCGCCACGGCCAGGGGGTTGCGGGTGGAGGCCGGACGCATCACGGGCCTGCACGTCACGGGGGCCGACGGCGGCCAGAGCACGATCGCGGCGGAGGTCGTGGTCGACGCGTCCGGACGCTACGGCCGGCTGCCGGACTTGCTGGAGCAGGCCGGATATCCCCGCCCCCGCGAGAGGGCGGTGGACGCGAAACTCGCCTACGCCAGCCGCGTCCTGCGCGTGCAGGAGCCGCTGCCGGGAGTGCACGGGCTGCAGCAGATCAACCAGGCCCCGGACCGGCCGCGGGGCGCCTACGCGGCGGACATCGGAGGCGGGCTATGGCTCGTCACCCTGTTCGGCGCGGCCGGCGACCACCCGCCCACGGACGACGCCGGATGGGAGGCGTACGCACGCGAGTTGGGCAACACGGACCTCACCGCGCTCCTCGACCAGGCCACGCCCGTCTCCGGCGTCAAACGGTTCACCAGGACGGAGAACCGGCGCCGCCACTACCGTCGGATGCCGACCGGACTTCTGGTGCTGGGCGACGCGCTGTTCGCCTTCAACCCCGTCTACGGGCAGGGCATGACGGTGGCCGTTCAACAGGCGGCCGCCCTGGAGCAGGCCCTCTCGCGCGGGAGCCGCGTCGACCAGAGCTTCTCGCGTACGGCACAGCGGCGGATCGCCGGGATCGCGCGGATCCCGTGGCTGATGTCCATCAGTGAGGACCTGTTCTGGGAGCGCCACGTGACGGGGCGGCGGATCCCGTGGACGGTGCGCGCGGCCGCGGGGTACAAACAGCGGCTGCTGTACTTGGCCGCCCAAGGCGACCGCCAGGTGTTCGAGACGTTCCTGAACGTCTACCACATGCGCCAGCACCCGGCGGCAATGGCGTCTCCCCGCATCCTCACCAAGGCCCTCGTCCGGGGCCGCACCGCATCAACCCCCCAGGCCACAGAGGCAGTTGACGAGAGTGGACGGTAAGCTTCCGCCGCCGCCCACCGTTCCTGTTGAACGGCCCCTCTGCCCGACCTGTACACCGTGACCCCCCGGAGACACCGTGACCACCCAGCACCCCGCCGACTTCGTGGCGCCGCCGCCAGGATGCCCCGCCCACCACGGCGGCACTGCCGAACTGCCGCGACTCGACGGCGCTCCCGACGGGCCCGGCGCGTACGAGGAGTGGCGCAAGCGGTTCGAGCAGGTCGTCCCCGTCACGTACTACGGCTACCCGGCCTGGTTCACCGTGGGATATCAGGCGACGCTCGAAACCCTGCGGCAGTCGGAGACGTTCACTCGCGACCCGCGGGCGTGGCCGCCGGTGCAGCGCGGCGAGATCACTCCGGACCACCCGCTGGCCCCGTTCGTCACGCCAGCACCGTTGTGCAATTTGATGGACGGGCCGGAGGCACGCCGTCTTCGGGCGGCCGTCACCGGTGCCATCAAGGAGTGGGTCGCCAGGAACTCGCGGGCGCTGCGCTTCTTCACGGCGAAGGTTGTCCACGAGCTGATCAACGGGTTCTCCCAGGACGGCTGTGTGGAGCTGGTGAGCCAGTACGCGCGGCAGGCACCGGGGCGGGTGATGGCCCGGATGCTGGGGATGAAAACGGAGTACGGCCCGCAGCTCGCCGAGGCCGCACACGACATGATGAGCGGAAGCGGCACTGCCGGAAAAAGTAACCAGTTCCTCATCGACCGTCTCCAGGAAGTCGTCGACCATAAGAAGCAGCAGCCGGGCGACGATCTGACCTCGCTCCTCCTGCACCACCGGGACGCGGACGGGGACGGTCTGACAGATCTAGAGGTACGCGAGCACCTCCGGCTCCTGCTGATCGTCGGTAACGAGACCTCGATCAGCCTGATCGCCAGCATCCTGGCCGCCGCGCTCCAGGAGATCGCCGAGTTCGGGTGCGTCGCGACCGGTATCCACCAGATGATGGAGCACACCCTGCGGGTCGACCCGCCGCTGACGAAGGTCGTGGGACGGTTCGCCACCCGCGACACGGAGCTCGGTGGGTACTACATCCGTGAGGGCGACATGGTCGTCGTCGGGCTGGGAGCCGCCAACGTCGATCCGACGATCATGCCGGATGCAGACGACGACCTGATGGGGCTCAGCCACGGAAACCAGTCGGACCTCACCTTCAGCGAGGGCCCGCACGAATGCCCCGGTGAGCCCATCGGCCGCGCCATCGCCCTCGAGGCGGCGAACGCTGTGCTGGACCGGCTGAAGGACATCACACCGGCGATCGGGCAGAACGAGCTGCGGAGGGAGTTCAAGGCGATGTCGTGCCCGCTGGTGGAGCTGCCGGCGCAGTTCACCCCGGTGCCGGCCAAGGACCTGCGGAGTGTCCAGCCGGCAGCGTGACAACTCGTCAGCCCGCCTCTGTCCGCGCGTCACGCCGCGGCGAGGCCCTGCCACCACCCCGCGATGGACACCTCCGGCGCCGCCCGGCTCCCCACGGCCGGGTGCGGCCGCCACCAGTCCCCGCGGTGGTGCCCGTCGCGGTCGTACCGAGGAGAGTTGCGCGCCCACTCCAGGTGCCCGGAGACGAACGCCCCCAAGTCGCGAACGTAGCAGCGAAGTTCCGGCCCGGCCTGCGGCTCCACCGTCTCTTGGAGCCGCAGGAACTGGACCATGACCGCGTCCCGTTGCCGTACGGCCTCGTGCTGCGCCTCGGCCAGGCCGAGGCCGTACTCGCGGGCGAGGACGTCCACAATGTTCAAGGTGTCGCCCACTCTGGAGACCTCTTTGTGCCGGGAGTAGAGATCGTTGTCGAGGGCGACGAGCACGTGCGTCATCTCCGTCAGGGCCTGCACCCCCGACCGGTCCAAGTCGTCGTCAGGCACCACGTAGCCGCCGACGGCCGGCAGCAGGGCAGTGGAGGGGGCCATGCCGATCGCCCGCATCCACATCGCCAGGTAGTCGGCAAGGCACGGCAGCGTCGCGCCGCGGCGGCACTCCGCCTCCCACGGCAGTGACGTCAGGTACGTCCGCATCCCCTCGATCCACCGCCGCATCTGGCTGCCGGTCATCCGCGTCGCCAACTGCTCGCGTATCTCCCGCAGGGCGCGCGCGTACGCCGACGCGTCTTCCCTCCACGCGGCGTGCGGGGCGTCGAGCGCGGCCAGGATGCGGCCGGTCTCGCGCGTCAACCGAGCGGGGTCCGCGGCCTCTTCGTCCTCGTCGCACAGGCCGTCATCGAGCGCGAAGAGCACGGCATGGAGACGCGCGACGACGTGCAGGGCCTCTGTGTCGCCGTACGGCATGGTGCGGCCGGTCAGTTCGCCGAGGTCGGCCTGCGTCAGCCACCGCAGCAGCTCCGGGTCGGCGAGCTGTTGTTGCTGTAGCCACTCCATGGCGGAAGCGTCGAAGGCCGCGCACTGCGGGTGCGTACGGGAGGGGATGGGGCAGTAGAACGTCGGCCTGGACAACTGCTGTCGTGCCCGCGGGGCTGACGGCACGGCGGCTCCTCCTCCACGTCGGGCGCCGCGGCGGCGGCATCAGCAGAAGATGATCGTTTCATCACTGCCCCTCAGCGAGATGCCCAACACCCGCAGCCCACAGGCGAGTTCAGGAGAGCGGACCGGCAGAGCAGAGTCCCGTTGCCGGTGACGAGGCCGTGGATGAGCGCGACGCCGGGCTCGTGTGCTGTGCTGAGCCGATGTCAGTGGGTCCTGGCAGTCTCGAACCTGCCACCGCCACATCCAGCAGGGGAGTCATGGAATGAACCGTCACCGCTGCGGAGTGCTGCTCGCCGTCACCGGCGTACTTCTTGCCGCCTGCACCCCGGCCCTCCGCGGTGCCGAACCCCTCGACGAGCACAAGCCCACTGGCGGAGCCGGCGACCTGGTGGCGACGGTGAAGAAACTGCCCGTGCGCCCGGAGACCGACACGGATACGTACGACCGGAAAGCGTTCCGGCACTGGACCGACGCTGATCACGACGGCTGTGACACCCGGGCTGAGGTCCTCTTGGAGGAAGCGAAGCTGCGGCCCGGGCGCGGCGCCGACTGCCGCCTGACCGGGGGCTCCTGGTGGTCGTATTACGATCACCGACGCATTACGGATGCCGGTGACCTGGACATCGACCACATGGTGCCGATCGCCGAAGCGGCGAAGTCCGGAGCGAGTGACTGGACGCAGGACCAGCGAGAGGCGTACGCCAACGACCTCGACCACCCGCACTCGCTCGTCGCTGTCACCTTGCACAGCAACCGGTCCAAGCAAGACAAGGACCCTGCTCAGTGGCTCCCTCCCGTACGGGCAGAGCACTGCCGGTATGCGAGGGAGTGGGCGGAGACGAAGAAGATCTACCGCCTCGCCGTCGACCGCGCCGAGCGCGCCGCGCTGCTGAAGATCGCCCGCAACTGCTGAACCGAGAGCCCCGTGGCCCCGGCCGAGGGTCTCAAGTCGCCCGAGACGGCAGTTCGGTGGGCGTGAGGGGCCTCGACTACGGCCGTACACCCGGGAAGGGCGTCACGGGGTGACGGCCGCGAGCACGAAGTGGTCACCGGGTGAACGGAAGTACCGCTCCCGCGGTCCGCTCGCCGCCACGCCGAGCCCCGCGCTCTCCATGCTGCCGGGCATGACGCAACCACCCATGCCCCACGGCCCGGCTGCAGCCGGAATCCCGCACACGCCCGCCGCGTACACCGCCCCTCCCCAACTGGGGGCCACCGGGCCGCTCGCCTCCCAGGGGGCACGCCTGGGAGCACGCCTGATCGACGGCGTCATCGTCATCGCCGGCGCCGTCGTGATCGCCTTGATCACTGCGTTCCTGGCCGCCGCCTGCGGACCGGGCAGCACCGTCGGCACCGTCATCTCGGTGCTCGGCTACACAATCCTCGCCGTCGCTCTCCTCGGCTACGAGCCGTATACGATGTGGCGATACGGAGGCACCGTCGGCAAGTTGACCTGCGGTCTGCGCGTCGTCCGCCTGGAGGACGGCTCCCCGCTCTCCGTCGGCCGCGCGATCGGCCGCGCGTTCGCCCCGGTCCTCATCGGCCTGATTCCTTTCGCCGGGATCCTCAACATCTGCTGGTGCTGCTGGGACGAGCGCCGGCAGTGCCTGCACGACAAGGTGTGCAACACCCTCGTCGTCGCCAAGACGTAACCGGGACGTACCCGAACCGCCCACCCGACCGATGGGTGCCGCCGACCCTCGTCGGCGGCACCCCGCACCTTGCTCTCACTGAGAAGCGACACCGCGACTAGGGCTCCAGCATCTCTTCCGGCCGGCACGCTTGGCACATCGTCAGCTCACCCCGCGTAACGTCATCGCTCAGCGCCAGCAACGCGTCGGCACGGGAGATCGTCACACCGCCGTTGATCCAGCAATCGCTTCTGTGCAGCGTTGCGCGCCCTTCCGGGAGCCGCATTTTCTGGATGCGATACCCCTCCGGAGGTCCGGACGGCGTCGCCGCGGCGATGGCGCCGTCGACGGTGGCCGCGAGGAGATCGAGGAACAGCATGATCGTGCCCTGCTGTGCTTGCAGATCGCCGAGGTAGGCCCGGATCACCTGGAGGCGCTCCAGGTCAGGAGGCAGCGGCAACGGAAATTCGGACATGTGTGCGAGTCTACGAGTGTTCGTGCGCCGGTACACATGCCGTGGGACGGACGCGACGAAGGACACCGCCGCGCTGAACCCTCACACCCCGCCCACGAGGCGCCGTATCGCCGGGGCCGCACGCGGCACGGGAAGCCCGATAGATGCTGTACGTGGTGATATGAGGAGGTGAGGTTCGTGTGCTGGGTCGGAGGTGACACATGGGCGGGGCGGATGACTTGCGCCTGCGGGTGCTCTCCGGAGTAGAAGGGCTCGGCGAAGCCGAGTATCTCCGACTGGCGGTCCAGCAGGCGATGGCCTCCGTCGCCGGCCTGGGCGGATTCGCGCACCTGCGTGAGCCGGAGGAGCAGGCGCTGCGGCTGGAAGCGGCCAGTGGTCTGCCGGCGGCGGTATGCCGGAGGTGGGAGCGGCTGACCGACCGGGAGGAGACGGCTCCCGTCCAGGCCGCACGGGAGGGCTATGCGGTGTGGGCGCCGACGTGGCCCACACCGGCGGACGTCGAGGATATCGACAGCACCGGCACCGCGGACTGGGAGGAGCTGGGGGTGCTGTCGGCGCCGCTGCGCGTCGACGGTGTGCTCGTCGGCACCCTCTCGGTCCTCACCGCGGCCGAGACCTCCGGCGAGGAGCGTGCCGGCGTGGAGCGTCTGGCGGAAGCGGCGGCGTGGGGGCTGCCGGGCACTGAGATGCCTCGTCTGAGCGGTCCTCCGTGGTGGCAGGAGGGCAGCGGAACGCAACGGCCGCTGACCGACAACACCCGCATCGAGACGCCGATGGGCACGTGGGACTGGGACCTGCGCACCGGCAAGGTGCAGATGGACGCGGCGAGTGCGCGCGCGCTGGGCCACACCGGCGTGGCACCCCCGGTATGGGATCAGCGGCTGGAGACCTGGCTGTCCCACATCCACGAGGATGATCGCTCAGAGGTCGACCGCGAGATGCGGCGGGCCCTGGCCGAGGATGACGCGGCCGCGGGGCACGTGTCCGCGATCGTCTACCGCGTCCGGGACGCACAGGAGCGGATCGGCTGGGTGCAGACGCTGGCCTGGATCTGGCGTGACGAGCACGGCGAGGTCGTACGAGCCTTCGGTACCGCGGCGGACGTCACGGGGCAGCAGAACCGGCTCCAGTTCTTGGCGCTTCAGCAGGAGCGGCACCCGGACCCCATGTGCGCACTGGGTCCGGACGACAGGGTCGTGTGGAATAACCGCGCTGCGCGGCATCTGACGGCCGTACGAGGATTCGGGGTGGTGGGCGAGATCCCCTGGCTGGCCGACCCGCGGCTGGAGGAGCAGGGACTGCCGAACATGCTGCGGTTCGCGCGGACCGCCGGCGGTGCAGCCGTTCAGCACGAGGTGGAGGTGGAGGACCCGCAGGGGCAGATGGCCGCGGCCTACACCGTCCGGGCTTTCAGCGCCGGGGAGCACGTGGTGATGCAGATGGTCGATGTGACCGCGCACCGGCGGGCGGAGCGTACGGCAGTCGGGCGGGCGCGGCAGGTGGAGCGGCTGCGGAGCGAGATGGCGGCGGCCCTCCACGCGGCCGACGTGCTGGACGTGGTCACCCGGCATGCCCTGCCGCTCGTGGACGCGGACGGCCTCCTCATCTGCCGGGTCTCCGGCCGCGAGCGCGACGAGCGAACCCTGCTCGGCGAAGTCGGCTACCCGGCCGGCTGGGGCCGCGCGCTGCTGGACCGGGACGACCCCGCGCTGCAGCCGCGGACGCTGCTGGACGACGAGACGCCGCGGTTCGTGACCAGCGCCGAGATCGGTGACCTGTGGCCGCATCTGGCCCGCCTCGTACAACAGAGCGGCCATCAGGCCTGGGCGTTGCTGCCCCTGGATGTGGGGGGCGGTTCTGCGGGGCGGGAGCGGGTCGGTCACCTGGCGGTCAGTTGGAGCCGCGAGCGAGACCCGGGCCCGGAGGAGCGGACCCTGCTGGTGACGGTCTCCGGCCTGCTGGCGCAGGCTCTGGCCCGCGCCTGGGCGTACGACCGCGAACACGCACGGGCACAGGAACTGCGGCGCAGTCTCCAGCCCACGATCCTGCCGGACGTGCCCGCCGTGGCGACGGCGGCCCGCCACCGGCCCGGTCAGGCGGATGAGCCCAGTGCCTGGTACGACGCGATCCCGCTGCCCGGGGGCCGTGTCGCGTTGATCAGCGGCGCGATCACCGGTCCCGGCGGGCTGCGTACGGCCGTGACGATGAGCAGGGTACGCACCGCCGTGGCCACCCTGGCCAGGGAGGACCATCCGCTGCGCGAGTTGATGGTGCTGGTCAACGAGTCCGTGGCGCGCCAGGCCGACGACGCCGGGGTGATGCTGCTGGTCGCGGCGTACGACGCCACCACCGGCCACCTCGAGATGGCGAGCGCCGGCCACCCGCCGCCCGCGCTCACCGCTCCCGGCGGCGGAAGCCGGGTCTGCGATCTGCCGATCGGCCCGCCGCTGGGCGGACGGACCCTGCCGTACGAGGTGTCCGAACAGCAGGTCCCGGCGGGCACGCTGATGACCGTGAGCACGGCGGGCCTGGCCGCGGACGGCAGCAACGCCCGGCACCTGGACGAGGCGATGGCCCGGAGGCTGGAGCGCGCCGCCGCGGAGAGCAGGCCCGACCCGGGTTCGGGCTTGGAGACTCTCGCCGACGAGGTCGCGGCAGACCTCGACGGCCGGCAACGGGACGCGGCGCTGCTCCTCGCACGCCTCGACCGGGTGCCGGACGACCACATTGTGCGCTGGGATCTCCCCCTCGACGCGGCATCGGCCAGCCGGGGACGCGATCTCGCAGTGGAGCAGATGCGCAGGTGGCACGCAGCCGAGGAGATGGAGTGGAGCGTCCAGTTGGCAGTGAGTGAGCTGCTCGGCAACGTCGTACGGCACGCGCACGCGGGACCCCTCTGGGTGCGGATGCTCTACCTGAACCCCGTCGTGGTCATCCAGGTCCATGACGGCAGCCGCTCATCCCCACACATGCAGCCGCTCCAGTTGATGGACGAGAACGGCCGGGGGCTGCTGATGATCGGAAAGACCGCGGCGGCCTGGGGCACGCACCAGACCCACGACGGCAAATGGATCTGGGTCGAGTTCCATCCCGACGGTGTGCCGCGCGGTCCCGCGATCGGCGTCGACGACGGTGGCGCCGTCGACCTGGACGAGCTGGAGCGCAGCCTCGGAGTCTCAGAGGAGGAGTGACCTCGATGCCATGCCGCCCCGCGGCGGATGTGTCGCGGCCACGTGCACTGCCCGACCGGGGGCCTGCGGCGAATGTGACGAAGGACCGGAGAGAGGGGCTGCCCGGAACCCTGCTGCCGTTGGCTCCGGGCAGCCCTTCGTCGCAGATCTTCCAGTTCGCTGATGATGGTCAGGCGCGGCCCATGTCGTCGATGTCGAAGCCGCTTGCCCAGTTCCAGTACCGCGTGCTGCCCTTGGCGTGACCCGAGATGGTCACGGTCTTGGTGTCGGCCGCGTTGCTCAGCGGCCTGATGCGCAGCTTGTGCGCCTTCGCGCAGCGGTTGTGGAAGTAGAGCGTCACCGAGGCATAGATGTCGTCGTTGTAGGAAGCGCTGAAGCAGCCGTCCTTGAGCCGATGCATCTTCATAGGCCTGGGGCCCTGGTCCTGCACGGTCTGCTGCGTGGCCGGGGAATGCCCGTCGGCGGCGGCGGAAGGTGCGGCGGTCAGACAACCGCCGAGCGCCAGAACCGAGACAGCTCCTGCCGAAGCCAGGCGCCGCGTGAGGAGTTTCATCGCATCGAGCCCCTTCTCTCAGGTCCTCCGGTCGTTCCGGAGAATCGGGAGAAGGCTGCGGGCCGCAGCTTCCGGTGCGCCGAAGAAGCCGCGTGGCGGAGCCGGTTCGGTTCGCCAGGTGACGAACCACGTCCCCATGCGGTCACCAGACGGGACAGGGCAGGGGGATTCCGGGGTCCCGACCGGCTGCGCGCCGAGCTGCCCCGGCGCGCCGCCCTGTGTCAGTCGGTCAGAACGGCTGCCCCGGAGAGGCACCGGTGGCGGGACCGTCCGTACGGCGTGCCCGGCGGGCGATGAGGACGGCGCCGGCCACCATCCCGCCGCCGGCCGCGGAGGCCAAGAGGCCGACCGTCAGCGTCGCGACGTCCCACGCAGGGTGCTGCGTCGGCTCGATGCCGTCGGGCTTGGCCAGGTGCGCCGCGCCCTTGTGCGCCCGCGACTTCGTCTCCTCCCGCGGTGGTTGCGCGGCCGCCCGTACGGCCGCCGCGGCGTCGATCCGCCCGTACCCGAAGACGGGGTTGAAGCCGCCCGGCGGGTGGTGAGCGGTGCGGGTGAGGATGGTGCGCACCTGCCCCGGGGAGAGCCGGTGTTCCGGCGCCGCCGACAGCATGCAGGCGACCACTCCGGACGTCAGGGCCGTTGCCGGTGACGTGCCTTGGATTTTCTCCCAGCCGCCGGTGTTGCTGGCGCTGGTGATGCCGACACCGGGCGCCGATATGGCGTTGTAGGTGTGCACGTTGGAGAAGTCGGCGTGGGCGCCGCCCTTTTTGAAGGCCGCGACCGCCAGTGCGCTGGGATAGGCGGCGGGATAGGACGTGTCATTCAGCTCATCCGCCTCGTTGCCGGAGGCCGCCACGACCGGGACGTTCGCGCCGGAGGCGACAGCGAGGGCCGCCGTGTCCTTCTCATCGAATGTGTCACCCATCGTGTCCCCGCCGATCGAGAGCGAAATCACGTCCACGTCCTGGTCGACGGCGTATTGGATGGCGCGTGCCATCGGATTGTCCGTGGCATTGCGGAGGTCGCTGTCGTTGGACGGGTCGTCGTCGATCACGCGAATCGAAAGAATGTGAGCTTTCGGCGCCGCTTGGAGAATGTTCGAGGCCATCGCGGTGCCGTGCACCCCGAATTTCGCGTCCCCCTTGTGCACGCCGTCCTGCAGCAGGTTCGGACCGGTGGTCACCTTGCCGTCGAGCGCCGGGTGGTCGGCGACACCGGAGTCGATCAGCGCCACCTTGACGCCCTCGCCCTGAGCCTTCTTGTGCGCGTCCTTCAGCTTCAGCGCCCGGGACTCCCACGTGGGGGACGGAGATTTCGCGTACGCGGGTGCCGCAGCGCCCGCGCACAGCAGTGCGCTGAGCCCGGCGGCGGCCGCGACGGTGGAGAGACGACGGCCGGTCATTTCGACTCCTTGTTGATCAGATCGCTCAGGTACAGGTCGAGGGACGACGCCAGGTCCTTCGCGGCGCCTTGCCAGGGCCGCGGCTGCGACGGATCACCGATGTCCCACTCCTCGGGCAGGTGACCGGCCATACGCCCGTCGACGTTGCCGGCGACCGCGGCGAGCCCGTACGGCAGGTTCAGGCCCGTTGCCTGTCGGCCACCGCCCCCGATGCGGCGCTCATCGCTCCACTCGGCGGCGGGCGTACCGGGCACGGCGTAGGCGTGGACCCCGTCCCCGCGCTTGTCCGTGTTGAGGAACCGCCCCAGTTCGGCCTCTGCATTGTCGGAGGGAGAGATGACGATCACCGCCACGGTGCTCACGGTCTGGCCCGTGGGGTCGACATACGTCGCCCGGAGCACGTTCCGGCAGCCGCGCTTCGCCGCTTCCGTGGCGAGGCGCCCCCCGAGCCCGTCCCGGCACGTGGCCGGGCGTGCGATGCCCAGCCGGCGCCAACTGCCGTGACGGGGATTGTCGGCGGTGTCCGTCGGTTTCAGCTTCGTCGACAAGGTCTTGGGGAAGACCTTGTCGGCCGGGACGTTCCGCCACATTGACGGCCCGAACGCCTCGCTGTTGGAGACCTGCTGCGTCTTGTTCATCACGGTGTTGATGACGGTGCCGCCGCCGGCGACCAGCACCAGTACCCCCACGACGCTCAACGCCACGCACAGCAGCCGGCGGCCCGTTCCGCCCCCGCCGGAGGGCGGCGCTGTATGCCCCTGCGCTGTCGGCGTCGGAGGGGGAGGGCCGGGCGGGGGCCCGGCCGGTGGCGGGGGCGGAACGGGGTGGGGCTCGTAGGACATGACTTCTCCCGGCAGTGGGTCTGAGAGCGGACAGAGGGCGTTCGGGCCGCTGCACAGCACGCCCGGTACAACCGGGCTTGAGCAGAGCGGCCGCCACCCGGCCTGGGCGAGGGAAGCGACAGGCAACCGCCCGCCCGGCGCGTGGGCGCGGCCCCGATGCTGGGTGCACGACTCCCAGGAACGGCGCCATGCGCCACCCCGAAGCGCCCTGGGTGCTCACCGGGGGAAGACCAGGACGGGGTGAGCGTCACCGCATGACGAGCAAGCCCCGCACAAGGGGTCTGCGAGACGAGAATCCGGCCCCTGGTGCCGGGAGACGCACGTAGCGGAGGTCGGCGCGCCTCGCCGGGGAGATTCTCGGTCGCTCGTACACCTCAACCCCTGCGCTCACGAGGCTTCCCCGTACGGCTGTCTTCCGCCCACCGGGCCGCCTCACCCCGCCAGAGGAACACGCCACCGCCTCCAGCGTCACCGGGTGACGCCCTCTCCGAGAGCCGGACTCCCGGAGAACGCCTTGCTCGACTTGTCGCTGTACCTTGCCGCACCTGGACCGGCACAGAGGGAGGGAGAGTCACGACCATGGAGATGACCATTGCGCTGCGGCGCGCCGCTGATCCCGCCGACGACAAGCCCCGCACGAAGAAGACGAAGAACGCGAGCGCGCGCACCCAGACCGAATCCGGAGCCCAACCCCGGGCCCGGTATGAGATCGTCGGCGGCCCCTGGGAAAGCACGGGCGCCCGGGTCTACCTCGACCGTGAACTGCCGCCCGGCGGGGCTCGCGAGTACACGGCGGCGCGCAAAAGGGGCGTGCGCTCGTTCACGATGTGGACCGATCCGCACCGCTTGAAGACGTGGGCCCGGGTCGTCACCGCCCCGGACGACGAGAAGGCCCCGTCGCGCTACGAGGTGTACGACGGGAGCGACCGGTTCGTCGGCAGCGTCACCCGGGAGCGGAGCTTCACCCACGGCCACCTCCGCACGCGGTGGACCGCACAGCAAGAGGGCCGCGCCGCCGCGGTCGGATACAAGGGCCGCCTGGCCTGGTGGGCCGTGTGGTGGCTGATCTTCCCCGTGCAGTGCGTACTCGCCCCCGCCATGCTGTTCAGTGACGGCGACATCTTCCGCGCGCCCCGACGGATCGGCTACCGCCACGGCGGCACCCGCGTCCTGGACTACGGGAGCGGCATGCAGAATCATTTCCACCTGACCGCGGTGCACGCGCCGGACTGGAACCCACAAATGCTTGCCGCGCTCCTGGCGCTGCACACCAGCCACGACGGGATCATGGGCGACTCCTGGGACAAGGGCGCTGACGAGACGGCCAACCCCGCAGTGCCCCGGTCCGGGTGACAGAACACGGTTCTGTCCTTCCGACGTCAGCCAAGCCGCGCGCCCCGCGCAGTCTCCGTGGAGAGCGTCAGCACCGTGCTCGTTGCAACGCGCCAGCAGCAGCGCGCGCGATGTCGGGGCGGGAGAGGATCGCCGCGACGACATCTTCTCTGGTCGGGCCGTCAGCCGGAGCGGGAACGGCCCGGCATGTCCGGGCCTCCAGCTCGGCAAGGGAGGCGATACACGGGTCGGTGTCGGCGCTGTTCTCCAGGTCCAGGGCGAGCAGTTCGTCACGCAGACTGGTGAGGGCGTCGCGCAGGCCGGCGAGGACCATCTTCATGTGCTCCGGCCGGCGGGCGGTTGCCAGGCTCGGGTACTTCCGCGTAGGGACGTACGCCTTGCCCAGGTGCGAACTGGCGATCTGAAGGCAGTAGATGGCGTCATGGAGCACCTCGATGGGATCTCCGGCTGCCGGCAGGACGCTGTAGTCCCGGCCGTCGGCGTCCTTCGCCATCTGCGCGTCGATGCCGAGGTCTCGCAAGCCCATGGTCGTGGCGACCATGGTCATAGCGTTGATCACGAGACGGCTGGCGTCGACGAGGGATTCCGCCATGCGCCGTACGGTTCCCTGGCGCTCCTTGGCGGTGGTGTCCCGCTCTTCTGCCGTCAGAGCCTGGTGCTCGGCGCCGATGTGCGTGGTGGTCTGCACGAGAGTGTCGGTGGTGATTCGTCATCGGGGTGTCAGTGAAGCAGTTGGGCCCGAGGGCCTGTTGGAGCTGTAGTTCATTCTTGACCTATGGTGATCTGGCTGCTGTGGTTGGTGGCGTGACGACTCCCGCTCTCCGTATGACCCGGCCGACAGTTGAAGTGCTGCGCTTGTTGCTGGCGGCGCCGGCGGATGACCCGTTGTGGGGAGCGAGGATTGGAGAGTTGGCTGATCTCGGGAAGAGCACGGTGTCGCAGATCCTTGCCCGGCTCACGGGACTGGGCTGGCTCACACTTCGCGACGAGGAAGGGCCGCATCCGTCCCGGCCGGCCCGGGTGTTGTGCATCCTGTCGCCGGCGGGGCGTGAACGGGCCGAGGCGGCGCTGTCCGCGTGGAGCTCGCGTCGCCAGCAGCAGGTACTTGAAACGCCGGACGCACCAGCGCAGTCCCCGTCCAGGGCGCGCGGCGGCATGCACTTCCCGATCGGCTACCTCGCTCCGCGCCGCTCCACGCCCGCGGACCGCGCCCTGGAGGCAGTCCGGAACGATGACGACGTACCCGAGGAACTGGCGGTGCTCATGGAGGCACTCACCACGCTGGAGACGGTGAGGCGAAGCCTCACCCGCGATGTCTTCGCTCAGGCTGCCGCCGACCCGGCGCACGCAGAGCTGTACGAGCAGTTGGTGCGGGCCATCGCCCTCCAGGGCATGGAGATCCGGAAGTGGACGGTATTCGCCCCGCACGCGGGCTAGTTCATTCTTGACCCACGGGGGTCGAGGGACGGCGAGCGCTCAATTCTGCGCTGACTGCTTGGTGACGAGCGGCACTGACATCAGGGACGAACCCCAATGTCACTTTGATGACGACTACCAGTGCGCGAGCACAGCCAGGAGCCCCGAGGCGGCCCTGCGGATGCGGTCGTCCTCGTCGGTGGTGCGGTGGAGGGACGCGGTCGCGCGCGCGGTTGGGCGTCAGATGGTCGCGTCTCCGCGTACAACGACGCACTGAACGGACAGGCACGGGAACGTCGATGCTGATCGTGACGCCCGTCGCCAGGTGAGGCGTGCGCGTACGAGCGACAGCAGAGACGCTGCGCGCCGCCGGATCCGCCTCTTGCCCGGCCGTCCGTATGCGTCGCACCACCTCTCCCGTGCCCCACGGCGGAGGTCTGGCGTGCGAGGCACTTCACGCCAGAAGGGCAACTCTCCGCGTGCACGGCGCTGTTCGCGATGACTGGCCGTTTGACGTCTATGTCCACTGCGCCGGACGTCGTACGGCGGGACCGGGGAAGGAACCGTACCGCACCGGCAGCCAGTAGATGTAAAGTAGAATGTGTGTCATACGTAACCGCAAAGGGGAGTGGTATGGAAGATCAGGGGAGCGCATTCGCCGGCATCGACGCTCTGCTTGATGAGACCGGACCGGTCGACCACAACCTGGACGGACTACCACCCGCGTCCGAGCGCCGACGTCTTCGCAAAGCCTGGAATCTCTCGCAGGACCAGGTCGCGGAGAAGGTCGGCCGCACCCGGCCGACGATCAGTGCATGGGAGAAGGGCAAGGAGGGGGGAAAGTGGGATCCGGACCCCGGAAGCCCCGAACGAGCCCTGTACGTGCATCTGCTGACCGGTATCAAGGAACGGCTCAAGGCCCGCGAAGCCGCTCGTACGGCCCGCCCGTGCGTTCTGTGCGGGGAGTTGGCAACGGACGAAGTCGAGGGCTACCCCCAGCATCTCGATCCCGCCGAATGCAACCCTGCAGGGCCCGTGACCGTGTCGCCTGCCGCCGCGACGGCAGTGGCCTCGCCCGGATCAGCCCCGGCTGACGCAACTCCGGGCGAGGACGCCGGGCCCGCCCCGTCGTCGCAGGAGCGGCCGGCGCGTGCGCGACGGACCGCTCCGACGCGGCGCACCGTGGGCTCACGCCGGGTGAAGCAGAGCGAGCCCAGCCCGGGGGAGCGGTACATCAACGACCGCGTCCGCGAGGTCCTCACCGCACACGGCGGAGACGCCGAGGCCGCCATTGCAGAACTGGAGTACGAAGCGATCCCCGACGCCATGCACCTGCTGGAGACCAGCCGGGACGGGGGCCGATACGACTTCACCTACCATGCCGCCGTCCTGCCGGACATCTTCACCAAGAAGCCGGGCCGTGAGGGCAACGACATCTGGGAAGCCCGCCCGAAGTGGAGCGCCCCCGAACACGTGCTACCTCACGGCGAGTCGAAGGTCACCGCGCTGGACATCAACGGCGCCTACCTCTCCGCCCTCAAGGCACACCTTCCCATCGGCACCCTCGAACACCACCTCGGCCCCGCCGAGGGCGGCCCCGCCTACGACAAGCGCCGATCCGGCGTCCACCTGATCACCCCGCCCGACTGGCACCACGACGCCCTGCCCAACCCGCTCGGCAACCGCGAAGAACCCGGCCAGTTGTGGGTGACCGAATCCACCCTGCGTCTCCTCCACCGCTGCACCCGCGACGGCCTGTCCGAGGAGCCACTCATCCACGAGTCGTGGACCTCGGGGGAAAGCGAGAACCTGCTGGAGACCCTGCGGAAGTGGTTCGCCACCGCACGCAAGACGGCACTGGAGAACGGCGACGAGGTCACCGAAGCGTACGTGAAGGCGATGTACTCGAAGTTCGTATCCACCATGGGCCACTCGAACTACAACCGGCATCTCTACCGGCAGGACTGGGTGCACATTCTCCGCTCCCAGGCATTCGGGAACCTGTGGGGGAAGGCGTACAAGGCCCATCAGGCCGGTCTGACGGTCGTCGGCATGCTCGGCACCGACGAACTCCACGTTATCGGCGACTGGCGCGCCGCCACCGTCAACGACCGCCCCGCCTTCGTCGAAGGCCGCGACGTCGCCCAGGTGAAGATCAAGGACACCTACACCATCACCGGCCCGGAGGCGGCTCATGCCTGACCGTACGATCCAGTTCGGCCTGCTCCGTGCTCGCGGCGTGAAGGGCAGCGAGGCTGCCGCCCGCGTCCTGGACCGGCTCGCCCTCGAAGGCGGCATCACCTCACCGGTCACCACCCGCCGCGGCCTCAACGCCCGCCTGAACTACCTCACCCGCTCCGCCGCCGGATACCAGGCCATGCGCGACGCCGGCATCACCGTCACCCCCCGCACGCAGCGCGCCTGGCGGCAGCGCACCCAGACCCCGAGCCCCGCCAACCGCGAACGCATCGACGCCGCCTACCGCGCCTACCGCCGCCACAACGTCGCAGCCCACCTCCGGCAGCGCCTCAACGCCGATGGCGGCACCCGCGTGGAGATCCACCCCCTCGACCAGTCCGCCGTCCGTAACCGGCACCAGCGCACCCTGCCCTTCCGCCGTCTGACCATCCGCAACTGGGACCGCATCGTCGACGCCTGGCACGCGGGGGACGACACCGCCCTCGCCGACGCATGGGACAACAAACTCCAGGACCTCGGCAGCCAATGGGGCATGTACGAATACGTCACCGCCGTCGCCTTCTCGGCATAGCCGATGCGCCTCGGCGGCCCGTACGGGAGACCACGCACCATGCGTCGCGCGCTGCCGGTGACAAGCAGCGCGCCGCACCGGTGACAACTACCTGCTTCGTCGCGTGGGGCTGCTGCCACTTCGTTTGGCAACGGCCGCGCCCCGCTCGACGCTGGCAGCCGCCGCTCGGGCGCTACGGCTCCGTCAGTTCCGCTCCGTCGCGCTGTTGTCGTATGCCCCGGCGTCCGCGCGTCGGCCGCGGTTGCGGGTTGCGGGTTGCGGGCTGACCGTCCCATCCGCCGCCCGCCCACGTCGGGCGACTCGTACGCGGCCGCGCTCGCAATGCCGTGCGCGCTCACACCCCCCTGCGTCTGTTCGCCACTGTGATGCCGCCCGTCGTCCTGGCTGACGTTCCGCGAACCCGTCTCCGGGGGCTCGGTGCCCTCCCCGTCCGGATATCCGGGCCGCTGCGCACGGGGTGCGGTGTGTCAGTGCTGATGGGTAGCCTCCAACGCCTACGACGTTGAAGGGGATGATGGGGGTATGCGCCGCTGGGATCAGGCGATCGCAGCCCTGCGCATGCAGGGCCAAGCAGCTCGGGACGCGGCAGCCCGCGTCGAGGAGCTGCGCGACAGCAGCACGGTAAGTGACAGCCGCCTCGCTGCGGTCACCCTCTCCCACGTCGTCGAGACCGACTACCTGCGCTGCGCAACCGCGCTGCTGCGGGCGCACCTCCGCGACGCACGCCCTCCACGGCGCCTACCCACGGCGCGCGTGTGGCCAGGACCGGCCCGAAGCCTGTGGCACCGATGGGAAGCAGACCGGCTCGGCGGAGTGTGGTCGCACATCCCCGGAGCTAGGCTTTCGGCGCAACTACGGGCAAATGGCGCCGATGCATTGCTGGACGAGGTGGCTGCCCGCTTGAAGGCCTTGCAGGACAGCAAGCGAGGCCGCCGCGACCATCCGCGAATGTACGAGAAGTTCATCCCCGACCCCGCCGACCAGATGGCCGGGAAAACTGCACGCCTGCTGCCAGGGACCCACGACTCGGGCCACTGGATCAATCGCAATTTCGCGCCGGGAACCGGGCTACGCCTCCAGCCTGACCGCCTCCAGGAAGCCGATCAGCTCAAGCACGACGAGCTGGCCGTACACGAGCGAATCCTCGACTTCGGCGACGCCGTACTCCAACTCCTCACCGAGTGCCGTGGGCATCCCGAGACAGCGTC
The DNA here is from genome assembly GCF_001751255.1 of Streptomyces nanshensis. Taxonomy (GTDB): domain Bacteria; phylum Actinomycetota; class Actinomycetes; order Streptomycetales; family Streptomycetaceae; genus Streptomyces; species Streptomyces nanshensis_A. The sequence continues at coordinate 6,640 of NZ_LJGW01000252.1, read as the reverse complement.
GGCACCCGGACCGCCCCTCCGCAGGCGCGCCGCTGCGTACTGGATCGGGCGCGAGCCCGATCTCCTGCCGCCCGGGCCCGGCTGGCCGCGCAAACTGAACCCGTTCCAGAGGATCACCTTCATCGGCCTGGCCGCGCTCGGCGTGGGGCTGGTGTGGATTCCGCTGACGGTGATGTCCAAAGCCGCCCTCTTCGACCACGCCGCGGTGTTTCTATGGGCCACGGCGCTGGTCGCTGCGGCCGTAGTCGCCGTGATCTACCGGACCGCCCCCCGTCTGATGTCGCTGCCCGGCAAGACGGCGGCCGCGCCGGGCATCGTGGCGGCCATCGCCGCCGTAGCGGTGTGGCAGCTCCAGGGCCCCGTCGCCGACCACTACTTCGCTGACCCCTGGCAGCGCTACGACCAGCAGTTCGACCAGGGATGTCTGGCTGCCAGCCCGTACCGCACCGCCAACGTGGAGTCCACGGTCGAAGGCCGCGCCCTGATCATCATTCCCCTGAGCGGCGAGAGGACGCTGCGCCTTGGCCCGGCGGAGAACGGCGGTACTCAGCCGCTGCATGCGCTCGACCACGGGTCACGGGAAGTGCTCCGGCTGTACGGGTGCTGACTGCCCCGCTCACGCGCTCGCGCGGGGACCAACGGGAAAGCCGTACGCATAGCGAAAGCCGGTGTGGTCGCCCCGTCAAGAGAACGGGAGATGACCCGACCACACCGGCCTCGTAAGACGGTCATCCCCTGCCAAGGATGTGCGACCGCCACCAGGGTGCATCCACAGCTAGGAACAGAACCGCTGGAGTGTGCCTTCAACGATAGTCACCGCGCACCGCGTTACGCCTACTCAGAGCCAATTCTCGCGACGATCCTTGAACCACCCGGCCTCGCGCCCGCGGCGCCGTGGTGTTCGTACTGCGATCGCCCCACGTGCGGCAGTGACGCGCCGCGCTTCGGTCCGTGCCCGGTGTCGTCCGGGGCGCCCGTCGTCGGCGCCTGTGGTGCTCGCGCTCGCATGCTCTGTCGCCGACCAGCGCCTCGCCGATCGTTGTCGCGTTGCCGTTTCGGTGGCAACGCGACGCTTCGCCGAGTCGTGCTGGCCGTGCTCGGCGTCGTCGCCGGGCTCCGCTCCCGTGTGGCGTCCGTTCCGGTGGACTCGTTCACTCGACTTCAGGTGGCAGGGCCGACTCCAGCGGCGTACGGACGGAAGGCGTCCAGCAGTCCCTGCCGTCAGAGCGTTGCGGGCTGCTGCCGCTTTGCTGGCAACGCGCGGTTTCCCGGGGCGCGTTGGTCCGGCGACTGGCCCGCTTTTCGCCGCGTTTCATAGCGCCGGTCGTGCCTGCGTCGGTGTCTCCTCGAGCTGGGCGCGCGCCCACGACCCGGCTACTGGCCGCAGGTTCGTCATTCGCTGGCCGGTACGTGGTCGCCCCCGGGCCACGCTGAGCGCCGCGCGCCTGCCCCGTACCCCACCGCCGTGCGGGTGCCCGGCCCGCGGCGCCGCTTGCTGTTGAATCTCGGCGCGGCCTGTCGTACGGGCTTCCGTGGCTCTGCCCTGTCAGGCCGCGCCGCGCGACACCCAGGGCTCCGGCGTGCCGGCCGCACGCCGCCGGTGCTCGGTTGGCCCCCAAAAGTCAGGTGAACAGCCCGAGCTGAGCGAGGTGTTGTTCCAACTCGGCGGGGAGTGTGTGGCGGCGGGTGCGCATGTTGCTGCGCCATACGCCCAGCGCCACCCGCTGTTCCACCGCGTGGCCTGTGCCGTCGTCGACGAGGATGGTCTCGCGGTGCTTCCGGGGAACCTTCCCGTGCCCCTCACGGCCGTGGAACTGCCGCAGCGCCGCGAGGTTCCTCTCCTGCGACGAAGCGTCCGCCGACACCACGATGGTGCTGCCGACCGCTTCGGCCGTACGCCGCTCGGCGTCGGCCGGTGCCTGGACGCCGAGCTCGGCCATCCGCTCCCGTTGCCCGTCGGACAACGTCCACCAGGCCGCGACTTGTTCGGCCAGCCACGCGCCGACGTCGTCGCCGCCGACCCGCACACCCGGGTGGATCTCCGCCAGGGTGGCGCCGCCATCCAGGCACTGCCGCAGCTTCACCCAGTGCCGCTGCCAGGCGATCGGCCACGGCGGGTTCCAGTCCCGGTCGATCGCCGCGAGCTCGCCGCGGCGCTGCGCGGCCCGGGCCTCGTCCTTGCCGAGCCCGTGCGGCTTGCGGAGGTTGGCCAGCGCCTGCCCGACTGGAAAGTCCTCGATGACCGCGTCCTTCGGCGCCGCCAACGTGCCGTGCAGCTCGTAGTAGCGCCGGAAGTACGCCACCTTCTGCTCGAACCGCGCGTCCGGCACCGACCACACCATCCCGAGCTCGTCCAGCAGCTCGAACCGCCACGGCCGTAGCGTCCCATCCCGGTGCGCACGCCGCTGCTCACTGCCCCACTGGCCGACGGGATACTCCTGCGCCTCCTCGCCTTCGCCGAGCACGATCGTCGCGTCCAGCGGCATCCGGGCGTGCCCGTGCTCGCCGACCCACTGCCGGAAGGCGTTGTACCCGGTCAGCCACACATCCGACTCCGGCCGCAGGATGCGGGTCCGTACGAACGCCGCGATCAGCCCCGGGTCCTTGGGGCTGGAGAAGTTCAGCAGCGGCGGCAGACCGGCCTCCGCCGACCCCGACCCCTCACCGCCCCCTGCGGCCTTCCCGTCCGCCTCATCGCTCGTCTCGTCGTCGTGGCGCTGCGGATCGGACGCGAGCACGTCCTCCGGCACACCGCTCCCCGTCGGCCGGCTGCGCAGCTCCAGGTGCTCCACGATCGCGGACTCGTAGCTGCGCAGCCCCTGGAGCACCGCGACCAGCGGCCGGTAGCTGGAGGAGGCGATCATGTTCTGCGGATCCTCACCCGGCGCGAGGAAGACAGGCACGACGATCCGCGCCAGCTTGCCCTCGCCCTCTTCCTGCCGCAGCGCCCGCCCGATGTTCTGCACGATGTCCACGGCCGAGGAACGGGTGTCGGCGAAGACGACGCCTCCCACCCCGCGCTCGCCGCGGATGTCCACGCCCTCACCGAGGACACGGCAGCTCGCCAGGAAACTCACGTCGGTCTTCCAGCCGTCCTCGTCCAGACCGTCCGCGAACCGGTCCAGCACGGCCCGCCGCTCATCCGCGGAATGCTGACCGCTCAGCCACTCCGCCCCGACCCGCTTCGGATACACGACCGGATCCACCGCATGCAGCTCCGCGGCGGTCTGCGGCAGCGCCCGCGCGAACGCCATGGCCTCCAGGGTGCGGTGATGGAACGTCATCAGCGACCGCACACCCGTCTCGTCCATGTGCTTGAGCAGCGCGGGCTGGAGCACCGCCAGCCGCCGGCCGCGCATCTCCTCCGGATCGGCGTCTTCCGGCGGTTCGGGGTCGCGGATCTCCAGCACGTGGACCACGAACCGCGCAAGCGTCCCCCGCTCCTGAGCCTCCGTCATCCCGTACTCGTGCACCTTCGGGCCATAGATGGCCTCGTTGTCCATCGAGGCCACCAGACGGCCCTCAACGGCCCCCTCCAGGCCCTGCGAGCCCCCAGGAGCACCGGAGGGCGACGGGACCTCCCACACGCGCGCTGTGGCCGTCATGTAGAGCCTGCGCACCGCCGGTAGCCGCGCGTTGTCGTGGATCGCCGCCCAGGCCTTCTCCGCATCTCCAGAAGTCCGGTGCGCCTCGTCGACCACCGCGAGGTCGAACGGATCCAGCCGCTGTCCGTAGACGCCGCGAAGGGCCCGCTCCAGCACCCCGGGAGCAGGTTCCCCTTCCTCCAGGACGAGGTCATCGACGGCGTTCTGCGCCGCGAGAGAGGCGTACGTCGCGAACATCACGACTTGCCCGCGCCCAGCCCACAGCGCGAGCTGCGGAGCGCTGGTTGTGGCCCGTACGCCGAGCTTGCCCAGGAGACTGTCCCCCTTCAGGGAACACACAGCGACCGCCTGCCCGCGATACCCGGCGGCCCGCCACTCCTGGACCGTCCGTGTCAGCAAGTCCAGGGTCGGGACCAGCACGAGGACACGCCCGCCGGGCGTCAGCCTCCGCGCGGCCTCGGCGGCGATACGCGTCTTCCCCGACCCCGGAGCGGCAATGATCGTCGCCCGAATCCCGTCCGGAGGAATCTCACCCGTGGAAGGAATATCCAGGGCAGGAATGACCGCATCCAGCGCTTCCTGCTGATTCCTCCGAAGCTGAACAGTGGCCATTTTCCTGCACCTTTCCATAAGGCCGAGAGAAACGAAGAAGTTCGGTTGCGAAGCGAATGGACCTACAAAGGCACACTGCCTGTGCTGGGTCCGGCGGCGGGGCGGACCATGCGGTCCTCGTCGCCCGGGGCTGGGTCGGGTGTGAAGCCGTAGCGGCGGTATCACGCAGTCAGATCCCGCTGCTCCAGCGGCGGGAGGGAATCGGCCAGTTCAGCCCACCGCTTCGGGATGAACGGGCGCGCGGCCAGGCCGATGGTCACGTGCCCGTGGTCGGTGAGGATCTGGCGCAGCAGACGCGATGCGAGATGCTCGCCACGGTGGTGAGGATGGACGGCGATCTCTGTAACCCACAGGGTCTCGCCGCCGAGGATCGTGGCCCAGGCAGCGAGTTTGCCCACGTGCAGCTCGATACGTCGTTCGCCTGCAGCGTCGTCCCACATCCCCGCTGCCGGGGTGCTGGTCAGGACCGCGTGACCGTCCGTTCCCATCTTGGTTCCCTTCCGCTCCATCCCGTCTGTGCGGGAGCGAGGCCGCCCCGCGACGGACGCGGCTGTACGCTGACGCCGCGGCGGCCCCGGGGTGGCGTGGCGATCGCCTCAGTGGCCCGGGATGCCGCGCTGGTGGCCGGGGGAGGGCTGCTACCCCTCCATCGCGTCGAGCGCCTCGGCGCGGCCCGGCCACCGCCTACTGCCCCGGCGCCTCCCCCTTGCCCGTCCGTTAGGCGGCGAGTTCGAGCCGCCGCAGGTACTGCGCTGCCGCCTCCTCCCCAAGATGCCGCCGGATCGCGTCGCCGCGCTCCCAGTCCTCCAGCGGCCCTCGCCGCTGTGCTTCGGCCCAGATCTCCGCGACTGAGAGCTTCTTCTGGAAGGTGTGGCCGATGCGTGCTTCGAGGTCGGCGTAGCGCTGGGGGTGGGTGAGTCCGAGCGTGAGACACAGCCTGGCGGCCCGGATGAGCCACTCCCGGCCCGCCAGCACGCACAGGATGCAGCTCAGGCGCGGCAGCCCGGCGTCGTAGGCGGGGTGGTACTCCAGCCCGTTCTGCGCGATGGTCTGCCAGACCTCGGTCTCGGACATGTCCAGGATCGGATGCGCCGTCACGACGAGCCGGTTGCCGTTCCCGAGCCGGGTATCGAGCGCCAGCTCAGGCTTGCGGCGCCGCGCCGCGGACTCCTCCGCCCGGATGCCCATGAAGTTGACCACCACGGCCTGCCTGCTCAGGCCCAGTTCCTGGACGAGGAGGGTGATGACGGGGGCGAGACGGTCCCGCTTCAACTGCGAGGTACACAGTCGGTTCTTGGAGTCCGGGAACTTGCCGCGCTTCTCCACCAGCCGGTACAGACCGCCCTCGGCCTCGACCGCGATGAACCGGACGCCGTACCGCTCCGCCTGCCGCGCTACCAGCTCGCGAACCCCCGGCCACTCCGAGCTCTCGCCCAAGTCCGCGTGAACCACCACCACCTTGTGCAGACACCCGGCCGCTCGCGCCCAGGTGACCACCCGGTGCAGCATCGCCAACGAGTCCTTGCCCCCGCTGGACTGCACCGGCAGAACGTCCGCCTGGCCGATCAATTCCAGCAGTCGGCCGGCGAACAACTCCCGGCACAAGGCCGCACGGTTCGCACCAGGAGCACTCCCCGCCGCGTAGGGGGCGTACGCACGACTCAGCCGCTTCCCGGCCGCCCGCGCCGCCAGGAAGGCACGCTGCGCCTTGAGCGAGTCCTCACGCTGCCGCCGTCGGGCCGCCTCAAGCCGTGAGACCAGACCGGCGCGCACCTTCCCCTCCTCTGAGTCGGAGTCAGCCAGCGCGGACTCGGCGGCACGGCGGGCGGTGATCGCCTTCGCGTGACGGCGGCACGCAGTGGCGAATGATCGGTCGGCCTGTTCGGAAAGCCGGACCAAATCGAGAAGGGCCAGGCATGAACGAATGTCCACGGTCGGTGCTCCTTCAAAGCGCGCCCAGTTCGGCATCCTGATGCCCAATGCCGCTCTCTCTGAACTGCGCTCGGTGAGTGGTGGCGATCGTTTTCAGTGGGGCCTTGAAGGCGCTACCCGACAAGGCATTCATCGGTGGGTGGTGCTCACCCAACTCCCCAGAGTCTACCCGTGATGCATCACCCTGTACATGAGTCGTAGAACCCTCTTGAAGTCCCCTTCTCAACATGGGATGCTTGTCTTAGTCGATCCGGGCTGGCTGATCACCAGTCAGGAGTAAGGGAGGGTAGCGCCCTTCTGGAGCTGCGGTGTTTGGCGTGCATGCCCCACGGGGGGAGGAGTGGGTTCGATTCCCACCGGCTCACTGCTACACGGCGTCAAGTCGCCGTGTAGCCCGTCTAGTTGCCCGTTCGAGACCGGGAAGCCCCCGCGCCGCTGCTGGCCTGTAGTTGTGGATGCCGGCGCGGAGCGCCCGGCATCCACCGTCGCCC
>NZ_LJGW01000173.1:254-7775 GCF_001751255.1 Streptomyces nanshensis | reverse complement strand
CGCCCCGCGACCGGACACGCCGCCCCCCGCGCCACCGGCGCGCACCGCACCGCACCATCGGCGCGCCCCGCCGCGCCTACCGCGCCGGACGAACCACCCCCCGCACCTCCCCCATCCCGATGCGCGTCCCCGACGCGCCCGGCGCCCAGGCCGAGAGGACGATCTCGTCCCCGTCCTCCAGGAACGTCCGCTTGCCGTCCGGGAGTTCGAGGGGGTTCTTGCCGCCCCACGTCAGCTCCAGCAGGCAGCCGCGCTGCGAGAGTTCCGGTCCGCTGACGGTGCCCGAGGCGAAGAGGTCGCCCGTACGCAGCGAGGCGCCGTTGACCGTCATGTGCGCGAGCTGCTGCGCGGCCGTCCAGTACATCGCGGAGAAGGGCGGCTCGGAGACCGTGTGGCCGTTGACGGCGACCGTGATGCGCAGATCGATGCCGCCGGGCTCCGGTTCCGCCGCGTCGTCCAGGTATTCCAGCAGCGCACGGTCGCGGGGCGGCGGCGGTACGCGCGCCGCGTCCAGCGCGTCGAGCGGAGTGATCCACGCCGCCAGGGACGTCGCGAACGACTTGCCCAAGAACGGCCCGAGCGGCCGCTGTTCCCAGCCCTGGAGGTCGCGGGCCGACCAGTCGTTGAGGAGCGCCACCCCGAAGACGTGGTCGCGGAAGGCGGCGAGCGGCACGCTCTCCCCGTGCGCCGAGGGGGTGCCGACCACGAAGCCGACCTCCGCCTCGATGTCCAGCCGCTGCGAGGGGCCGAAGACCGGGGCGTCCTCCTGCGGCGGCTTGCGCTGCCCCCGCGGACGGACGACCGGGGTGCCGGAGACCACGACGGTCCCCGCGCGGCCGTGGTAACCGATCGGCAGATGCTTCCAGTTGGGCGGCAGCTCCGGGTTCTCCGGACGCAGGATCTGCCCCGTGGTGGTGGCGTGGTGCTCGCTCGCGTAGAAGTCGACGTAGTCGGCGACCTCGAAGGGCAGCCGCATCGTCGCCTCGGACAGCGGACGCAGGAACCCGGCCGTCGTCCCGCGGTGCTCCGGCGCCGTCAGCCACTCGCGCAACTCGGCGCGCACGGCCTGCCATACGGGACGTCCCGCCGCCATCAGCGCTCCCAGCAGCGGCTGTTGGAGCAGCTCCGCGTGCTCTGAGCCGAAGGCCGCCGCCGCGCCGCCCGCGTCCAGCACATGGTCGCCGTAGCGCACGACGATGTGCGGCCGCTCCGTGCGGCCGGCGGTGGTGCACACCCCGTAGGGCAGGTTGTACGGGCCGAAGGGGTCGTCCTCGGGCAGATCGAGCGGGCTGTCTCCGCGTGGCTGTGCGGGAGGGTTGACGTCTGTCACGGTGCCTCGCCTTCGAGATCGTCGACGGTCACGGGCCCGCTCAGCGTACGGGGAGCCCGACGGGGTCCCACGGGCAAGGGCCGTCGTCTCCACGGCACCCGTCCCGCGTCGTACGCACGGAGCGCGCCGCCCTCCCGGGTCCCCGAGGGCATACGCGCCCATGGAGATCCGGACGTGACCGGATACGCTGCCGGGTGATGGCGACGACCGGCAGACGAACGGCCGGTGAGTGGATGCAGCGAGCGTGCCCCGTGGCCGCTCAATCGTCGTATGCAGACAGGAGAACCCCCTCGTGACCGACGTCGGGCCCTTCGGACTGACCGTGCGGGACAAGGCTCTCGAGGCCGATGTCCAGGCGGGGTTGGCTGCTGTCGAAGAAGGCCTCTTCGAGGCCACGAAGAGCGACGTGCCGTTCATAACGGGCGCCGCGCAGCACCTCGTACGCGCCGGAGGCAAGCGCTTCCGGCCGCTTCTGGTGATGCTCGGCGCACAGTTCGGCGACCCGCACGCGCCGGGGGTCGTGCCCTCGGCCGTCGTCGTGGAGCTGACGCATCTGGCGACGCTCTACCACGACGACGTGATGGACGAGGCCGACGTGCGGCGCGGAGTCCCCAGCGCCAACGTCAACTGGACCAACTCCGTGGCGGTGCTCACCGGTGACTATCTCTTCGCCCGCGCCTCCCACATCCTGGCCGACCTCGGCCCCGAGGCCGTCCGCATCCAGGCCGAGGCCTTCGAACGCCTCGTCACCGGGCAGATCATGGAGACCGCCGGCCCAGGCGAGGGCCGCGACCCGGTGCAGCACTATCTGGACGTCATCGCGGGCAAGACGGGCTCGCTGATCGCCGTCGCGGGACGCTTCGGCGCGCTGATGGCCGGGGCCGACGAGAGCGCCGTCTCGATCCTCACCCAGTACGGGGAGCGCGTCGGCACCGCCTTCCAACTCGCGGACGACGTACTGGACATCGCCAGCGACTCCCGTGAGTCCGGCAAGACGCCCGGCACCGATCTGCGCGAGGGCATCCCCACCCTCCCCGTGCTCCACCTCCGCGCCCGCGCCGCCTCCCCGGAGGCCACCGCCGAGGACCGTGCGCTGCTCGGTCTGCTCGACGGCGATCTGACGGACGACGCCCGGCACGCCGAGGCGCTGGCCGCCCTGCGGGCGCACCCCGCACTGGAGCAGGCCCGCCAGGACACCGTCCGGTACGCCAACGAGGCGCGTGAGACGCTCAATCCGCTGCCGGACTGCGCCGCGAAGACGGCCCTTTCGCACCTCTGCGACGCTGTGGTGCACCGGGCCTCCTGAGCCCGCGGCCTGCCCTGACGGCGCTGCCGTACGGCCTCCCCGTACGACGTCTCCTACGACGTCCCCTACGACGTCTCCGTACGACTCCGCTCCTGTTCCCGTCAGCGCGGCGCCGTCCGTACCGCTCGTACCGCCCGCCGTCCCGCGGGCTTCCAAGTGCCCAACCGGCTCAGGGATCGCACCCATTCGCGGGCCTCCGCACGGGGGACGTGAGGCTCCGTCTCTCCACCCGCAGGAGTAGGCGCAGTTGCCTCCACCGGCTGACGCGCATCGCTCACCGCTTTGGTGCCATTGAGACACCACCCCGCACGTTCCCGTGGAATTCGGGGACAATGGCCGAGCGGGAGTGGGATCTCCCTGCCGGTGGCAGTCGGCAGGGGACGGACGAGTACGACGTACAGAACCGGCCACCGACCCGGAGGTAGGGCACGACATGGCACAGATCCAACCGAGGACGTCCGGCAGGAAGGCCGTCCGGTACGGGATACCAGCCGGCGTCGCGGGAATCGCCGCGCTGACCATCGGCCTCGTCCCGGCACTCGCCGACAGCGGTGCCCCCGATCTGCCGAAGATCTCGACGAAGGAACTGCTCGCGAAGATGGCGGCGTCCGACACCCAGCAGATGTCGGGGACGGTGAAGGTGAGCACCGATCTCGGCCTCCCCGAACTGCCCGGCGTCGGCGGCAGCGGCGGCAAGCAGGGCGGCGGCCTGTTCGGCGGCGGCCCGCAGGGCGACGGTGAACGCGACGGCGGACACGGCGGCAAGGGTTCCGTGGCCGATCCCCAGCAGAAGCTGATGGAACTCGCCTCGGGCGAGCACACGCTCCGCGTCGCGGCCGACGGCCCCGACAAGCAGCGCGTCTCCGTCGTCGAGGACACCTCCGAGTTCAGCTTCATCCACAACGGCGACGAGGTGTGGACGTACGACAGCGGCTCGGACGCCGCCTTCCACGCCCAGGCACCGAAGGGTGCGGCGGGCGAGCACGGCAAGGACGGCAAGGACGGCAAGGACGGCAAGAAGGGCGAGCACGGCAAGGGCCACGGCGGTGCGCCGGGCGCCGGCATCGGCGACGTCACCCCGCAGAAGGCCGCCGAGCAGGTGCTGAAGGCGTCGGAGGACTCCACGTCCGTCACGGTGGACGGTACGGCGAAGGTCGCCGGCCGCGACGCCTACCAGTTGCTCGTCAAGCCGAAGGGCGCCCCGCACTCCACGGTCGACTCCGTACGGATCGCGGTCGACGCGGAGAACGGCACCCCGCTGAAGTTCACCCTCGTCCCGAAGGACGGCGGCAAGCCGGCCGTGGACGTGGCCTACACGAAGGTCGACTTCGGCAAGCCCGAGGCCGGCACCTTCGACTTCACGCCGCCGAAGGGCACCGACGTCACCGAGGCCGGTCCGCGCGGCGAGCACGCGAAGCCGGACAAGGGCGAGATGTCCAAGCGGTTCAAGGAGCTGAAGAAGCTCGAAAAGAACGGCGAGCCCGGGGAGTTCGGCAAGCACTTCAAGGGCGAGAAGAGCGAGAAGGGCGCGGGTCCGGGCTTCACCGGGCTCGACACCCTCGGCAAGGGCTGGGGCGCGGTCGCCGAGATCGACGCACCGGGCGGCGCGGCGGGCGGTCTGCCGGGCGCCTCGGCGTCCGGCAAGGGCGGCGGCTCCCAGCAGGGCGACAAGTTCCTCGACAGCTTCACCGAGAAGGCGAAGGGCGAGTTCGGCACCGGCCGGGTCTTCCACACCCGTCTGGTGAACGCCCTGATGACGGACGACGGAAAGGTCTACGTGGGCGCCGTGACGAAGGAGGGCCTGATCAAGGCCGCCGACGCCGCCGCCAAGTGACCTTCCGGCACCACAGGCCGTGACCGGCCGTCCGTCCCCATCACTCCGCGCGGGGTGGTGGGGACGGATGTGACGGAGGCGGATCCTCCGGTTCCACCCGAACCTCCGGATCCTCCGGATCCGCCGGATCTCCACCCGATCCGGTGCCATCCGCTTCCGCCTCCGCTTTCGCCTCCGGTCCGGTCGGTCCCGTCCGATCCGGTACGGCCCCGTTCCCGGGCCGGGCAGGTCCGCTCCGGGCCCGCCCGTCCAGGGACCCGACCCGAGAGGGGAGTGCCATGGCCCAGCCGTCCGCCGCGGCGGTCATCGAGACACGTGGCCTCAGCAAGCGCTACCGGGGCGGGCAACTGGCCGTCGACGGGCTCGACCTGGCCGTTCCCCGCGGCAGCGTCTTCGGGTTCCTCGGGCCCAACGGCTCGGGCAAGACCACCACCATCCGCATGCTGCTCGGCCTGATCGACGCCACCCGCGGTTCCATCGACGTACTGGGCGAGCCGATGCCGTCCGGCGCCCGTCGGGTGCTGCCGCGCGTCGGTGCCCTGATCGAGGGGCCCGCGCTCTACGGCTTCCTCACCGGGCGCGACAACCTCCGGCGGTACGACGCCGCCGACCCGACGGCCGATCCCCGTACCCGCCGGGTGCGGGTCGAGCGGGCGCTGGAGCGGGTCGGGCTCTCGGCGGCGGCGGGCAAGAAGGCCAAGGCGTACTCGCTGGGCATGAAGCAGCGGCTGGGCATCGCCGCGGCCCTGCTCCAGCCGCGTGAGCTGCTCGTGCTCGACGAGCCGACGAACGGCCTCGACCCGCAGGGCATGCGCGAGATCCGTTCCCTCGTACGGGAGTTGGCGCAGGAGGGCACCACCGTCTTCCTCTCCTCCCATCTGCTGGACGAGATCGAGCAGGTCTGCTCGCACACGGCGGTGATGAACCGCGGACGGCTCGTCACCCAGGGCACCGTCGCCGAGATGTCCGCGGGCGCACGCGGCCGGCTGGCGGTGACCACACCGGACGGCGCGGAGGCGGCACGCGTGCTGAAGGAGCACGGGGTGGGCGATCTGACGGTCGCGGACGGGCAGGTGACGGGCGAACTGCCGCCCGCGGACGGCCCGTCGACAGGGCCCGGACCGGACCTGGCGGATCTGAACACCGCGCTCGTACGGGCCGGGGTGCGGGTGCGTGGCTTCGGGGTGACGCACGCGTCGCTGGAGGACGTCTTCGTATCGCTCACGGGAGAGGGCTTCGATGTCGCGGGCTGATCTGATCGGCGAGGGCGTCCCGGCCGTGGACGGCGAGGCGTACACGACGTACGGCACCTCCGACGGCAGCCCTGGATCTGTGGACCGGGACGGCCGTACGGGCGGGCGCCGCGCCTCCGGGCTGCTGCGCAGCGAACTGCTCACGACCTTCCGGCGCTGGCGCACCGTCGCGCTGCTGGGCGTGCTCGCGGTGATCCCCGTACTGGTCGGCATCGCGGTCAAGATCGAGACGGCGGACGGCGGTCAGGGCGGCGGCGGAGGCGGGCAGGGTCCCGCGTTCATCTCGCAGATCACCAACAACGGGCTGTTCCTCGTCTTCACCTCGCTCGCCGCCACGCTGCCCTTCTTCCTGCCGATGGCCGTGGGCGTGATCGCGGGCGACTCGGTGGCGGGCGAGGCGAACGCCGGGACGCTGCGCTATCTGCTCGTCGCCCCGGCGGGCCGTACGCGGCTGCTGCTGGTGAAGTACGCGAGCACGATGGTCTTCTGCCTCGTCGCGACGCTCGTCGTGGCGGGCTTCGCGCTGGCGGCGGGCGCGGCCCTCTTCCCGGTCGGTGAGGTCACCCTGCTGTCGGGGACGACCGTCTCCTTCGGCGAGGGGCTGCTGCGGGCACTGGCCATCGCCGTCGCCGTGGCCGTCTCGCTGACGGGGCTGGCCGCGCTCGGCCTGTTCGTCTCGACGCTGACCAACAGCGGCATCGCGGCGATGGCCGCCACGGTGGGGCTGCTGCTCATGGTGCAGATCGTCGACACCGTTCCGCAGCTTCACGCCGTACAGCCCTACCTCTTCCCGCACTACTGGCTGAGCTTCGCCGACCTGCTGCGCGACCCCGTCTACTGGGACGAACTGGTGCGCAACCTCGGCCTCCAGGCCCTGTACACCGCGGTGTTCGGCTCGGCGGCCTGGGCGCGCCTGACGAGCCGCGACATCACCGCCTGAACCCCGGGGCGCTCGGCCCCGGGACGGCGGCGTGCGGCGGTCCGCGGGTGCGCTGCCTCCGTGATCAGCCCCGGCGGATCTGCATCACGGCGACGCGGGCGTCGTGTCCGTCGACGTGCATCGGCACGCTCGTCGTGCGCTTCAGCCGTATCTCGGTGCCGTTGGTGCCCGGGAGCCAGCCGATCTGGTCGATGCCGCGGGCGAAGGCGCGCTGCTCCTTGCCGGGTACGAGGCTGGGCATGGGGCTGCGGTTCACATCGCCGGTCCAGATGACCGGGAAGCCCTGGGCGTTCCAGTACTGGAGCACCTTGTCGCGCTGCCGTTGGAAGTGCCGCTTCCACATCTTGCGCCGCCAGGCCTCCGAGGGGTCGTTCTTGCCGTTGTAGGCACCGGCGACGTAATGGGTGTTGGCGAAGACGAACTGCACCTGCGGATCGGACGCGAGCTGGAGCACGGCCTCGGTGATGACGCGGTGCGGCGAGACGCCGCCCTTGCCGCCGTGGGCGCGCGTGATGCGGTGGCCGACGACGTTGAAGGCGTCGGGCACGGAGATCGGGACGTGGTGGGCGACCTTGTCGCCGACGAACAGATTGCTGAACGCCTTCCCGAAGTGCTCGCGGATGAACTTCTCCTCCTTGCCGTCGTCGTCCCCCTCGCCGATCTCCTGCCAGCCCACGAGCGGCTTGGCGGTGGCGCCGTCGACCGTGACGGCGTGCCGTACGGCGCGGACGGCGGCCTCGCGCTTGTCGCGGTGGTCGCGTCCGATGTTGGCGGTGACGACGACGAGGCGCTGCCATCCGCCGGCGGCCTTGCCGTCCGTGGCGCCCGCCGCGGCGGTGCCGGCGAGGATGCCCGCCG
>NZ_LJGW01000173.1:0-235 GCF_001751255.1 Streptomyces nanshensis | reverse complement strand
GGGCGGCGCTGCCGCCGAGCGCGAGGGCGCGTCTCCTGCTGAGCGATTCCATCGATGTCCTTCCCCGTGACGTCCCCGTGGGTGGAGCGCGGGCCCGGTGAGCGGTACGGAACGGGCCCGTCCGTAAGGGCGTCATATTGTCAGGGGCCTGCCAAGGATGGGAAGGGCCGGGGCCCTGCGGCGGGCCGTCGCCGGCGGCGTACGGCGAAGGCCGCGGGCGCGGTCCGCCGCAACC
>NZ_LJGW01000181.1:5622-25536 GCF_001751255.1 Streptomyces nanshensis | reverse complement strand
CGGCGCACCCCGGCAACGCCGCCGTCCCCGAGTCCCGCGCCGTCCCCGAGTCCCGCGCCGCCGCCGTCCCCGGCGGTGCGCGCCTCACCAACGAGCCGATGCGCTCCGGCCGGGCACGCCGCCGGTACGGGGCCGCGATCCGCGGCTGGCTCCAGCGGAAGCTTCCGGCGCACATGGTGCCGTCCGCGGTGGTGCCCGTCGACGACTTCCCGCTGACCGCCAACGGCAAGCTGGACAAGCGCGCCCTGGCCGCACGGCACGCCGCCCCGGACGGTACGGGGACGGGCACGGGCATCGGAACCGGAACCGGAACCGGAACCGGGATTGAGGACGAGGCCGCCGTGGTCCGGATCGTCGCCGACGTCCTCGGCGTCCCGGGCGTCTCGGCCGCGGAGACGTTCCTGGACGCCGGGGGCGACTCGCTGTCCGCCGCACGCGTCGTCAACCGGCTGCGTACGGACCTCGACGCCGACGTCTCCGTACGCTCCCTCATCGAGCCGCGCCCACTGGCCGAAGTCGCCGCACTGGTGCGCACGGCGCCGGGCGCCCGGCCGCGCATCACCCCGGACCCCGCACCGGAGACCGGGCAGTCCCGCCACCCGCTGTCGGCGGCGCAGCGCAATCTGTGGTTCAACGAGCGTGTCGTGGGCTCCACTTCGGCGTACAACGTCCCGGTGTGCTTCGACCTGTCCGCCGGGGCGGACACCGGCCGTCTCGCCGCCGCCTTCCGGCGCGTGGTGTCCGAGACGGACGTGCTGCGCAGCAGGTACGTGACGGACGACGCCGGCGCCCCGGCCCGTGAGACGCTGCCCGCGGGCGAGGTCTTCCCCGGCGTCGTGGACGAACTCACGGTGCCCGCCGGGGAGTCGCTCGACGACGTCACCGCACGCGAGGCGGCGCGCCCCTTCCGGCTGGAGGAGGACGGCCCGGCCCGGCTCGTCCTCCTCCGGCATGGCGAGGGCGTCCGCGCCCTGTCGCTGTTCCACCACATCGCCGTCGACGGCTGGTCCGTCAGGCCGCTCCTCGACCGTCTCGCCGAGTGCTACGCCGCCGCTTCCGCGCCCGGGACCGTGGCGGCCAACGCGCCACAGCCCGGCCTGCCGCCCGGACCGCGCTACTCCGACTACGTGCGCTGGCAGGACGAGCTGCTGGGCACCGAGGAGCGGCCCACGCCGCTGCGCAGCGCACAGACGCGCTACTGGCGCGAGCAACTCGCGGGTCTCGCGCCCCTGTTGTCGCTGCCCATCGACCATCCCCGCCCGCCCGTCTTCGACGGCCGCGGCGCCCGGCACCGCTTCACCATCGGCGACGAGACCGTACGGCGCATCCGGCGGGTGGCCCGCGAACAGGACTGCACCGTCTTCATGGTGGTGCAGACCGTGCTGGGCGTGCTGCTGTCGCGGATGAGCGGCGTCACCGACGTGCCCGTGGGCGTCGCGGTCTCCGGGCGGGACGATCCGTCGTTGCAGCGCGCCGTGGGCAGCTTCGCGAACACGGTCGTGCTCCGCTTCGACCTGTCGGGCGATCCCGCCTTCACCGAGCTGCTCGCGCGTGTGACGGACGTCAGCCTGCGCGCGTACCAGAACCAGGACCTGCCGTTCGACGCGGTGGTGGGCGCCCTGAATCCCGACCGCTCGCTCAGCCACCACCCCGTCTACCAGGTGCTGTCCACCTTCCAGGACGCCGCCGCGGAACGGCTGGAGCTGCCGGGAGCCGAGGCGGACTGGGTGCCCGTGGACCCGGGCGGTGCCCGGTTCGACCTCACCTTCGACTTCACGCCGCGGCGCGGCGCGGACGAGGCCGGCGGCGCGGGCGGCGAGGAGATCGCCGTGGCCGTGGAGTATCCCCTCGCGCTGTTCGAGCCGGAGACCGTACGAGCCGTGGGGGAGCGGTTCCTGCTCGTCCTGGACGCCCTGCTGAGCGCGCCGGGCCGGGGGGTCTTCGACTGCGACGTGCTGCTGCCGGAGGAGCGGGCGACGTACGCCGCCGTCTCCGGCGCGTACGCGGACGGGGCCCACCGGACAGGCGGAGCAGGTGAGTCGGCCGGGACACCGGAGGTCCGGGCGGAGACCGGGGCGCCGGAGAGGACCGGTGAGTCGGCCCGGGAGGCGGGCGGGCAACCCGGGGAGACCGGGCAACCCGGGGAGACCGGGGACGCGCCGGAGACCGTCCTCGTGCGGTTCCGCCGCCGGGCGCTGGCCGCACCGGACCGTACGGCCGTCGCGACGGACACCGCATCGCTGACGTACGGCGAGCTGCTGGAGCGTGCCACCGCGATCGGCGCGCGTCTGACGGCCTCCGGCATCGGCCCCGGCGATCTCGTGGGGCTGCTGCTGAAGCGGTCGCCCGACCTGCCCGCGGCGATGCTCGGCGTCATGGCGGCCGGCGCGGCGTATCTGCCGCTCGACCCCGCCAACCCACCGGGCCGTCTCACGCAGATCCTGCGGACGGCGCAGCCGTGCCTGGTGCTGGCCGACACGGCGCGGGAGGTGCTGCCCGAGTCGGTGGCGGGACTGGTCACCGGCCTCCACGACGAGGAGTTCACCGGGCCCTCGGCCCCGATGCCCGCTGCCAGGACGACCGCTGCCGCGACGCCCTCCGCCGAACGGCCGCCCGCGGACCCCGGCCCGGACTCCCTCGCGTACGTCATCTACACCTCGGGCTCGACGGGCGCCCCCAAGGGCGTGGAGATCACGCACCGTTCGCTGTCCGCGTTCCTCTCCGGCATGGGCGGACTCCTCGGCACGGGCGAGGACGACGTCTTCCTCGGCACGACGTCGGCGGCGTTCGACCCGTCCCTGGTGGAGCTGCTGCTGCCGCTGCTGCACGGCGCCCACGTCGCGCTGCTGCCCTCCGGGGTGGCGGGCACCCCCGACGTCCTCGGCGCCGCGGCCGAACGCCGGGCGCCCACGGTGCTACAGGGCACGCCGACGATGTGGCGGGCGCTGCGCGAGTACGGCTGGACGCCGCCGTCCCGCCGCATGACGCTGCTGTGCGGGGGCGAGGCGATGACCGAGGACCTCGCGCGCTATCTGGCCGGTACGGGCGCGAACGCCTGGAACGTCTACGGGCCGACCGAGACCACCGTATGGGCCACCGCGTACCGGCTGGAGCCCGGCGGGCGTACGGAACTCGGCCGTGCGCTTCCGTACGCCGGACTGCACGTCCTGGACCGGCACTTGCGTCCCGTGCCGCCCGGGACGGCGGGAGAGCTGTACATCTCCGGCACGGGGCTGGCCCGCGGATACCGCAACCGCCCTGACCTGACCGCGTCCCGCTATGTCGCCGCGCCGCACGGCGCCCCCGGCGACCGGCTGTACCGCACCGGCGACCTGGTGACGTGGTCCCGCGACGGCGGTCTGAGCTTCCTCGGCCGCAACGACGACCAGGTCAAGCTGCGCGGCCACCGCATCGAGCTGGGCGAGGTGCGTGCCCGCCTCGTCGCGCACGAGGGCGTCGAGGCCGGTGAGGTGGTGGTCAAGGAGACCCCGTCCGGCGGCCGGGTCCTCGTGGCGTACGCCGTGCCCGGCACGGAGCGCCTGACCGAGTCCGACATCAAGGCGCATCTGCGGACGGCGCTGCCGGAGTACATGGTGCCCGCCGCCGTGGTCCTCCTCGACGCGCTGCCGCGTACGCCCAACGGCAAGGTGGACCGGGCGGCCCTTCCGTTCGACACCGCGGCGGAGCCGGTAAGGGCGCGGCCCGCCACCGGCGACGAGGCGGCACTGGCCGAGGTGATGCGCGACGTGCTCGGCGGCCTCGACGTCGGCGTGACCGACGACTTCTTCGACGCGGGCGGCAACAGCGTCTCGGCGGTGCGCCTGTGCGCGCTGGCGGGGCGGCGCGGCTACGCGTGCGCGCCCGCCGACGTCTTCGCGGGCCGTACGGTGCGGGGCATCCTCGCCGCGCTCGCGGAACGCGACGGCGCGGAGCGGTCACCGCAACAGGCGGGCCGCGCGCTGGAGTTCCATCCGGGCGCCTCCCGGCCGGTGCTGTGCTTCTATCCGAAGGAAGGCGTCGGCTGGCACTTCGCCAACCTGGCCCGTGCGCTGGGCGAGCGGGTCTCCGTGCTCGCGTTCCAGTCGCCGCTGCTCTCGGACGGGTCGCCGGTGTCAGAAGGGCCGGGCGCGCCGGCCGGGGCGGACGGAACGGACGTTGCGCCACAGGCCGTACGGGACGCGGCGGCCCTCGCGAGCGTCGAGGAGATCGCGGCCGCGCATGCGGCGGAGGTGCTGGCTCGCGGCCACGAGGGACCGCACCATCTGGTGGGCTGGTCCTTCGGGGCGCTGCTGGCGTACGAGGCCGCACGGCTGCTGACCGGGCACGGCCACCGCGTCGCCTCGCTCACCGTGCTCGACATCGCGCCCTTCGACGGCGAGGTCCCGGAGTGGCCGCCGAGGCTGCGCGAGTCCCTCACCGCGGCAGGCGGCGCGCACTCGGCCTCCCCGCCGGAGCCGGTACCGGGGTCTCAGCCGTGGTCCCAGCCGGAGTCGGTCCTGGAACCGGCGGCCCGCGTCCACGAGGTCATGGCCGAGCGCTACCGGCCCCGTCCCTTGGCCTTCCCGCCGTCGACGGCGCTCACTTACGTCTCCTCCCGGGACACCGCCGACCCGGCGGCGGACGCCCGTGCATGGCACCGGCTCACCGGGACCGAGCCGCGGACCGTCCGGCTGGACGCCGCGCACCACGAAATGCTGCGGCCGGAATCCGCCGCCGCCCTCGCCTCCGTCGTGCACCCTCACCTGGTGACCACGACGGACGAACCGAGTCCGACGCACACCGCCGAACAGGAGGACCGCTGATGGCGAACCCCTTCGACGACGAGTCCGCCCCCTTCACCGTCCTGCGCAACGCCAGAGGCCAGTTCTCCCTCTGGCCCGCCGCGTTCGAGGTGCCGGAGGGCTGGGAGAGCGTCTTCGGCCCGGCCGCCCGGACCGAGTGCGACGCGTACGTCACCGAGACGTGGACGGAACTCTCGCGTGCGTGAGTCTCCCGCGGCCGGCCGTTCGTCCGCGACGGGCGCCCGCCGCGACGAACTGGCCGTCGGCCCGCTGCTGCTCGGCGCGCTCCTCGCCCCGATCGACTACTTCGTCGTGAATCTGGCGCTGCCCGCCATCCGGGCCGAACTGTCGGCGAGCGGCGGCCTGTTGCCGTTCGTCATCTCCGCCTACGCCACCGCGTACGCGGTCGGGCTGATCCCGGGGGGACGCCTGGGGGACCGGTTCGGCCGCAAGCGCCTCTTCACGGCGGGCCTGGCGAGCTTCGTCGGCGCCTCGGCGGTGTGCGGCCTGGCGACGGACGTGTACGTCCTCATCGCCGGGCGGTTCCTCCAGGGGCTCGCCGCGTCGATGCTCTCCCCGCAGGTGCTCGCCACGTTCCGGGCTGTGCTGCCCGAACGGCGCCAGACGCCCGTGATCGCGGCGTACGGCTTCGTGTTCGGGCTGGGAGCCGTCATCGGGCAGGCGGGCGGCGGACTGCTGCTCCAGAGCGACGTGTTCGGCCTCGGCTGGCGCGCGATCTTCTGGATCAACGTGCCGATCGGGCTGCTCGCGCTCGCCGGCGCCCGCGCGTGGATGCGGGAGAGCACCGGGGGGCGTACCGGGCCCGTCGACATCGCGGGTGTCGTGTGGCTGTGCGTGCTCGTCGGGCTGGTGCTCGTACCGCTGTCCGTGGGGCGCTCGGTGCACTGGCCGTGGTGGGCGTTCGCGTGCCTGGCCGCGGCGGCGCCGCTGGCGTGGTGGTTCGTACGGTTCCAGCGGCGCAGGACCGACGTGCGGCCGCTGCTGAACATCGAGCTGATCCGGCGGCCCGTGGTCTGGCGCGGGCTGCTGCTGGCGTTCTTCTTCTACACCGACAGCTTGTTCTTCATGGGCTTCGGCATCTACACGCAGGACGGCCTGGGCTGGAGTGCGTCGTCCGCGGCACTGCTGTTCCTGCCGTTCTCGGCGGGCTTCATCCTCGGTCCGCTGATCGTGCCGAGGCTGGTCGCGGTCGCGCGCGAACGTACCGTGCCCGTCGGCTTCACGGTGATCTCGGCGGGGTTCGCGCTTCAGGTCGCCGCGCTGCTGCGCAGCGAGGGGCCGGACGCGGTCCTCTTCGCCGGGCTGGTGGTCGCCGGGATCGGGCACGGCCTGGTGCTCTCGTCGCTGACGCGCGTGCTGATGATGGGCGTCGAGACCCGCTGGGCGGGCCAGATCTCCAGCCTGGTGATCTCCTCGATGCAGATCGGCTCGGCCTCGGGGGTCGCCGGGTTCGGCCCGGTGCTCTTCGCCGTGCTCGGCGACGGCACGGGAGCGCACGCCTACAGCATCGCGTTCGGCGTCTCCGAGGCGTGCCTGACCGCCGCACTGCTCGGGTGCCTCCTGCTGAGCTTCTCGCTGGCCCGCGAACTGCGCGTCGCGCACCCCGTACCTACGCGGCAGGAGCAGGAGCAGGAGGGGCGCGACCGGGAGGGGCCGCGCAGGAGCGGACGGGAGGTGGAAACCGGGGGAGTCGGCGGGTCCGGTGAGACCGGCGGGTCCGGCGGGTCACGCGCGGCCGGCCGGCCCAGCGAGCACAGCGAGCCGAGCCAGGGCACGGAGTCCAGGGAGGAGCAGGCAGATGTCTGACGGGTTGACGGTGGCCGTCATAGGCACGGGCCCCCGCGGGGTGTCCGTCGTCGAACGGCTCGTGACGAGGATCGGCGAGCGCGGACCCTCCGGACCGGTGACGGTCTACGCCGTCGACGCCTTCGAGGTCGGCTGCGGACGTACGTGGCGTACCGACCAGCCGGACGAACTGCTGATGGACAACTCCACCGACGAACTCACCGCGTTCTCCGGCCCGTCCGACGGCGGCCCGGCACGTCCGGGCCACGGGCCGACGTTCGCGGAGTGGTACCGCGCGTCCGGCCACACCGCGGGCGTCGTCGTCGGGGACGCGGTCTACGCCCCGCGTCGCGCCTACGGCGAGTACCTCACCTACGTCTTCACCTCCGTCGTGCGCCACGCCCCCGAGGGGGTCACCGTGGTCCCGGTGCGCGATGAGGTGCTCGCCGTGACGAAGGACGAGCGCGGCGCGTACGTCCTCTCCCTCGGCAGCGGCGGCCGGCGCACCGCGGACCGGGTCGTCTTCGCCACGGGCCACGCCGACGTCGAGGACGGCTCCGCGTCCGGCGTCCCCGCCGAACTCGACGCGGCGGACGCGGACTTCCCCTTCCTGCGCGCCCGGCCGGCCGCCGAGGTGGACTTCGACCGGGTCCCCGCGGGCGCCACGGTCGGCGTGCTCGGCATGGGCCTCTCCTTCTACGACGTGCTCGCCTGTCTGACCCTCGGCCGTGGGGGCCGCTTCGTACGGGACGGCGGGGACGGCACGGACGGCGGGCTGCGCTATCTGCCGAGCGGGCGGGAACCACGCCGCATCGTCGCGGGGTCGCGCACCGGCGTTCCCATCCGCGTCCGCGGCGTGCACCAGCGGCTCGGGGTGCGCACGTACGATCCGGTGCTCTTCACCGAGTCGCGGGTGCGCAGCCTGCGGCGCCCGGGACACGGGGACTTCGCGAAGGACGTGCAGCCCTGGATCAGCGCCGAGGTCAACGTCGCCTACTTCCACGCCCTCATCGGCGCGGAACGCGGACCCGGGGCGGCCGAGTCCTTCCTCGGCCGTGTCCGCACGGCCCAACGGGAGACGGCGGACCCCGGACAGGCGGTTCTCGCGGCACGGGACGCGATGGGAATGTCCCGGCACGATCCGATAGACGTCGCGCACTGGGCGGAGCCCTTCGCGGGCGAGACGTTCCGCGGACCGGACGACTTCGAGCGCGCCCTGCGCCGGGTGGTCCGCGACGATCTCGCGCACGCCCGCAAGGGCAACATCGACGACCCCCTCAAGTCGGCGCTGGAGGTGCTGCGCGCCACCCGCAATCTCCAGCGTCTCGCCGTGGACTTCGGCGGGCTGTCCCCGGCGTCCCACCGCGCGTTCGTCGCGGGCCTCGCACAGCCGCTGTCCTTCCTGTCGGCGGGCACGCCGCTGGTCCGCGCGGAACAGTTCCTCGCGCTGCTCGACAGCGGGCACTTACGAGTAGCCGGTCCCGGCGTGCGGTGCTCGTGGGACGCGGCGAGCGGCCGGGCCGTCCTGACCTCTCCCCAGGTCGGCGGCGGGGGCACGGCGGTGGACGCGCTGATCGACGCCCGGCTGCCCAAGCCCGATCTGTACCGGGACCGCTCGCAGCTCACCAAGCAGCTCGTCAAGGACGGGATATGGACGAGCTACGTCAACTCGGCGGGCGGCGATGCGTTCGACACCGGGGGAGTGGCGGTGAGCGAGGCGCCCTACCACCCCGTCGACGCCTCGGGCCGCCCCGACGGGAACCTGTACGTCCTCGGGCTGCCGACCGAGCACGTCCGATGGTTCATGCAGGTCGGCGTCACGCCGCCCGGGTACGCGTGCCGGGGTCTGGGCGCCGACGCCGAGGCGGTCGTCGCGGATCTGCTCGCGGCGTGAAGCCCCCCGCGTACGGTCGCGGACCCGGCGCATGCCCCCGCCGGCCGTGGCCGCGCGTGCACCCCGTTCCCCGGAACGGCGGCCTCCGCCGCGGTGTGCCGGACTTGCGTCCCGCCCGCGGACAAGCCCGGATCCGGCCCGTACGACAGCTCCGGACGGGTGATCGATCTCGCACGGTCACCAGACCCGCCTTGCGGCAGGAACATTAGACTCGTCGGATCGGCACGGCTGGATCACGCTCGAAAGCAAGGAGGCACCGTGGATAAGGGGCCGCGCTCAGCGCGTCATCCCGGGTCGGGGGCGGTGGAGTTCCCCAAGGCTCAGCGCCGTGGCAGGTGGGATCTGCTGACCCGCATCGAGGGACCGCGTGACCTCGACCAGCTCTCACCCGAGCAGTTGGAACAGCTCGCGGGGGAGATCCGCTCGTACCTCGTCGACTCGGTCTCCAAGACCGGCGGGCACCTCGGCCCCAATCTGGGCGTCGTCGAGCTGACCATCGCCCTGCACCGCGTGTTCGACTCTCCCCGGGACCGCATCCTCTACGACACCGGGCACCAGTCCTACGTCCACAAACTGCTCACCGGCCGCCAGGACTTCACCCGGCTCAAGAGCAAGGGCGGCCTGTCCGGCTACCCTTCGCGCGCCGAGTCCGCGCACGACGTCATCGAGAACAGCCACGCCTCCACCGTCCTCGGCTGGGCCGACGGCCTCGCCAAGGCCAACGAACTGCGCCGCAGGGACGACCACGTCGTGGCCGTCATCGGCGACGGCGCCCTGACCGGCGGCATGGCCTGGGAGGCGCTGAACAACATCGCCGCCGCCAAGGACCGTCCGCTCGTCATCGTCGTCAACGACAACGAGCGCAGCTACGCCCCGACCATCGGCGGCCTCGCCAACCACCTCGCCACGCTCCGCACCACCGACGGCTACGAGCGCTTCCTCGCCCGCGGCAAGGAAGTCCTCAACCGCACGCCCGTCGTGGGCAAGCCGCTGTACGAGACGCTGCACGGCGCCAAGAAGGGCCTGAAGGACTTCATCGCCCCGCAGGGCATGTTCGAGGACCTGGGCCTGAAGTACGTCGGTCCCATCGACGGCCACGACGAGGCGGCCGTCGAGTCCGCGCTGCAGCGTGCCAAGCGCTTCGGCGGCCCGGTGCTCGTCCACTGCCTGACGGAGAAGGGCCGCGGCTACCAGCCGGCGCTGGAGGACGAGGCCGACCAGTTCCACCAGGTCGGCATCATCCACCCCGACACCGGCCTGCCCGTGAAGTCCTCGGGCGCGGACTGGACTTCGGTCTTCGGCGACGAGATGGTCAAGCTCGGCCACGAGCGCGAGGACATCGTCGCCATCACCGCCGCGATGATGCGCCCCGTCGGACTGCACGGTTTCGCCCAGGAGTTCCCCGAGCGCGTCTACGACGTCGGCATCGCCGAGCAGCACGCCGCCGTCTCCGCCGCCGGACTGGCCACGGGCGGGCTGCACCCCGTCTTCGCCGTCTACGCCACCTTCCTCAACCGGGCCTTCGACCAGCTTCTGATGGACGTCGCGCTGCACAAATGCGGCGTCACGTTCGTGCTCGACCGCGCCGGGGTCACCGGCTCCGACGGGCCCTCGCACAACGGCATGTGGGACATGTCCGTGCTGCAGTGCGTGCCGGGGCTGCGGCTGGCCGCGCCGCGCGACGCCGAGCAGGTGCGCGCGCAGTTGCGCGAGGCGGTGGAGGTGGACGACGCCCCGACCGTCGTCCGCTACTCCAAGGGCAAGGTCGGGCCGGCCGTTCCGGCCGTGGGCCGCGTCGGCAGGATGGACGTGCTGCGCCGGCCCGCGGAGACCCAGCGTCCCGACGTGCTGCTGGTCTCGGTGGGCGCGCTCGCGCCGATGTGTCTGGAGATCGCCGATCTCCTCGACAAGCAGGGCATTTCGACGACCGTCGTCGACCCGCGCTGGGTCAAGCCCGTCGACGAGGAGCTGGCGCCGCTCGCCGAGCAGCACCGCGTCGTGGTCACCGTCGAGGACAACGGCCGCTCCGGGGGCGTGGGTTCGGCGATCGCGCAGTCCCTGCGGGACGCGAACGTCGACGTCCCGCTGCGTGACTTCGGCATCCCCGAGCGCTTCCTCGACCACGGCTCCCGTGCCGATGTGATGGCCGAGATCGGGCTCACCGCGCCCGACGTCGCCCGTCAGGTCACGGGGCTCGTCGCGAGGCTCGACGGGCGGTACGAGACGCAGACCGCCGAGGCGGCACGCGACTGAGCGGTACGCGTCCCGTTGTCGTCGTACGGACGGGGACGGGACGCGCGCCGCGGGCGCCTTCGTACGGTGCCGGGGCCGGGCCCGGAGACCTCATGGATCCCCGGGCCCGGCCCTCGCGTAGGGGCCCGGCACCGCTGCGGCTAGCTTGATGTCATGCCGCTCTCGCGTACGACGCCGCCCGCCGCCGAGCGGGACGGCGATGGCGACGGCGACGGTGTGCGGCCGTCCGCCGGGGGAGCGGGCGGCACGGGTCTGCGCGGCTTCCGGCCCTCGCTGCTGCCCGTACTGGCGCTGCTGACGGTGCTCACACGGCTGCCGTCCTTCGCGCGGCCCCTGTGGAATCCGGACGAGGGCTATCTCGCCACGCAGGCACGGCAGTTGGCGGCCGGCGGCACCCTGTACGAGACGGTCGTGGACCGCAAGCCCCCGCTGCTGCCCTGGCTCTACCGCGCCGCGTTCGCGCTCTTCGGCGACCGCTCCCTGTGGCCGCTGAAGGCGGCCGCGGTGCTCGCCGTGCTGGCCGGGGCGGTGCTGCTCGCGTCGCTGGCCCGCCGCCGCTGGGGAGAGCGGGCGGGCTGGTACGCCGGGGTGTGCTACGTCCTCGCGTCGGTCGCGCTGGTGCCCGAGGACACACAGGCGGCGACGTTCGAGGTCTTCATGCTGCCCTGGACGGTGCTCGCCATGTGGTGCGCGGACCGCGGCCGTTGGGCGGCGGCGGGGGCGGCGGTCGCCGGGGCGGTGCTCACGAAGCAGACGGGCGGCGCGGTGCTGCTGCCGGTGCTCTGGCTGCTGTGGTCCACGCGCGCCGGCTGGTGGCCGCTGGCGCGGGTGACGGCCGCCGCCGTGCTGCCGGTCGCTGCGTGCGCGCTGCTGTACGGGCCCGCGCGCTTCGCCTTCTGGATGGCCACCGGCTCCGGCAGCTATATCTCCGCGGACGGCTCGCTGGCGTACGCACTGGGCCGCGCCGCCGCCAACTCCGGCCTGTTCGCGGCCGGTTGTCTGCCGATGGTGCTCGCGTTCGCGTATGCCGTACGTTCCGGGCGCGCCCTGCCGCGTACCGCCGACGTATGGGTGTGGCTGGCGGCCTCGGCGGCGGCGGTCACCGTGGGCCTTCAGTTCTTCGGCCACTACTTCCTCCAACTGACGCCCGCCGTCGCCCTGTTGGCCGCCGTGGCCCTGCGGCGTCTGGCGGCACGCCGCGCGGTCGCCGTACTGACCGCACAGGCCGTGCTCGCCGCCGGCTTCCTCACCTGGGCGCTGCTGCTCTTCCCCCGCGCCGAACTCGCCCACCAGCAGCGGCTGTCGGCCGAGATCCGCTCCCGTACGTCCCCGTCCCAGCGGGTGCTGCTGTGGGGCATGCACCCCGAGACGTACTGGCTGGCCGGCCGCGCCCCCGCCTCCCGCTATCTCACGGCGGGCTTCCTCACCAACTTCAGCGGCGGCCGCGGCACGGCCCGTGTGGGCGAGCGCTATGCCATGCCGGGCGCCTGGCCCTGCCTCCGGCGTGAACTGCGGGCGCACGCACCGGAGTTGATCGTGGACGACGCGCGGGGCAAGCCGTACGGGCTGCCGCGCACGCCGACGCTGCGCGCGTACGTCGCCCGTCACTACGAGCGGGTGGCCACGCTGGACGGCACGGTGCTGTACGCGCGCACGGGACGCCCGGCGGACGGCTGACACCCGCGCCGCCACGGTCACACCCGGAGCCGTCGCCGGTGCGCGGGTCCCCAACCGGCGCCCGGCCGGGGTCAGTTCGGCTCCTCGCGCTGCCGCGGGGCACTGCCGCACGGCGAACGCAGCGCTCCGAACGCCTCGTCGACGAGCGCCGGCAGATGCCCGGCGCCCTCGCCCTCCACCCACACCGTGAGCGCGGTGGTCACCGCGGCCAGTGAGGCGGCAGCCAGGACGCGGATGCGGAACGGGTCCTCGGCGGGCCGCCGTTCCGTCAGGGCGCCGGCGAAGAGCTTCTCGGTGGCGTGCTGGTCCCGCCACTGCCGCGCACGGAGCGCCGGGGTGGTCAGCACCAGCCGCGTCCGTACGAACAGGGCGTCCCGGTCCGCCTCGTAGACGCGCGCGAGACCCTCGTCCAGCGCCCGGTGGAGCGCCGTCAACGCGTCCTCCTCCGGCGGCCGTTCGGCGATGAGCCCGGCGATCATCGGGTCGTAGCCGTCCGAGACGACGACGGCCTCCTTCGTGGGGAAGTACCGGAAGAAGGTCATATGGGAGACCCCGGCCGCCGCGGCGATCTCCTCCACGGTGGTGCCGTCGTAGCCGTGGTCGAGGAAGAGCCGCAGCGCGTGCGCCTGGATGCTCCGGCGGGTCTGTGCCTTCTTGCGCTCCCGCAGTCCGCCGCGGGCCGGCGCGCCGCCGTCAGGCATCCTCGCGTCCCAGGGCGCTTGTGAGCCACGCGTCCAGCGCGGTCGCGGAGGTGCCGCGCCAGGCGAGATGGGCGTCGGGCCGGACGAGCATCGCGTGCGGCCCGGGGGAGCGGACCGGAGTGAGCGCGGCGACCACGTCAGCGCCGCCGAGCCGCCGCCGGGCGAGCGCGAGGCAGTCCGCCGCCCCGGCGGGAGGCGTCAACAGCGCCCAGCGGGCGCCGAGTTCGGCGTGCAGCCGGGTGCTGCGGCCGTCCTCCGCCGCGCAGTCCAGATCGGGCACCCGGTCTCCGGGCTGCGGGGCGCGGCCCGCGACGGTGCGCAGCGAACGGCGGGCGAGCGGGCCGCCGCGATAGCTGATCCTCAACTGCGAGGCCTGCTCCCAGATCAGCCGCTGCACCGCGGGGACGTTCATGAGGCGGACGAGGACGTGGTCGCGCAGCGCCCGTGCGGCTGCGCTCTGCCCGGTCACCACACGGGTCATGGCGGTGGTGGACTGCAACACCTCCTCCGCGAGGGGACGGCGCTCCGCCTGATAGGTCTCCAGAAGCCCTTCGTGCGCCCGCCCGGAGGCGACCAGCGCGAGCTTCCAGGCCAGGTTCTCCGCGTCGCCGAGGCCGGTGTTGAGACCCTGCCCGCCGAGCGGGCTGTGGATGTGGGCGGCGTCGCCGGCCAGCAGGATGCGGCCCGCGCGGTAGGCGGACGCCAGCCGCCGGTGGATCCGGAAGGTCGAGGTCCACAACGTCTCCTGGACGGGTACGGAGTCGAGCCCCGCCTCGTCCCGCAGCGTGGTGGTGAGCAGCTTCACCAGGTCCTCCGGACCGGGCTCGCCGCCGGTGTCCGTCTCCGCGTCCGCGTCCGAGGCGGCCGGTGCCATCACACGCCAGACGTTCCCGGGCAGGGGGAAGACCCCGCACAGCCGCTCGCCCCGCAGCCACACCGACGCGGCGTCCCGGGGGAGCGGCAACTCGGCCCGTACGTCCGCGAGATGGAAGCGTTCGATGACGGCGGCTCCGGGGAACCCGATCCCGGCGGCCCGGCGTACGCGGCTGTGCGCGCCGTCGCATCCCACGAGCCACCGCGTACGGATCGGCTCACCGGCGGCCTCGACCGTCACACCGTCCGCGTCCTGAGCGGCGCTCTCCAGGCCACGGTCCCACTCCACCTCGACGCCCGAGGTACGGAGCCGATGTCTGAGCCGGGACTCCACTTCGGCCTGGGAGATGAGCAGGCCCGGCCGGGTCACCAGTCTCGTGGGACGCCCGACCTTCAGCCGTGCCACCTGACGGCCGTCGACATGGGTGACGACCTGTCGGATGGGGATCGAGTTCTCGGGCAGATCCTCCAACGCGCCCAGACGGTCGAGGACTTCGGATCCTCTCGGTTGCAGTCCCAGCGCCCGTGAGGTCTCCGCCGGACCCCGGGCGCTGTCGAGGACCCGGACGCCGACTCCCGCGGCGCGCAGACCGCACGCCAGCGCCAGCCCCGTCGGCCCTGCCCCCGCGACCACCACGGTCTCGGCTGCCATGCCGGCCTCCACGGTCGGTGGTTCCTTCTGTTAGTGACTAACACTACGCCGCAGCGGAAGAGGCGGCGTCCCGGCGCCGGGCCTGGCGCCTCCGCATCGCGAAGTGCCGTGCGTACGCGGAGAGATCGGGCACACGCCAGAGGCTCCGCGCATGCGAAGGGTCCCCCGCCCACCCCGGCGAGGGACCCTCACACGCACCGCACCCGGCTCGGAGCCGGACGGTCACGCCGTCACGCGGCGCACCGTCCCGCCGTCACGCGGGAACGCTCGCCACGCCACGCTCCAGGAAGCGGCGCCCCGTGGCCCGTTCGCTGACGCCCTCGCGGTCCAGGTACGGGGTGATCCCGCCCAGATGGAAGGGCCAGCCCGCGCCCGTGATCAGGCACAGGTCGATGTCCTGCGCCTCGGCGACCACGCCCTCGTCGAGCATGAGGCGGATCTCCTGCGCGATGGCGTCCAGCGCCCGCTCGCGCACCTGCTCCTCCGTCAGCACCACGTCGCCGGTCTGGAAGAGCGCCTCGACCTCCGGGTCCAGCTCCGGCTTGCCGGAGTCGTGCACGTACAGGCCCCGCTTGCCCGCCTCGACGACGCGGCCCAGGTTCTCCGAGACGCCGAAGCGGTCGGGGAACGCGGCGTGCAGCGTGCCCGAGACATGGTGGGCGACGGCCGGACCGACCAGCTCCAGCAGCACGATCGGCGACATGGGCAGCCCCAGCGGCGCCAGCGCACGGTCGGCGACCTCGACGGGAGTGCCCTCGTCGATGGAGCGCAGCACCTCGCCGAGGAAGCGGGTCAGCACACGGTTGACGACGAAGGCGGGGGCGTCCTTGACCAGGACGGCCGTCTTCTTCAGCGACTTGGCGACGGAGAAGGCCGTGGCCAGCGACGCGTCGTCGGTGCGCTCCGCCCGTACGATCTCCAGCAGCGGCAGCACCGCCACCGGGTTGAAGAAGTGGAAGCCGACGACCCGTTCGGGGTGCTTGAGCTTCGAGGCCATCTCCGTGACCGACAGCGACGAGGTGTTGGTCGCGAGGATCGCGTGCTCCGGCACGGCCGCCTCGACCTCGGCGAAGATCTTCTGCTTGAGGCCCATCTCCTCGAAGACGGCCTCGATGACGAAGTCCGCGTCGCCGAACGCCGCGGCCTTGTCCAGGGATCCGGTGACCAGCGCCTTGAGCCGGTTCGCCTTGTCCTGGTTGACGCGGCCCTTCAGCAGCAGCTTGTCGATCTCCTCGTGGACGTACGCGACGCCCTTGTCCACGCGCTCCTGGTCGAGGTCGGTCAGCACGACCGGAACCTCCAGGCGGCGGGCGAAGAGCAGCGCGAGCTGCGAGGCCATCAGCCCGGCACCCACCACGCCGACCTTGGTGACGGGACGGGCAAGGGACTTGTCCGGTGCGCCCGCGGGCCGCTTGGCGCGCTTCTGCACCAGGTTGAACGCGTAGATGCCGCTGCGCAGTTCGCCGCCCATGATCAGGTCGGCCAGCGCCTCGTCCTCGGCGCCGAAGCCCGCGCCCAGGTCGCCGTCCTTGGCGGCGGAGACGATGTCGAGCGCGCGGTAGGCGGCCGGGGCCGCGCCGTGCACCTTGTCGTCGGCGAACTGCCGTCCGCGGGCGACGGCTTCGTCCCACGCCTCGCCGCGGTCGACGTCGGCCCGTACGACCTCGATCTCGCCCTTGAGGACGGACGCCGTCCAGCGCAGCGACTGCTCCAGGAAGTCCGCGCCCTCGAACAGGGCGTCGGCGATGCCCAGTTCGTAGACCTGCGGGCCCTTGAGCAGCTTGTTCTGGTTGAGGGAGTTCTCGACGATGACCGAGACCGCGCGCTCGGCGCCGATGAGGTTCGGCAGCAGCGCGCACCCGCCCCAGCCCGGCACCAGCCCGAGGAAGACCTCCGGCAGCCCGAAGGCCGGCGCGGCCTGCGAGACGGTGCGGTACGTGCAGTGCAGCCCGACCTCGACGCCGCCGCCCATCGCCGCGCCGTTGTAGTACGCGAAGCTCGGCACGCCCAGGCCCGACAGCCGCCGGAAGACCGCGTGCCCGCCCTGCCCGATGGCCAGCGCGTCCTCGCGGCGCTTGAGCAGTTCGACGCCCTTGAGGTCGGCGCCGACGGCGAAGATGAACGGCTTGCCCGTCAGCCCGACGCCGACGATCTCGCCCTCCTTCGCCTCCTTCTCGACCTGGTCGATCGCGGCGTTCAGATTCGCCAGCGACGCCGGCCCGAACGTCGTCGGCTTGGTGTGGTCGAAGCCGTTGTCCAGCGTGATGAGGGCGAACCGGCCCGCCCCGCCCGGCAGTTCGAGATGGCGTACGTGCGCCTGCGTGACGACCTCGTCCGGGAACAGCGCCGCGGCGCCCTTCAGCAACTCTGCGGTGTCGGTGCTCACTTGCCCGCCCCTTCGCTCCAGTGGGGGTTCTCCCAGATCACGGTGCCGCCCATGCCGAAGCCGACGCACATCGTCGTCAGCCCGTAGCGCACGTGCGGCTGCTCCTCGAACTGCCGCGCCAACTGCGTCATCAGCCGTACGCCGGAGGAGGCCAGCGGGTGCCCGTAGGCGATCGCGCCGCCGTACTGGTTGACGCGCGGGTCGTCGTCGGCGATGCCGTAGTGGTCGAGCAGCGCGAGCACCTGCACCGCGAAGGCCTCGTTGACCTCGAAGAGACCGATGTCGTCGATCGACAGCCCGGCCTTCTGCAGCGCCTTCTGCGTGGACGGCACGGGCCCGACGCCCATGACCTCCGGCTCGACACCGGCGAAGGCGTAGCTCACCAGCCGCATCCGCACCGGCAGATCCAGCTCACGGGCGAAGTCCTCGGCGGCGACGAGCGACGCCGTGGCGCCGTCGTTGAGCCCGGCGGCGTTGCCCGGCGTGACGCGGCCGTGCGCGCGGAAGGGCGTCTTCAGCCCGGCGAGGTTCTCCAGGGTGGTGCCCGGACGCATCGGCTCGTCCTGCGTCGCCAGGCCCCAACCGGTCTCCCCGGCTTCTTCGTCGGTACGGCGGATCGAGACCGGCACCAGGTCCTGCTGGATCTTGCCGTTGGCGTACGCCTTGGCGGCCTTCTCCTGGCTGCGCACCGCGTACTCGTCGGCGCGCTCCTTGGTCAGATGCGGGAAGCGGTCGTGCAGATTCTCCGCCGTCATGCCCATGAACAGGGCGGACTGGTCGACCAGTTTCTCCGAGACGAAGCGCGGATTGGGGTCGACGGCCTCGCCCATCGGGTGCCGGCCCATGTGCTCGACGCCGCCCGCGAGGACCACGTCGTACGCGCCGAAGGAGATGGAACCGGCGGTGCTCGTCACCGCCGTCATCGCGCCCGCGCACATGCGGTCGATCGAGTAGCCGGGAACGGTGTCGGGCAGACCGGCCAGGATCCCGGCGGTACGCCCGAGGGTCAGGCCCTGGTCGCCGATCTGCGTGGTGGCCGCGATCGCGACCTCGTCGATGCGCTCCGGCGGCAGGCCCGGGTTACGGCGCAGCAGCTCACGGATGCACTTCACGACCAGGTCGTCTGCCCTGGTCTCGTGATAGATGCCCTTGGGGCCCGCTTTGCCGAACGGTGTGCGGACGCCGTCGACGAAGACGACGTCCCTAGCGGTACGAGGCACTTTGGCTCTCCTCCAGGTGCGGTGCAGATACGCCGTACGGCGCGCTTCCCACCCGTCATGCTACCCGTGGGTAACTGAGGAGCAAGGCCGGTTCACGGGGAGGGGCACACGTCACACCACGGGCCCTGTCCGCGCCCGGCACGGACCGGCCCACGGGGTCTGCGAGGACTGCGAAAACGACGAGGTCTACGAGGTCTACGGGGACTACGAGGCCGACGAGGACGGGGCGGGCGTCGCCAGCGCCTCGATCAGCAGCGGCGCCGTCTGCTCGATCTGCCACTCGCGGGCACCGAGCGCGCGCAGCGCCGAGACGACCTCCGCCTCCGTGCGGACGGCGGGCGGCTGCCAGCACAGCCGGCGGACCGTGTCCGGCGTGAGCAGGTTCTCCTGCGGCATGGTCAGTTCCTCGGCGCGGGCCGTCACCGCGGCACGGGCGGCGGCGAGCCGGGCGGCGGCTGCCGGGTCCTTGTCGGCCCAGGAACGCGGCGGGGGCGGGCCGTTGGTCGCCTGGCTCTGCTGCGGAAGAGCCGACTCCGCCAGCGACTTGGCCCGGTCCACGGCGCTCTGCCACTGGTCGAGCTGCTTGCGTCCCATGCGGTGCCCGAAGCCCGGCAGCGCGGCCAGGGCGCGTGTGTCGGAGGGCAGCGCGAGCGCCGCCTCGACGATCGCCGCGTCCGAGAGGACCTTGCCCGGCGAGACGTCCCGCTTCTGCGCGATCCGGTCGCGGGCCGTCCACAGCTCCCGTACGACGGCCATCTGCCGGCGGCGGCGCACCTTGTGCATCCCGGACGTACGGCGCCAGGGATCCTTGCGGGGCGGAGCGGGCGGCGCGGTCGCGATCGCCTCGAACTCCTGCCGCGCCCAGGCGAGTTTGCCCTGCCGCTCCAGCTCCTCCTCCAGGGCGTCCCGCAGATCGATCAGCAACTCGACGTCCAGCGCCGCGTAGTGCAGCCACGGTTCGGGAAGCGGACGCGTGGACCAGTCGACGGCGGAGTGGCCCTTCTCCAGCGAGAAGCCGAGCAGATTCTCCACCATCGCGCCCAGGCCGACCCGTGCGTACCCGGCGAGACGTCCCGCCAGCTCGGTGTCGAAGAGCCGCGAGGGCACCATGCCTATCTCCCGCAGACACGGCAGATCCTGCGTGGCGGCGTGCAGCACCCACTCCGCGTCGGCGAGAACGGAACCCAGCCCGGACAGATCCGGGCATCCGACGGGGTCGACCAGCGCGCTGCCCGCGCCCTCGCGCCGGAGCTGTACGAGATACGCCCGCTGTCCGTAGCGGTATCCGGAAGCGCGCTCGGCGTCCACGGCGACCGGGCCCGTACCGGCGGCGAAGGAGGAGACGACCCGGGCCAGTTCCCCTTCGTCGGCCGTCACGGGTGGAACGCCCTCACGGGGTTCGAGCAGCGGGACCGGTGCCTGACCAGGGTCTTGGCCCTCGGCCGGGGCCTTATCCGGGTTTGCTGATGCGGTCTCTCGGGCGTCGGTCACCGGTCAAGGGTAGCGGCGGGAGGCGGGTGGTTGTCCGAATGTCCGGGCAGACCGTTGCCATCACCACCGGAATCGTCACGGCAGGTGCCGGGGGTGTCGGGCGGCGGCTGAGCGGGGACGCAGCGGCGGGGAGAGACCTGGAGGGTGCGAGGCGAAGGGCGCGGCGCCCGGCGCACACGC
>NZ_LJGW01000181.1:283-5296 GCF_001751255.1 Streptomyces nanshensis | reverse complement strand
GACCGCCGGGGTGGCCCGGACCGCCGGGGCCGCCGCCGGGGCGGCGGTGCATCCGCGCGGCGGCGGCGCCGATAGGGGCGGCACCGTGCCGGGTGGGCATGGCGCCGAGGTTGTTGCGGGTGCCGGTGACGACATAGCCCTTGACGCCGCCCGCGAGGGCGTTGCGTACGGCGCCGATGTCGTCGGCGGCGGAGAGGGCGAGGCCGTTCGGCCAGCCCGCGGCTCGGGTCTCGGACAGCAGGCTGAGGCCCGAACCGTCCGGGAGGTGGACGTCGGCCACGCAGATGTCGCGTGGATTGCCGACTCGGGGACGTGCCTCCGCGATGGACGACGCCTCGATCACGTCACGCACACCGAGAGCCCACAGATGTCGGGTCACGGTGGAGCGGACGCGGGGGTCGGCCACGACGACCATGGCCGTCGGTTTGTTGGGGCGGTAGGCGACCAGGCTTGTGGGGTGCTCAAGAAGAACAGACACCGGGCCTCCGAGGGCTGGCTGCGGACGGAACGATTCCGGTAACCGTGCGCGGTGAGCCGGGGAGTTCCGTGTGGAAGGGTCATAGACCTCTTCGGCAGCTCGGGGGAGCTGCTTTAGGGAATGATCACCAATTGATGACCGATATTTCCCGAATCGGACAGCCGCTCGACGCGGTGGGGGAACGCGGCCGCGACCGGCTCCGGCAGGCTCCGAACGCCCCCGCCGATCACCGGTCGTACGGTCACAGCGGCTGTCGTGCGGTCACAGCGGCTGCGGTCCCCGGCGCTTGGGCAGCGAGACGACGGAGCTTCCCTCGCCCGCCTCCGGCGGGAGCCCGGCGCACTGGCACAGCAGCTCCGTCCACGCGAGGAGATGGGCGGCCATGTCGGGCAGCGCGTCCGGTGCCGCGGGGTCGTCGGGGCGGGGTGTCCAGCTCGCGCGGATCTCCAACTCCGTCTGCGGAGGGCGCTCCTCCAGACCGCCGAAGTAGGAGGAGCCGGAGCGCGTCACTGTTCCGCTGGAGTCCGAGTACGCGGCCGACTGTGCCTCCAGCGCACCCGTCAGCCAGGACCAGGTCACCTCGGGCAGCAGCGGGTCGCCCGCGATCTCCGGTTCCAGTTCGGTACGGGCGAGGGTGACGACGCGGAAGGTGCTGTGCCACGACTCCTGTCCCGAGGGGTCGTGGAGCAGGACGAAGCGGCCGTCCGCCAACTCCGCCTCGTCGTCCGCGGGATCCATGACGGCGGCCGACACCGCGCAGGAGAAGGGTGCGAGACGTTTCGGCGCCGGCAGCGAGGAGAGCTGCACCTCCGGGCGGGTGCGTGCCGCGTTCAGGGCCGCCGTCGCGCGCTGGAAGGGGGGCGGGGTGTCTCCGCCTCCGCCGTCCGAGCTGCCGGAGCCCTCCGTCATCCTTGGTCGTCCCGCTGCCATGGGGCGCAAGGTTAGGGCGAGCCGGCGGGTCTCACCGGTAGGGACACTCGCAAGTGGCCGAAGAACGGTGGGTGTTGAAGAAGCGGAACGGCTCGCGGGGCGGTCAGCGCAGGGACGTACGGCGGGCCGGTCCGGGAGATTGGCTGACAACTGACGGGTGCTTGCGGACCGGTGCCGCCCGCCGGGGCGGAACGCGGTGACGGTGCGTTCCCGTCGTCGCGCCGGCCCCGCCACGACCCTGCCCCGACCCTTCCCCGATCCCGTTCCGGAGGCCGCCCTCGGCGGTCGGCGGCGCTCCGGGAGCGTGGGAGACTGCGGGGCGTGAGTGCTGACGAATCCCTGCCGGGCGCCTCCCAGCCGGGCCATCCGACCGACCCGCACGACTCCGTCTTTCTCCGGGCCTGCCGCCGTGAACCGGTGCCGCACACACCGGTGTGGTTCATGCGGCAGGCGGGGCGGTCGCTTCCCGAGTACCGGAAGGTGCGCGAGGGCATCGCGATGCTCGACTCGTGCATGCGCCCCGAACTGGTCACGGAGATCACGCTCCAGCCCGTACGCCGTCACGGCGTCGACGCCGCGATCTACTTCAGCGACATCGTCGTACCTCTCAGGGCGATCGGCGTCGACCTGGACATCAAGCCCGGCGTGGGTCCCGTCGTGGAGCGGCCCGTGCGGACGCGTGCCGACCTCGAGCGGCTGCGGCCGCTGGAACCGGAGGACGTCGCATACGTCACGGAGGCCGTACGGCTCCTCACGCGCGAGCTGGGCGGCACGCCCCTCATCGGCTTCGCGGGCGCCCCGTTCACGCTGGCCAGCTATCTCGTGGAGGGCGGGCCCTCGCGCAACCACGAGCGTACGAAGGCGATGATGTACGGCGATCCCGAACTGTGGGCGGCGCTGCTGGAGCGGCTGGCCGTCATCACCGGGACGTTCCTGAAGGTGCAGATCGAGGCGGGCGCCTCGGCCGTGCAGCTCTTCGACTCCTGGGCGGGCGCCCTGTCGGAGGCGGACTACCGGCGGTCCGTACTGCCCGCCTCCGCGAAGGTCTTCGACGCGGTCGCCGGCTACGGGGTGCCGCGCATCCACTTCGGCGTCGGCACGGGCGAACTGCTCGGCGCCATGGGGGAGGCGGGCGCGGACGTCGTCGGGGCGGACTGGCGGGTGCCGCTGGACGAGGCCGCCCGGCGCGTGGGGCCGGGGCACGCGGTACAGGGGAACCTGGACCCGGCGGTGCTGTTCGCTCCGCGCGAGGCGGTGGAGGAGCAGGCCCGGCGGACGCTGGACGCGGCACGCGGGCTGGACGGCCACATCTTCAACCTGGGGCACGGCGTGCTTCCTGAGACGGACCCGGACGCGCTGACCCGGCTCGTGGCGTACGTACACGAGGAGACGGCGACGTGAAGTGCGGGGCGAAGTGAGGGGCGAAGTGCGGGGCGGGGAGCGGGGGTTGGGCGTGGCGGACGGCGGCTGACGGATGACAGATTCTGAAATCTGTCATCTGTTAGGCGTCATCCGTTCTCTGTCATCTGCCGACTGCTATCCCTTCGCCGTCAGCCGTCAGCCCCTCTCCTTGACCGCCGCCGTCGCCTTTCGCGCCGCCACCAGCACCGGGTCCCACACAGGAGAGAAGGGCGGCGCGTAGCCCAGGTCCAGGAAGGTCATCTGCTCGACCGTCATGCCCGCGGTCAGTGCCACCGCCGCGATGTCGACGCGCTTCCCCGCACCCTCCCTGCCCACGATCTGGGCGCCCAGGAGCTTGCCCGTACCGCGTTCCGCGAGCATCTTGACGCGCATCGGGCGGCTCCCGGGGAAGTAGCCCGCGCGGCTGGTCGCCTCGGCCGTCACCGTCACGAACTGGAGCCCGACCGCACGGGCTTGGGCCTCCAGCAGTCCCGTACGTGCGATCTCCAGGTCGCAGACCTTGCTCACGGCGGTGCCGACGACCCCCGGGAACGTCCCATAGCCGCCGCCGATGTTGGCGCCGATGACCTGGCCCTGCTTGTTGGCGTGGGTGCCGAGGGCGATGTGGCGGGTCCGTCCCGAGACCAGGTCCAGGACCTCGACGCAGTCGCCGCCGGCCCAGATGTTCTCCCGTCCGCGCACGCGCATCGCGAGGTCCGTCAGCAGACCGCCGGAGGCGCCGAGCGGCAGTCCGGCCTCGCGCGCGAGCGAGGTCTCC
This sequence comes from Streptomyces nanshensis, assembly GCF_001751255.1. Classification (GTDB taxonomy): domain Bacteria; phylum Actinomycetota; class Actinomycetes; order Streptomycetales; family Streptomycetaceae; genus Streptomyces; species Streptomyces nanshensis_A. Next base: position 1,709 of record NZ_LJGW01000181.1, on the reverse strand, counting down.
GGGGCGACGCCGAGGCCGAGTACGACGACGTCCGCCGGGTAGCGGGCGGACTCGGTGGTCACCGCCGTGACCCGGCCCCCGTTCCGTCCGTCCCCTTCCCGTCCGTCCCCCTTCCGTCCGCCGGCGTCCGGTTCGGCGGTCTCGATCGCGGTGACGGCCGCGTCCGTCACCACCTCCATGCCCATGTCGCACATCGACTCGCGTACCAGCTCGCCCATGTCGGGATCCAGGGTGGTCATGGGCTGCGGTGCCTGGTCGAGGACGGTCACCTCGTACTTCCGCCGTACCAGGGCCTCGGCCATCTCCACGCCGATGTAGCCCGCGCCGACGACGACGGCCCGCAGGGCGGCCCCGTCCGCTCTCCGGTCTGCGCGCTCCAGCGCGTCCAGCAGCGCCTGGCCGTCCTCCAGGGACTGCACGCCGTGCACGCCCTCCGCGTCGATGCCGGGCAGCGGCGGGCGCGTCGGGCGGGCGCCGGTCGCCAGGACGAGGTCGTCGAACTCCGTCCAGTACTCCCGGAGTTCGGCTCCGCTCCGTGCACCGTCCCCGGTCCCGGTCCCGTCCCGGGACCCGTCTCCGCGGCCCGGCAGCTCCCGCGCCCGCACCCGTCCGCCGTCCAGGTCGAGGGCCGTGACCTCGGTGCGCATCCGCAGATCGATGCCCCGTTCCCGGTGCTCCTCGGGCGTACGGGCGATCAGGTCGTCGCGCTGTGCGACGTCGCCGCCGATCCAGTACGGGATGCCGCACGCGGAATAGGAGGAGAAGTCGCCCCGTTCGAAGGCGACGATCTCCAGCTCGTCCGGGCCCTGAAGCCTGCGGGCCTGCGAGGCGGCCGTCATGCCCGCCGCGTCACCCCCGACGACGACCATGCGGCGCGCAGCGGCCATGACCTGTGCTCCTCCCGTTGCGGGGCCGGGGCCGCCGGCCCTCGCCGGCTCGCTTCCGGGCCCGGTGCATGCCCTGGTTACGCGGGGCGGTACCCGCGCTGGGACGATGGACACATGCATGTGATCGTGATCGGCGGCGGCATCTCCGGGCTCGCCGCGGCGCAACGGCTGTGTGCGGACGGTGCGTCGGTGACGGTGCTGGAGGCGTCCGCGCGCGTGGGCGGCAAGCTGCTGACGGGCGACGTCGCCGGGAGCGCCGCCGTCGACCTGGGCGCGGAGTCGATGCTCGCGCGCCGCCCCGAGGGCGTGGACCTCGCACGCGAGGCCGGGCTCGGGGAGTCCCTCGTACCGCCGACGGGTGCCGGTGCCGCGATCTGGTCCCGCGGCGAGCTGTGCCCGATGCCGAAGGGCCATGTGATGGGCGTGCCCGGGGACGCCGAGGCGCTGCGCGGCCTGCTCTCCGCCGAGGGCGTCGCCCGCGTCGCGCGGGAGCCGGAGTTGCCGCCCGAGCCGGTCGGCGAGGACGCCGCGATCGGCGA
>NZ_LJGW01000181.1:0-236 GCF_001751255.1 Streptomyces nanshensis | reverse complement strand
AGGTCGTGGACCGGCTCGTCGAGCCGCTGCTGGGCGGTGTGTACGCGGGTGACGCGTACCGGATCTCGATGCGGGCCGCCGTGCCCGTGCTCTACGAGGCCGCGCGCCACGGGAGTTCGCTGCTCGCGGGAGTGCGCGCCGTGCAGGAGCAGGCGGCCGCGCAGCCCTGCGCCTCGCCCGTCTTCATGGGCGTCGAGGGCGGCGTCGGGCGGCTGCCGCTCGCCGTGGCCGACGCC
>NZ_LJGW01000008.1 GCF_001751255.1 Streptomyces nanshensis | reverse complement strand
CCCCGAGAATCTGCCGCGCCCCCGCGGCACCCCCCTTCCGGATGATGGAAAGGGTGGTTGAGGAATGGACCATTCCGGAGCAGTGTGGGCCCTCCGACCCGGAGGAGGGACACCTCATGACGTCAGAGCCGACGACACCCGGAGCCGCCGCGGCGAGCGGTGCACGGACGCTTCCGCCCTTCCGCGCCGATCACGTGGGGAGCCTGCTGCGCCCCGCCGCCCTCAAGCGCGTACGCGAGGAGCACGCCGCCGGGCGCGCCGGCGCCGCCGCGCTGAGGGCCGCCGAGGACGAGGCGATACGCGACGTCGTCGCCCTCCAGCGCGAGGCCGGGCTGCGCAGCGCCACGGACGGCGAACTCCGGCGCCAGTCCTGGCACATGGACTTCATCTACTCCCTGGGCGGCATCAGCAAGGTCCACGACGACAGCCTGCGCGTGAAGTTCCACAACGCGGACGGCGACATCGAGTGGGCGCCGCCCTCCGCCCACGTCGACAGCAAGCTGCGGCTGGACGGGACGATCTTCGGCGACGCCTTCACGTTCCTGCGGGAGACCGTCTCCGAGAGCCAGACCCCGAAGCTGACGATCCCCTCGCCCAGCATGGTCCACTACCGGGGCGGACGCGCCGCCATCGACGAGACGGTCTATCCGGACATGGACGCGTTCTGGACGGACCTCACCGCCGCGTACGCGGCCCAGGTGCGCGGCGTCCACGAGCTGGGCTGCCGCTATCTCCAGCTCGACGACACCAGCCTCGCCTACCTCAACGACCCCGAGCAGCGGCAGCACGTCGCCGGCATCGGCGGCGACCCCGAGCACCAGCACGAGACGTACATCGCCAACATCAACCGTGCGCTGGCCGGGCGCCCCGCCGATCTGCGCGTCACGACCCATATGTGTCGCGGCAACTTCGCCTCGTCGTGGGTGGCTTCGGGCGGCTACGACTTCGTCGCCGAGGCGCTCTTCGGCGGTCTGGACGTCGACGGGTTCTTCCTGGAGTACGACGACGAGCGCTCCGGCGGTTTCGAACCGCTGCGCTTCGTGCCGAAGGACAAGCAGGTCGTCCTCGGTCTCGTCACCACCAAGCGGCCGGAGCTGGAGAGCAAGGACGGGCTCAAGCGGCGCATCGAGGAGGCGTCGCGCTACATCGACCTCGACCAGCTCTGCCTGTCGCCGCAGTGCGGCTTCTCCTCGACCCTGGAGGGCAACGACCTGACCGTCGACGACCAGAAGCGCAAGCTCGCGCTGATCGTCGAGACGGCGGACGAGGTGTGGGGCGGAGCCTGACCGCGAGGGTGCGTGCCGTACGGCGGGTGTGCCGCCCGGAGGCGTGACTACCGGGCGGCGCCGCGCCGTTCGTCCTGCGGGCGGCCGTCCGCAGGCTTCCCCCGCGTGACGATCCGTACGGTGCCGGCGGTGAGCACCCTCGCCTGGAGGGAGCCGCAGGCGCAGCGCGTCCAGGCCAGCACCCCTTCGGCTGTGGGGTGCCGGGAGACGCCCTGGACGGGCTCGTCGTCGGGCCATCCGCAGTACGGGCAGTCGGACACGTGCGGGCCTCCTCGGCGGGGTCGGGCTCAAGTGAGGGCGGGTACACGCCGGTTCGCCGGGTATGTCCCGCCGTGTCTCCGGCCCGCCGGCCCCCGTACCGACCAGCCTGCGCGAGCGGATCATTCAGGTCCAGGTTCGATTTCTTCACCGAACCGTGTAGAACGAGTACATGATTGATCTGCGGCGTCTGACCGTGCTCCGCGCCATCGAGCAGTACGGCACGGTGACGGCGGCGGCCGGGGCCGTGCATCTGACCCCCTCGGCCGTCTCTCAGCAAGTACGCCAGCTCGGACGGGAGTTGGGCGTCGAGTTGCTGCGCCCGCAGGGGCGGCGGGTGCGGCTGACGGAGGCCGCGCAGGCGCTGCTGCGGCACGCCGACGCCATGGAGGAGCTGTGGCAGCGCACCGAGGCGGAACTGCACGCCACGGCGGTCGGTGAGCCGCGGGGGGTGCTGCGCGTCGCCGGTTTCCCCTCGGCGGCCGAGGTCCTGCTGGCCCCGCTCGCCGTACGGCTACAGGCGGAGTGGGAGGGGTTGACCGTGAAGGTGCGGGAGGCCGAACCTCTCGACTGCTTCGGCCTGTTGTTCTCCGGCGAGACGGATGTGGCGGTCGTCGAGGCCATGCCCGACAACCCTCCGCTGGACGACGGCCGCTTCGGTCAACGGCCCCTGCTGGACGACCCGTTCGACCTGATCGCGCCCGCCGGTCACGCCCTGACCCGGGGCGACGGGCCCACGATGGAGGACCTCGCGGCGGAGCGCTGGATCCTGGGCATGCCCGGGACGGGCTGCTCCGCACGGCAGTTGGTGCTCGCCTCCTGCCGCAGCGCCGGGTTCGCGCCGTCGGTCGCCCACGAGGCGCGGGAGTGGAACGTCGTGGCCACGTTCGTCGCGCTCGGTATGGGGATCGCCCTCGTGCCGCGCCTGGCCCGACTGCCGTCGCATCCGGATCTGGTGCGGATCCCGCTGCGCGGCCGGTACATACCCTCCCGCCGTCTGCTGCGTGTCACGCGACGCGGCAGCGAAGGCCATCCCGCCGTCGCCGCGGCGCTCGCCCTGCTGGACGAACTCGCCGCGGAACAGGGCGGGTTCGTCCAGGAGACCGAGCCGCTGTGACGACCTGCCGGGAACGGCGCGTCCGCGGGTGCGCGGCCCCCTTACCTCCCGCGCACGTCACCTCTCCCGCAGCGCGTCCCGGTGCGCCCCGCCCGAGTCGCCGACGATCTCCGCGAGGGTCTGCGGATCGCGTACGGTCACGAACCGCACCTCGCCGCCGTCCGTCACGGTGAAGCCGTAAACCCCGGGCCGCGGCAGGGAGTTGTAGCCGAAGGGGTTGGAGAAGTAGTAGGCGCCCGTGTCCAGGAGCGCCGCGTAGTCGCCCTCGTCCAGGCGCGGCATCAGCCGCCCCCGCGCGACCAGATCGCCCGCGAAGCAGCACGGTCCGGCGATGTCCTGCTCGACCAGACCGGCACCCGAGGCTTCTCCGGTACCGGCCTCGCCCCCGGCGCCCGTACCGCCCGTACCGCCCGTACCGTCCGCGCCGCCCTTCGACCCGCCCTTCGCGTCGTACGCCGCCACCCGCAGCGGCCACGCGTCCGGCGTGAAGACCGTACGCACCGCGATCTGCGCGCCCGCGTGCGTGACGGCGATGGAGCGGCCGCCCGCGGACTTCGCGTACTCCACGCGCGCCAGGATCGTCCCCGCCTTCGCCAGCAGCGAGCGCCCGAACTCGGTGACGAGCCCGTAACTCCCGTCGAAGAGCCCCGGCACGGTCTCGGCCAGCAGTCGCGCGTACTGCTCGAACGTCGGCGTGATCGCGTCGCTGCCGAAGTTGACGGGCAGGCCGCCGCCCAGGTCGAGGGTGTCGACCTGGCGCCGTCCGGCCGCGGCGTTGATCTCCTCGGCCAGCTCGTACGTGGCCCGCGCGCCCTCGGCCATCAGCTCCAGCGGCATGCCCTGCGAGCCGACGTGCGAGTGGAGCCGGGTCAGCCAGGGGCGATCGCGATAGGCCCGTACGACCTCCTCGCGGGCACCGGGGTCGGCGAGCGCGACGCCGAACTTCGACGTCGCGGTGGCGGTGCTCATGGCGTCGATGGAGCCCCCGCCGATCTGCGGGTTGACGCGCAGGCCCAGCGGCGGCGTCGCCGGGTCGCCGGGCCGTACCAGCTCGTCGAGGCGGGCCAGTTCGCTCCGGTTGTCGGCGTTGAGGGCGATGCCCAGCAGGAGCGCCTCGCGCAGTTCGCCGGGGGTCTTGGCGGGCGAGTCCAGCACGGTCGCCGCCGCCGGTACGCCCGCGGCCCTGGCCAGCGCCAGTTCGCCGGGGCTGGCGACCTCGCAGCCGATGCCCTCGTCGGCGAGGAGCCGCAGCACGGGCACGAGGGAGGCCGCCTTGACGGCGAAGGTGTGCAGAACGTCCTGGCCGGGCCCGGAGACGGCGTCGAAGGCCGCGCGGAGTGCGCCCGCCGCCTCGCGTATCGCCCGGACGTCGAGGAGGGCGGCGATCGGCTCGCGGTCGCCGGTGACGAGGCCCTGCTCGACGGCGGCGCGTACGGCCAGGTCGCGGCGGGCGGCGACGGAGGCACCGGGCGCGAGCGGGGTGCCGGTCGGACCGGTCGGCGATGCCGATGAGGCCGGCGAGGCCGACGAGGCGGTGGTGGCGGAACTGCTGCTGGAGTCGTGCATACGTCAAGCAGAACACGTCCGCCGCCCGCGGGGGTTGGCCGGGCCATCCTGTTGACTAGTTCTATTCACTCCGTACAGTGTGTGAATAAATGACGTCGGGGGAGTCGGGACGAGCGATCGGCAGGGAGGCACGGGAGATGTCAGGACCGCGACCCGTACGGGCACCGCGCGGCAGCGAACTGAGTGCCCGGGGATGGCCGCAGGAGGCCGCCCTGCGGATGCTGCAGAACAATCTCGACCCGGAGGTCGCGGAGCACCCGGACAAGCTCGTCGTCTACGGCGGCACCGGCAAGGCCGCCCGCGACTGGCCCTCCTTCGACGCCATGGTCCGCACGCTGCGCACCCTGGACGGCGACGAGACGATGCTCGTGCAGTCCGGCCGCCCCGTCGGCGTCATGCGCACCCACGAGTGGGCGCCGCGCGTCCTGCTCGCCAACTCCAACCTCGTGGGCGACTGGGCGAACTGGGAGGAGTTCCGGCGGCTGGACGCCCTCGGGCTCACCATGTACGGGCAGATGACGGCCGGTTCGTGGATCTACATCGGCACGCAGGGCATCCTCCAGGGCACGTACGAGACGTTCGCGGCGGTGGCCGCCAAGCGGTTCGGCGGCAGCCTCGCCGGGACGATCACGCTCACCGCGGGCCTCGGCGGCATGGGCGGCGCGCAGCCGCTCGCCGTGACGATGAACGGCGGCGTGGTGATCTGCGTCGAGTGCGACCCCTCCCGCATCGAGCGCCGCATCGGGCACGGCTATCTCGACGTACGGGCCCATTCCCTCGACCATGCGCTGGAGTTGGCGACGGCGGCGCGCGACGAGCGGCGTCCGCTCTCCGTCGGCGTGCTCGGCAACGCCGCCGAGCTGGTGCCCCAACTCCTGGAGCGCGGCGCCCCGATCGACGTCGTCACCGACCAGACCAGCGCGCACGATCCGCTCTCGTACCTCCCCGTCGGCGTCGACTTCGACGACATGGAGCGCTACGCGGCGGACAAGCCCGCCGACTTCACCCAGCGGGCGCGCGAGTCGATGGCACGGCACGTGGAGGCGATGGTCGGCTTCCAGGACGCGGGCGCCGAGGTCTTCGACTACGGCAACTCCATCCGCGGCGAGGCACGACTGCACGGCTACGGGCGGGCGTTCGACTTCCCCGGCTTCGTACCGGCCTACATCCGGCCGCTGTTCTGCGAGGGCAGGGGGCCCTTCCGCTGGGCGGCGCTCTCGGGCGACCCGAAGGACATCGCGGCCACCGACCGCGCCCTGCTCGAACTCTTCCCGGAGAACGAGTCGTTGGCGCGCTGGATCAAGCTCGCCGGCGAACGCGTCCACTACCAGGGGCTGCCCGCCCGCATCTGCTGGCTCGGCTACGGCGAGCGGGACCGCGCGGGCGAGCGCTTCAACGACATGGTCGCGAGCGGCGAGATCTCCGCACCGCTGGTGCTGGGCCGCGACCATCTGGACTGCGGCTCGGTGGCCTCCCCGTACCGGGAGACCGAGGCGATGCGCGACGGCTCCGACGCGATCGCCGACTGGCCGCTGCTGAACGCCCTGGTCAACGCCTCGTCCGGGGCGACCTGGGTCTCGATCCACCACGGCGGCGGCGTCGGGATGGGCCGCTCGCTGCACGCGGGCCAGGTCACGGTGGCCGACGGCACGGCGCTCTCCGGCGAGAAGCTGCGGCGGGTGCTGACGAACGACCCCGGGATGGGCGTCGTACGGCATGTGGACGCGGGCTACGAGCGCGCGGAGGAGATCGCGGCGGAGCGCGGCGTACGGATCCCGATGCGGGAGGACGGGTGACCGCGCGGGACGCGGAGGCGGACGCGGGAGCTGCCGCTTCCGGAGCGGGAGGAGCGCAGGACGCGCGGGACTCCGCGCACGGCTCTGCCGTCGGCGGGCCCGTACCGGACGTGAGCGGCGGCGGAGACCCGCCGTCCGCGTCCGCACGGAGCGGCGGCCGTGGGGG
>NZ_LJGW01000169.1 GCF_001751255.1 Streptomyces nanshensis | reverse complement strand
CGGCCGGGCCGGGGCGGCCCCCGGCCCGTTACGGCCTGAAGCCCGCGCGCTTGAGGGCGGCCACGGCGTTCTTGAGGGAGCGGGCGTCAGAGGGCGTGGCGGGCAGCGTGCCGAGGAGCTGAGAGCCCTTGTAGATCTTGTAGTGGCCGCTCTTGGCGAGCTTCACCGTGAACCCCTGACGCTCCAGCTTCCGTATGAGGTCGCGTACTTCCTTGTGAGCCATGGTCTCCCCTAACTTTGACGCCGTCAAGCTCAAACAGCCCCGGACGCCCTTGACGCTGTCAAATACAACTCTCGCAAAAAGCCTTGACGTTGTCAAATCACGGAGGTCAGCTCCCCACCCCGCACACCACACGCACCCGCCGCGGCGAGCACCACCAGCCGACCCGAGAACCCGGGAGCCCTCCGCCGACCGCGCATGACGATGCGGCTGTCGCCCCGCGCACTCCCCCGCACCGCCGAACAGGCCCGCCTCCACCGCCAGTTCGCCGGCATCACGTCCGGCCCTCACCGGCCGGCGGCCAGCCCGGCCCCGGCCCGCCCGTACGGCCACGGCACCACCCGGGGAGCAGCACCGAACGCCCGCTCCCCCGCCGCCGGCCCTCTCCCGTGAGTCCCTCCGGCCGGCCCTCCCACCCCGCGCCGGTGCTATGGTTGTGCACGGTGTCCAGTAGAAAAGGCTGCAACCGGCCTAAGCCACCATGCGCCACTTGAGACGTTCTACGGACACGAAAAGGGCCGCCCCGGGCGCCCAGAGGGCACACCGGGACGGCGAGTAGCTAGGCGGATAACCAGTGTGCAGCCGGTACGCCTACTACCACCCCAGCAAGCTCTTCAGGCCCTCTACTACGAGCCTGGAGAGCAGCTGGGCCCCAACCTCCGCGAGGAGTTGACGAAGCCGTCGGCGGCGCCCGCCGGGCACCGCACGGACGAGGCGCAGCGGGAAGCTGACCCGCGCTCACGCGCAGCCGGAACCGGCGCGCCGAAGCAGTCCGGACGGGGTCGGCGGGGTCAGGGCGCGCTCACGAACACGGCCCGGCGAACCCCCGGTCGGCCCGCCGGGGGCACGGAGCGAGGAGCAGCCACCGCTTGCCGCGACATTTATAGCGCGCTATAACTGCCGCATGCCTTCCATCGCTGACATCGCAACTACCCCCGCAGGCGCCTACGTTCCTCGACTGACCGGCGGCACGCTCCTGGGAGACAGCGCCGTCCTCGTCCCGCAGCGTCACGGTCAGGCCCTCGCCAACTGGGCGCGCGACCACGGCGTCAGTGAGATTGCCGAAGTGGTGTGCCATTCCATCCGGCTACAGGGCCGCACCTCGCTGTACTCGCCTCCTGCCGATATGCGCCTGACTGAACCAGAGCGCCCGAGCGGTGAGTCCCTCAGCGGTCCCGGACACGCTGTTGGATGGGGACTGGCTCTGATTGACGAGGACCGGTCGGTCAACATCACCCTTCTTGAGGGCGGGGAGGTCGAGCAGGAGGGAGAGCCGCGCGACATCCCCGGATCCGATCGCATCCACACCGATGACGCTTGGGCCGGACGCCTGCGTAAAGCGTCCGGCCGCGAGATTGACGAACGGCACCGCCACCTCCTCTCGCGGATCGCGCGAGACGTGACCATCCGCAAAGCCCTGGCTGACGGCGGGCTGGGAGTGCAGATGGTCGCGCAGCTCACCGGTCTGGGAGACCAACGGATCTACCAGATCCGTGATCGCCGCCGCTGACACAGGAGAGCCCCGGCCCGCCCGTACGGCCACGGCACCACCCGAAGAGCAGCACCGAACGCCCGCTCCCCCGCCGCCGGCCCCGCCCACCGCGGGATCCGTCTGCTCGACCAGGCGAGGCGCCCGGCAGGGCCGGGCTGAGTCAGGACGTGCTCACGAAACGCACCCCGGTGAGCACGAGGTACTGAGCAAGAAACAGCAGCCGTCACCAGGGGGCCGGCCCTCTCCCGTGAGTCCCTCCGGCCGGTCCTCCCACCCCGCGCCGGTGCTATGGTTGTGCACGGTGTCCAGTAGAAAAGGCTGCAACCGGCCTAAGCCACCATGCGCCACTTGAGACGTTCTACGGACACGAAAAGGGCCGCCCCGGGCGCCCAGAGGGCACACCGGGACGGCGAGTAGCTAGGCGGATAACCAGTGTGGAGCCGGTGCGCCTACTACCACCCCAGCAAGCTCTTCAGGCCCTCTACTACGAGCCTGGAGAGCAGCTGGGCCCCAACCTCCGCGAGGAGTTGACGACCCTCACGACGGGTTTTGGTGCTTGAAGTCACCTCAGCCGCGGAGGTTTCGACCGGAGGCGAAGCCTCCGGATTGCGCCGTGGAGGATTCGCCTCCGGGTTGCGCTGTGCCACATCGGTCCTCTCTCGGGGACATAAAGGCGCAGTCCGACGAGCGAACGAGGTGAGCGGCGGCCGGTCGGCTTCCCCGTAATCGTTATGCATCAAAACGGCCGATTCAGACGCTGCTTGAAGGCCGGGGCAAATCACCGTCCGAGAAGGAAGCGCCACCCCAGTTCGGCCAGCTCCCCCACCCGCGCATCGATCACCGCCATCCGCGCCTCCCGCTCCCCCTCGTGCCCATGCGCCGCCTGATGCGTCGCCTGGCCAGGCCACTTGCGGTACATCAGGCCGACTTCCCGCGTGAAGTAGCCGCGACTCACGGCGTTCAGGGCCAGCAGGAGCCCCGTGTCCTCCGACGCCGGCAGCGCCATCCACCCACCGAGCGCCAGCAGCAGGTCCCGGCGAACGCACAACGTCGCCGGGTGGACCTGTGCGCGATAGTCGTGGGACTTCCAATGCTCATGGACGGCGCCGCGTTCGATGGGGCCCTCTTCGGGGTCGCCGTCGAAACCGACCGTGGTGCCGTCCGGCAAGGCGTCGAGGACGCGGGAGGTCGTCCAGGCGACTTCCGACTCGCGCCCGAAAACGGCGATGTCACGGGCGAGCGCGCCCGGGGTGAGCATGTCGTCGGCGTCGAGGACCTTCACCAACTCGCCCTGTGCGCGGGCTAGTCCCATGGTCCGGGCGACGCCGGGACCACCCCGTCGGCCCTGGGCGAAACTCACCCGCGGGTCGTCGGGGACGAGTCCGGCGACCGCGTCCGTCTCGCCGTCCTCCTGGATGACCCACTGCCATTCCCACCCATCCGGCAGCTCCTGCTCCTCGAGCGAGCGGTACGCGTCCGGCAGGTGGTGGGCGCCGGGGGCGTGAACTGCCGTGAGGACAACGATGCGCTGCGGCAAGGGAGTTACCACCGATCCAGTGGGGTCACGAAGGTCATCTCAGTGCGGTCGCCGGGGAGGATGACGTCCGACATCTCCACCAGGCGGTCCTCGGTCCCGTACGAGAACTTCCGGAGTACGAACACCGCGGTGCCCGGTGGCAGCTCCAGCTCCTCGGCCTCTTCGGCGGAGGGAGGGCGTGCGGTAACGCGTTCCTCTATGCGGTCGAGCTCGATGCCGACCGTGTACAGCTGGTTCTGAGTGCCGCCCGGCCAGGGCTCGTTGGTCTCGTCAAGCAGGTCCGGGTTCTTCGCGACCATGTCGCGGACGAGGTATGAGGTCACGAGCGTGAAGGGCGCCGGCTCGGAGCTGTAGCGAGTCCGGTACGAGCGCCGGAGCATCGTCGTGCCCTCGGGCACCCCGAAGGCCGTGGAGAGGTCCTCGTTCGCCGGGATCTCCTCGTACTTCGCGTGGAAGACGAGGTCGTCGACGGTCAGCCCGGTGTCGTGCTCGGTCGAACCCGTCTCCAGCCGCTTCCCTTCGGGCTCCCGGGCCCGGTCCTTCTCCCACTGGTGGCGCTCGTTGCTGCGCGACACCAGCTTCCGCGGTACGCGCACGAAGGTGCCGCGGCCGTGCTTCTTCTCGACGAGCCCTTCGGCCTCCAGCTGCGCGAGCGCCTGGCGCACCGTCGGCAGCCCCTTCTTGTAGTGCGCCGCGAGCCAGGCCTCGGTGGGCAGCTTGTCGCCCGGCCTCAGCTCACCTGCGCGGATGGGATGCCGGAAGTCTTCCGCGATCCGCTCGTACGCCTTCGCCATGGCCACTCACCGTTCCGTTCTCTCGACGACGCCAGCATACGAGTCATCAAGAGGACTTGATCGTCCCGCTGGCCACCCGAGGCTGAAGCCCCCGCAGTCCCGGGAAGGAAGGGCCAGTCCTCTCACACGCGCCGCCCCGGACGGCCCTGCCCGACGCACCACCCGCAACAGATCTCCGCGGGTAACGGCTCGGCAGCCCCGCGCCTCTTACCCGGGAAAGCCAGGGCCCGCGCAACGGGCCCCTCGACTCACCGGACCCTCGACGCGCCGAGCCGTCGGCGGCGCCCGCCGGGCAGCCGCACGGACGAGGCGCAGCGGGAAGCTGACCCGC
>NZ_LJGW01000184.1:19567-21097 GCF_001751255.1 Streptomyces nanshensis | reverse complement strand
GGCGGCCGCCGGCCCCGCGGACTCAGCGTGCCGCGAGGCCCTGCGACGTCTGCTGGTGCGGAATGCCGAGCTTTGTCGCGTACGTCGAGGCCACCAGCTTGCCCACCGCCGGGTAGGCGCCCAGCGGTTCGGCCACGGCACAGCCGGCCTCCGCCGCCGCCGCGTCCAGCAGCCCTTCCGGCACCTCCGGCCCGATCAGGCAGGGCGCGACGGCGAGTTGCTGCGAACCGGCCTCCCGGAGCTGCTCCGCTACGCGCGCCACCGCGCCGGCCTCGTCCAGGCCCGCGGCCAGTACCGGAACGGCGAGCCGGGCGGCCAGCAGCATGCCGGTGATCCCGGCGGCCTGCACCGCCTCCTCGCCGCCCACGGAGGCGAGGATGATGCCGTCCGCGGCGGTCGCGACCGTGAACAGCCGGGCGCGGTCCGCGCGGGCCAGTCCGGCCTCGGAGAGCTTCACGTGCACGCCCTCCGCGAGCAGCGGGTGCGGGCCCAGCACGTCGGTGAGTTCCGCGCCCGTACCGCTGGAGAGCACCGCCTGCCGTATCTGCCGCATGCCGGCCGCGTCGGGACCCGCGAGCAGCGGGATGACCAGCGCGACGAGGCGCTCCTCGGCGCCCGTCTTCGGGGCCCGGCGCGAACCCGTGCCCTCCGCGCCCGCATCCGGCCTGGGGCCCTCGCCGTCCTCCGCGGCGGCGGCCTCGACGGCGGCCAGCTCCGCGGCGCGCTCCTCGGCCTCCTGCTGGTCGGCCGCGGTCCGCGTCAGTACGCCCCCGAGCGTCGGATACTCCTCGCCGTCGCCCTCCACGTAACCGATCCGCGCGTCCAGGCCCGGCAACTCCGAGCGGGCGATGCTGAGGATCTCCTCGGCAAGGCTGCGGACGGCGCTGGAGGGAACGCCGGGCACGGCGAGTACCAGCGCGGGAGCGTTCTCTGGTGCGACGACAGGTTCCGGCTTGCGGTGCCTTCCGGGCCTGCGTGGACGCGGCATTCGTACTGGCAGGCCGTTGTCCGGGTCAGTGGGGGAGCTCATGCGCCCGCATGTTAATGCCTTGTGGGACCTCGCAGTTCAGGCGGGGGAGACTGGCCGGAAATGCCCTTTTGGTCCTGTGGAGGCTTGTTCCTGTTTGCCGGTTTTCTCAACTCACGGAGAGAAGTGCGTCATCCGGCGGCAATCGCAGCGTGTCCTCGGCCAGCCGCGCGGCGACGAGGAGCGCGCCGTCGAGCGGCCCGCCCTCGGCGGCCACGACCCGCGCGTGCGGCAGCCGCCTCCCCAACTCGGCCCGCAGCGGCTCCAGCAGGGGCGCACCGGTGCGGAACAGGCCGCCGGTGAGGGCGACTTCGGCCCCCTGCGCGGACGGGCACACCGCCTCCGCCGCCATGGCCGCCTCCCGCGCCGCGGCGCGCATGATGCCCGCCGCCACCGGGTCCTCCTCCGCCGCACAGGCCGCCACGTCCGGCGCGAACGAGGCCAGCACCGCGGGCCGGTCCGTACGGGGATAGAGCAGGCCGGGCAACTTGTCGGGGGGCGCG
>NZ_LJGW01000184.1:19133-19501 GCF_001751255.1 Streptomyces nanshensis | reverse complement strand
GCGTCCGTCGAAGTCGCGCATGGCCGCCTGGAGTCCGGCCTGACCGATCCAGGCTCCGCCGCCGCAGTCGCCCAGCAGATGACCCCAGCCGTCCGCGCGCTGCCACGCGCGCAGATCCGTGCCCATCGCGATCAGACCGGTGCCGCCCGCCACCACGGCGCCCGGCGACTCGCCCAGCGCGCCCGCGTACGCGGTGACGGCGTCGGCCGCGAGCGCCACCCGCACCGGCCCGAACTCCGCCGCCAGCGCCCCGGGAAGCGCCGCCCGCAGCCCCTCGCCCAGCGTCGCCATGCCCGCCGCGCCGACGCACACGGCGCTCAGTCCGTCCGCCTCCGCTCCGGCGTCCGCGAGCAACGTCCGTGCGGCGG
>NZ_LJGW01000184.1:7869-19082 GCF_001751255.1 Streptomyces nanshensis | reverse complement strand
ACCAGTCGGGAGAGCATGTGCTCGGCGTCGATGCCCCCGGGTCCCGTACGCACCGGCTCGGACGAGACGACGCTGCCCGCCGCCACGGGAGCCGGGCCCGCGTCCGAGTCCGGAGGTGCGGCGGCGGCCGGTGCGAGGCGGGCCAGGGCGACGCGCAGTCCCGAGCCGCCCGAGTCGGCGCCGAGCACCCACACGGAACCACCCGTACAGGCGGAGCCGTCCGACGGTCCGCGTCCCGGGCCCCCCGCCGGCTCCGCCGCCGTCATGGGAGCTGCCAGTCCACCGGGGCCGCGCCCTGCTGGGCGAGCAGATCGTTGACGCGGCTGAAGGGACGCGAGCCGAAGAACCCGCGGTCCGCAGACATCGGCGAGGGGTGCGAGGACTCCACGACGGGGCGGCTGTTCAGCAGCGGCTTCAGATTGCGCGCGTCCCGGCCCCACAGCACCGAGACCAGCGGCCGCTCCCGCGCCACGAGCGCGCGGATCGCCTGCTCCGTGACCTCCTCCCAGCCCTTGCCCCGATGGGCGCCGGGACGCCTCGGAGCCGTCGTCAGCGCCCTGTTGAGCAGCAGCACGCCCTGCTTCGTCCAGGGCGTGAGATCACCGGTGGAGGGACGGGACAGGCCGAGGTCGTTGTGCAGCTCGCGGAAGATGTTCTCCAGGCTGCCGGGCAGCGGCCGCACCTCGGGGGCGACCGAGAAGGACAGCCCCACCGCGTGGCCGGGCGTCGGATAGGGATCCTGACCGACGATCAGGACGCGTACGTCGTCGAAGGGCTGCTGGAAGGCTCTCAGGACGTTCTGGCCGGCGGGGAGATACGTTCTGCCCGCGGCCACCTCCGCCCGGAGGAACTCGCCCATGAGGGCGACTCGTTCAGCGACGGGCTCCAGCGCCTTGGCCCAGCCCGGTTCGACGATCTCGTTCAACGGTCGTGCAGCCACGGGCGGTTACTCTACTGGCTCCTCGCGGCCGCTCCGCACCGCCCGCACTCATCAGTCGATCACCGCCGCACGTACGCACAGCACGTCCGGCAGATGCCCCGCCAACTGCTGCCAGTGCTCGCCCTCGTCGGGGCTGGCGAACACCTCGCCGTTGCGGTTGCCGAAGTAGATCCCGGGGGTCTCGGCGCCGTCGGTGCACATCGCGTCCCGCAGCACCGGACCGTAGCGCGCGGTCTCCGGCAGCCCCGCCTCCAGCTTCTGCCAGCTTCCGCCCGCGTCCTCGGTACGGTGCACACGGCAGCGCCGTCCCGCGGGCACCCGGTCCGAGTCGGCGTTGAGCGGGAAGACGTACGCGACGCCGCCGCGGCGCGGATGGCTGACCACGGGGAAGCCGAAGTCGGAGGGCAGACTTCCGCCGATCGGCGTCCAGCCGGTGCCGTCGTCGTCGCTGCGGTAGACGCCCCAGTGGTTCTGGAGATACAGCCGCGCGGGGTCGGCGGCGTCCCGCGCGACCTTGTGCACGCACTGCCCGTACTCCGGGAAGCGCCGGGGCTCCGGCAGGAACACCGCCTCGACGCCGCGGTTGCACGGCTCCCAGCTCGCCCCCGCGTCCGCGGTGCGGTAGGCGCCGCCGGTCGAGACCGCGACGGTGAGCCGCCGACGGTCCCGCGGATCGGGAAGGATCGTGTGCAGACCGAGGCCGCCGCCTCCCGGCACCCACTCCGTGCGCGTCGGGTGCTCCCACAGTCCGCGCACCAACGCGAAGCTGACGCCGCCGTCCTGGGAGCGGAACAGCGCGCCGGGTTCGGTGCCCGCCCACACCACGTCCGGCTCGTCGGCGCCGCCCGGCTGGAGCTGCCACACCCGCTCCAGCGAAACCCCCGTGTCCTGCGGGAACTTCACCGCGGGCTGCGGCGGCTCGTGCCACGTGGACCCCAGATCGTCGGAGTGGAAGACCGACGGGCCCCAGTGCGCGCTGTCCCCGCCGACGAGGATCCGGGGAGCGGAGGCGCGGCGGGTGTCCAGGGCGACCGAGTAGACCGCCTGGGCGTTGAAGTGCGGGCCCTGGACCTCCCAGCCTCTCTGGTGCCGCCGTTCCACCGGCCGCCGGGCCAGGAAGAGGCCCTTTCTGGTGCCCACCGCGAGCAGTACGTCTGACATGTCCGGTCCCGCCTCTGTGACGTCTTTGTCCGGTCTTACCGAGGTGGGCACAGTCTGCACCCGGGCACCGACAATGACGCCGTCCCGGACGTCGCCGCAGCGGGAACCGGCGAGTGCGGGCGCCGCGCGCTCAGTTCGGCGAGGGCGGCTGCGGCGGAGAGGCGGGCTGCTGGGTCTGCCGCAGCACCTCGTACGGCTGCGCTTGGGCGGGGGTCTGCTGCTCCGGTACGCCCGGTGCCGGCGAGGGCAGTCGCGGAACGGTGAGCTGCCGCCCCGTGATCCGCTGGTCGGTGCCCGCCGGGGGCTCCTCCGGCGGCCTGCCGAGCTGCCACTCCAGCCCGTAGCGGACGAAGAGTTCGGCGCGCAGCCGCTCCACCGGCATCGGCGCCCCGGGCAGCAGCACGGCCACCACGGCACCCATCAACAGCGCGCGCAGCAGCGGGTAGTCGGTGTCCGGATCGGGTGAGCCGTAGCGCTCGATGGTCTCCCGTAGCACCTCCGCCAGCCGCTGCTGCTCGGGGCACTGTACGAACCCCTCCTGCTGGAGGATCCCCGCCATGTGCGCCCGCATCAGCATGGGCCGGTCCTGCGCCAGCCCCAGTACGGCGTCGATGGCCCGCGCCAGCAACTCGTGCCCGGCGCCGGGCTCCTCGGGCAACGGCGTGCGTTCCAGGGCCTCGTGGATGGTCAGATGCATCAGCCGGTGTACGGCGGACTGGAAGAGCTGCCGCTTCCCCGGGAAGTAGTACGAGATCAGACCCCGTGCCGAGCCCGCGCGGTCGGCGATGTCTCCGAGGGTCGTCGCCTCGAACCCCCGCTCGCCGACAAGATCGACGGTCGCCTGCAGCAGGCGCTCTCGGGAACGCCTGCGCAACTCTTCATTGACCGAGGCGCTCCGAGGGGACATCCTGTAACTCCTATGTTGACTGGCTCCCAGCCAATATACTCATCAGGGCTTCGGACGCACGGCCCCGACCAGGTTTGCGTCCGGCTTGACCGCCGGTATTGGGCGACGCGGGGGATCGCCCAATACCGGCTCAGACGCGACGTCGGCGGGCGTCGCCGCACGTGCCGTCCTCGGAGCGCGAGCCGCTCCGAGGGGGGCCGTGCTGGAGTGCGAACCGGGTAACTGCCCTTGCGCGGACCGTTGTTGAACGGCGTACAAGCAATACAATGACGGACCGACCGCCGGGACGGGCGCGCGCGTTTCGCTCCTCTTCCGCCCGTTGTGCGGCCTTCCGGTATCCGCGGCCCACAAGGAGAGCCCATGCCGTTAGCGGTGGCCTCGCTCATCTGGGATGCAACGAAGTCGTCCGGCACGCAACGCGTGAAGTACGACGACGACGGCTACTACCTCGTCCGCTTCCCCTACGGGGAGCAGGAGTCCTACGACCCCTGGAACATGCACGCCGCCGAACGCGACGGCAAGACCTCGAAGTTCCCCGACGCCGGCTCCGGCCTCATACACCCCAGTCACGACGGCTGGGGCGTCGTCTCGGCGATGGTCCACTGGGAGAAGGACGGCGATCCGCACGAGTACCGCGCCCGGTTCGTCCGCGACCCGCTGGGCGACGGCTACGACTCCACGGCGACGACGGACGCGGCGCCCACCGGCGGCAACCAGTACAAGTCGTACGTCTGGCAGTTCTTCGTCTACCGCGACGTGCCGCTCGGTCTGAAGGTCACCGCGCGGGGCAAGAACGACAAGAGGATCGCCACGCCCCTCATCCACGCGCAGTTCAAACTCGCCATCCACACCGACGTGATGACGCCCTGAGCCGCGCCGCCCCGGCCGGCCGCCGGCCGGATGCGGGACGTGGACGTGGGCCTGGCCACGGGCGTCAGGCGGGCTCCCCTTCCGCCCGCCGGTGTGCCAGGACGGTCCACCATCCCGCGGCGGCCGCCGCCAGCGCGACGCCCAGCAGCGTCCCGACGACGGTGTCCGTGAGCCAGTGCACCCCGAGCGCGATCCGGGTCAGGCACACCCCGGCCACCGACACGACGGCCGCCGCGTACGCCGCGTACACCGGGCCCCGGCCCGCGCCGGAACGGCGGACCAGCCACACCACGAGGACGAAGGCCACGGCCGCCGTCATCGCGTGCCCGGAGGGCATCGCGGAGTAGTGCGCCGAGTCGACGGGGTGCTCCCAGTGCGGACGGTCCCGGTCCAGCAGTGACTTCAGCCCCTGCTGAACTCCCGTACCGGCGGCGGCAGTCGCCACGCACCACAGCGCGAGCAGCGCCTCGCCGCGCAGCCACACCCACAGCGCCGCGACGCCCACCAGGATGCGCATCGTGACCGGGTCCCACACCCAGTCGGAGAAGACGCGGCAGGTCTCCGTCCACGCCGGATGCGCCAGGGCCCGTCCGTGGAACCACCGCGCGACGTCTGCGTCCGTCTCCAGCAGCGGACGCCAGCCGGCCGCGACGAGCCCGGCGACGGCGAAGGCCGCGGCGGTCAGCGCGAGGGCGGTCCACAGCCAACGGGCCGCGACGGTACGGGAGTCGGGGGACGGCGGCGGAGCGGCACGGCCTGCCGGAGACGGGGGAGGCGTGGCGCTGCCGTGCGCCGCGTCCCCGTGGGCGTCCTGGGGGGCGTCCCCGTCCGCGTCGCCGCCGGACGTCCGGCCCCCGTGCGTCCGGCTGTCGTGGGTCGGTCGTTCCTGCATGGGGTGATCCTCGCCCGCCGGGCGGCCCCGCGGCTAACGCAGCGCGGAGAGCCCCGGCACAAAGGCCACGAGGAGGGGCACGGCCGGTACGAGGACGGCCGCCGCGGTCATGCGCACCCGGCGCGAGAACGGCAGCCGCGGCGCGGCGGCCAGCAACCGCTGCACCCGGTGCGGGACTTGGGCCAGCGGAGTCGGAGCGGGGCCGAACACCCCGCGGTCCTCGTTGAGTCCGACGAGCGCCAGGGCGGTCGTCAGCCGTCCGTACCGCTTCGACGCGGCGTCGTCGGCGGCCATCTCCACCAGCGCGTGCACCTGGTCACGGAAGGCCGCGAAGACCGGCACCCGCGGAAAGCCCGCCGCGAGCGCCGCCGAGCAGTGCAGCAGCCAGTCGTGCCGGGCGCGGGCGTGGCCCTGCTCGTGTTCGAGCACCGCGTCGAGCTGCCGCCCCTTCAAGCGGCGCAGCGCCGCCGTCGTGACGACGAGCCGGGGCGTGGCCCCGGGCAGCCACCAGGCTTCCGGACGCTCGCCCTCCAGCACCACCAGCCGGTCGGTGCCGCCGGGCTCCTCGCCGGGCAGCCGCGGCACCCGTTCCCGCAGCTCCGCGTGACGCCTGCGGCGCCGCAGCCGCGCCTCGTACACCTCGCGCAGCAGCATCGCGCCCGTCCAGGCACCGCCGCAGGCCAGCAGCACCGCGAGGGTTCCGGCCCAGGGCCCGTACGAGCCGAGTCCGAGTCCGTACGCCTCCTCGACGCCGTTCGGCGCCGGGGCGAAGACATGACCCCGTACGGCCTGCCACGCGGCGGCGGCCGAGAACGCCATGGCCAGCACGCAGCACAGCAGCACGGCGACGACGACGCACTGCCACACCCACAGCCCGAGCACGGGCTCCCGCTCCGGCCAGGAGGAGCGGGCCAGCACGCGGGGGGCGACGGCGGCGGCCAGCCCACCGAGAACGAGCAGCGCGAGCGTGACCAACATGACTGCAGACTATGAGCCCGCGCGCGAGCGGCGGCCGTACGGGAGCCGAGAAGTGACCGACGCCTCACCTGCGCCGGCACCGTCCCCGACATCCCCAACAGGCCGGTGGCCACGGCGACTCGGCACACCGCGCCCGTCCCGCCCCGTCGCTCCTGCCGCCGTGCCGCGCAGCCGCGCACCCGCGCACAGCGGCACCGCCTCTCCTGCCCCACCCCGATCAGCCCCGGGAGGACGAGCGGGGACGGTGCCGCGGACGCGCTGCCGGGCAGCGCCATCGCCGCCATCCCCGGCCCCGTCAGGACCTCGCCCGTGGCAGTACGCCGCCGCATCCCCCCGGCTCCCCTCGCGCGCAGCAGGCACACCGCGACGGCGAACGCCCGCTCGCCGGTCTCCCCACTCGCCCTGTGGGGAGGCTGCCCGCCCCGGCGCCCTCATACGGGAGCGCACGGTGGCACCGGGAGCGCGCAGCACACGGGAGCCGGGCACGGGGACGGGGTGGACGGGGTCGGGCGGCGCGCCCTGTCTCAGATCCCCGGCCGGTAGCGGATCGGATGGTCCTCGGGGACCTCGACGACGCAGATGCGCACACCGTCCGGATCGGCGATCCACATCTCGATCAGCCCCCAGGGCTCCCGCTCCGGGCCCCGCAGCACCTCGGCGCCGGCGGCGGCCAGTTCGCGGTGCGCCTCCTGCGCGTCCCGCACCTGGAGCCACAGCTTCAGCCCGGGCGCGGGCGCGGAGTCGGACCGTCCGGAGACCTCCAGGAAGCCGCCGCCCAGGAAGTAGACCGTGCCGCGCTCCGGCCCCGTGCCGAACTCACGGTGGACGGCCAGCCCCAGTGTCCGCCCGTAGAACTCCCGCGTCCGCTCGGGATCGGTCGGCCGCAGCAGCACGCGGCTGCTCAGTACGTGCACCATGCAGGCCGACCCTAACTCCGCCGGTACTGGTACTCGGGACTGGTACTAAGGTCGCTCACCATGGAGAACGTCAAGGAGACGGGCGAGACAGGTGAGACGGGCGAGGTGGTCTTCCGCGTCGCCGCACGGGACGACGTCCACGCCCTGGTGACCCTGCTGGAGTCGGCCTACCGCGGCGAGTCCAGCCGCGCCGGCTGGACCACCGAGGCCGACCTCCTCGACGGGCAGCGCACCGACCCCGAGGGCGTCGAGGCCGTCATCAGCCGGCCCGGGAGCATCATGCTCGCCGTCGAGCGCGACGGAAGGCTCGTCGCCTGCTGCCAGTTGGAGAAGCGGGGCGAGGCCGCGTACTTCGGCATGTTCGCCGTACGTCCCGGACTCCAGGGCGCCGGGCTCGGCAAGACCGTGCTCAGCGAGGCGGAGCGCACCGTCGTCGACGCATGGGGCTGCGGCGAGATGCAGATGACGGTGATCCGCCAGCGCGAGGACCTGATCGCCTGGTACGTACGCCGCGGCTACCGGCGCACCGGCATCTACACGCCCTTCCCGTACGACGACCCGCGGTTCGGCATCCCACGGCGCGACGGTCTCGCCTTCGAGCTGCTGGTCAAGAAGCTCGGCGCGCAGCCGTCTTGATCTCCGGCATATCCGTCACCAGGCCGTCCAGGCCGAGTTCGCGGACGCGGGCCAGCTCCTCCGGGGTGTTCACGGTCCAGGTGATGACCTTGATCCCCGCGGCGTGGCAGCGCTCGACGGTCTCCGCCTCCAGCCACCGCAGCTCGCACGAGACCATGAACGCGCCCAGTTCCAGGGCGCGTTCGGGCGCCGTCGGCGTCGAGCGGCCGGTGACCAGGACGAGCGGCATCTCCGGCAGACGCTCGCGGGTCTCGCGCAGTGCCTCGTCGTGGAACGAGATCACGGTGACGCGGTCGTGCAGGCCGAGTTCCCGGATCGCACCGGCCAGGACGCGTGCCGCCGCCCGGTCCTTGATCTCGGCCTGGAGCGGGGAGGCCACGGCCTCGACGACCTCGCGGAAGACGGGGATGCGCTCGCCGTCCCCGGCGTCCAGCTCCCGCAGCTCGGCGAGGGTGAAGTCGCCGATGGCGCCCGAACCGTTCGTGGTGCGCGCCACGTCGGCGTCGTGCATCACGACCAGCTCGCCGTCCTTGCTGAGATGCAGATCCAGTTCGATGACGTCGAGACCCTCGCGCTCGGCCCGGACGAAGGAACGCAGGGTGTTCTCGGGCTCGACGCCCATCACTCCGCGGTGGCCGACGGTGAGCAGTGACACGGCACCCTCTCTCTCCTGCGTGGCGACGGGGCGCACGGCGAGGTGCGCGGCGGACAGACTAACCGCCCGCCGCCCTACGGCCGGACCCGTCCGCCGGGGCCCGCCTCCCGGTCCCCGTCCCGGCATTCGTATGTGCCGTCCGGCGGCCCGGTACGTACAGCACGTACGCCACGTACGGCACGAACCCGCGGCGGTGCCGGAGCGCCCGCCGCACCCGTATCCCTGTCCGCACCCGCACACCCGTATCCCCGCACGCGTACGCGGCGGAGAAGGAGAAGGAGCAGCTCCGTGAGCGGAAGCAGCGCGCCCACGCCCGGTCCCGAACGGCTCGCCGCCGGGGCACGCGAACTGATGGAGGCCATGACCGCCGTCTTCCCCGACGTCGGCGTCACCGTCCACGACGCCGTGGAGGCCCGCCGCATCCTCGCGCGCTCGATGCCGGGACCGCTGGGCCTGCCGCCCGTGGGCGAGGTCGCCGACCGCCTGATACCCGGGCCCGAGGGCGCGCCGGAGATTCCCGTCCGCGTCTACCGTCCGCAGGAGAAGGAGGACGGGCAGGAGCCCGCGCCCGGCGCCGCCACCCCTCCCGCGGCGGCGACGGCACCGGCGTCCGTGCCCACGGTGGTCTTCTTCCACGGGGGCGGCTGGGTGCTGGGCAGCCTCGACTCGCACGACGCCACCGCCCGCGCCCTGTGCCGGGCCTCCGGCGCGGTCATCGTCTCCGTCGGCTACCGGCTGGCGCCCGAGGCCCGCTTCCCCGAGCCGGTCCACGACGCGTACGCCGCCGTGTGCTGGGCTGAGCGGAACATCGCCGAACTCGGGGGAGACCCGGGCGCGTTGCTCGTCGCGGGCGACAGCGCCGGCGGCAACCTCGCCACGGTGTGCACCCTCATCGCCCGTGAGCGGGGCGGCCCGTGCATCGCCCACCAGTCGTTGATCTACCCCGCGACCGACCCGGCGGCCAGGACCGAGTCGCGCCGCCTCAACGGGGAGGGCTACTTCCTCACGGAGACGGCGATGCTCTGGTTCGGCGCCCAGTACTTCGGCCCCGACGCCGATCTCTCGCACCCCTGGGCCGCGCCGCTGCGCGCCGACCTCGCGGG
Source organism: Streptomyces nanshensis (assembly GCF_001751255.1). Taxonomy (GTDB): domain Bacteria; phylum Actinomycetota; class Actinomycetes; order Streptomycetales; family Streptomycetaceae; genus Streptomyces; species Streptomyces nanshensis_A. Next base: position 10,023 of record NZ_LJGW01000184.1, on the reverse strand, counting down.
ACTGCCGCCCGCGCACGTGGTCACCGCGGGATGCGATCCGCTGTGCGACGAGGGACGGGCGTACGCGGAGAGGCTGCGCCGGGCCGGGGTGCCGGTGACCGAGGCGCACTTCCCGGGGATGTTCCACGGCTTCCTCGGCGCGGGCTCACTGCTGCCGGACGCCGCGGATGCCATGGCGGGACTGGGCAAAGTCATTGCTTCCACGGCATCTCACAGGAAGATCGGCGGCAACACCGGGGGTTCGGAAGGATAATTTCCTGCATCTCCACTTGAGGGTGCGCCCGAGCCCGGCTACCGTTCTGTTGACGCCAGGTTCTTCTGTGGAGGGGTAGTCATGACGGAAATACTTTCGTCCAAGGCCGTGGGCGCAGCCGACGCGTCCGCCGAGCGCGTGGTCGAACACCCGGCGTGGGCCGTCCTGAAGGACGCCGTCGAAGCCATCCGCCCCGCACAGTCGAAGGACGGCTCGATCGACTTCGAGGCCGAGGGTGCGCCTTCCCGCGCCGCCGTCGAATCCGACCTGGATCAGGTCTGCAACGCCGTACGGGATCTGACCTCGCTGCTGCCGCACGACGCCGCCTACCACGAGGCCCTCGTCGCCGATCTGCGCCGCTGGGCGGAGAGCGGCTTCGGCGTCCCCGACTTCCTCGACTCCCTCCTCGCCTTCCAGCCCGCGCACGACCGCCGGGACGGCCTCCAGCACCTGGTCGTCTTCCCGATGTACACGCAGAACGGCAACCCCGACCGCAACCTCGAGGCCGTCGTGCTGCGCATGGTCTGGCCCGAGTGGCTGGCCGAGCTGGAGCGCACCCGCTACGACAACCCGCTCTTCTGCGGCATCACCTTCGAGGACTTCACCTCGGGCTACGACACCAACTCCGCCGTCCTCTTCCCCGAGACCGTCGCCGTGCGCGAGGCGCCCGAGCGCTTCTCCTGGGGCGGGATCTTCTGCGACCGCGAGGCGGCACGCTTCCGCCGCGTCGTCGACGCCGCGTGCGACGTCACCAGCCTCCGGCTGCCCGACAGCGCACGGGCACTCGTCGCCGACCAGGCGCGCTGCCAGCAGACCTTCGTGCTTTGGGACATGATCCACGACCGCACCCACAGCCACGGCGATCTGCCCTTCGACCCGTTCATGATCAAGCAGCGCCAGCCGTTCTGGATGTACGGACTGGAGGAGCTGCGCTGCGACCTGACCGCCTTCCACGAGGGCGTGCGCCTGGAGGCGGACGGCTATCCGCAGGGCCGCGACGTGCAGTTCGCCGTGCTGCTGGACCGCCTCTTCCGCTTCCCCGTCACCGGTGAGCGCAACCGCAACTATGACGGCCTGGGCGGCCAGCTCCTCTTCGCCTACCTCCACCAGCACGGCGCGCTGCGCTGGACCGACAACAAGCTCGCCATCGACTGGGACCAGGCGCGCCAGGCGACCGTCCGGCTGCGCGAGGAGATCGAGACGCTCTACCGCGCGGGCATCGACCGCCCCAAGCTCGTCCACTGGTTCAAGGCGTACGAGCTGGTCTCCACGTACCTCTCGCCGCACCCCGGTTCCACCTGGGCCAAGGGCCCCGAGGCGCTCGACCTCAGCCTGCCGCCGCGCAAGCTCGTGGACTCGGTGCTTCCGGACGAGTTCCCGCTGAGCATGTTCTACGAGGCCCTCGCGAAGAAGCTCCGTTCCGTGATCGCATCGACCAAGGGCATCACCGCGGAGACCCCGCTGCAGGCCGCCGCCTAGACCGGGCACACCGGCGGAAGCGGCAGGGCCGCACGGCGGCGGGTCAGTACGGGAGCGGCGTCGAGGACGTCGAGGACCAGGAGGCGACAGGCATGAGCAGCACGACGGCACACGGAGACGCGGGCGACGGAAAGGGGAGCCTCGACGGGTCCGTGATCGCCGTCGCCGGAGCGGGCGGCCCGGCGGGAGCGGCCGCACTGCTGCGCCTCGCCGCGGAGGGCGCCACGGTCGTCGCCGCCGACGCGGACGCCGACCGCCTCGCCCAGGCCGTCGACGCGGCACGCTCCGCCCACGGCGGCGCGAGCGTGACGGGGGAGAGGGTCGATCTGCTCGACGCCGCGGCGACGCGCGAGTGGGCGGCCCGTACGGAGAAGGAGTTCGGGGCGGTGCACGGGCTCGTCCACCTCGTGGGCGGCTGGCGC
>NZ_LJGW01000184.1:0-7863 GCF_001751255.1 Streptomyces nanshensis | reverse complement strand
CTCGCCGTCCTTCGCCGAGACCGACCTCGCGGACTGGGACGCCCTGCACGATCTGCTGATCCGTACGGTGCAGCACACCTCGCTCGCCTTCGAAGGCCCGCTGGTACGCAGCGGCAACGGCCGCTATCTGCTCGTCAGCGCCGCGGGCGCGGGCAAGCCGACGGCCGGCAACGCCGCCTACGCCGCGTCCAAGGCCGCCGCCGAGGCGTGGACGCTCGCCCTCGCCGACGCCTTCCGCAAGGCGGGGGGCGAGGGGCCGCCGCAGGCCGCGGCTGCCATCCTTGTCGTCAAGGCCCTGGTGCACGACCAGATGCGGGCCGACCGCCCGAAGGCCAAGTTCGCGGGCTTCACCGACGTGACGGATCTGGCGGAGGCCGTCGCCGGCACATGGAGCGAGCCCACCGAGGAAGTGAACGGACAACGCCTGTGGCTGACCCCGAAGCCCTGAGTACGGACGCGACCGACGCGAAGCGCCGCCACGACCCCGGCATCCGCGGATTCGCCAGCGACAACTACGCCGGCGCGCACCCGGAGATCCTGGCGGCGCTCGCCCTCGCCAACGGCGGGCACCAGTCCGCCTACGGCGCCGACGAGTACACCGAGCACCTCCAGCGCACCGTCCGCAGCCACTTCGGCGCACGTGCCGAGGCCTATCCGGTCTTCAACGGCACGGGCGCCAACGTGATCTCGCTGCAGGCGCTCACCGACCGCTGGGGCGCCGTCGTGTGCGCGGACAGCGCGCACATCCACGTCGACGAGTGCGGCGCCCCGGAGCGCGTCGGCGGCCTGAAGCTGCTGACCGTGCCCACGCCGGACGGCAAGCTCACACCGGAGCTCATCGACCGCGAGGCCCACGGCTGGGACGACGAGCACCGCGCCATGCCGCAGGTCGTCTCCCTCACCCAGAGCACCGAACTGGGCACCGTCTACACGGCGGAGGAGATCCGGGCGATCTGCGACCACGCCCACGAGCGCGGCATGAAGGTCCACCTCGACGGCGCCCGCATCGCCAACGCGGCCGCCGCCCTGGACCGTCCGATGCGTGCCTTCACCAACGCCGCGGGCGTCGACGTCCTCTCGCTCGGCGGCACCAAGAACGGCATGCTCTTCGGCGAGGCCGTCGTCGTCCTCGACCCGGACGCGGTCCGCGCGATGAAGCATCTGCGGAAGCTGTCGATGCAGCTCGCCTCCAAGATGCGCTTCATATCCGCGCAGTGGGACGCCCTGCTCTCCGGCGACCTGTGGCTGCGCAACGCCCGCCACTCCAACGCGATGGCCCGCCGCCTCGCGGACGGCGTCCGGGACGTCGACGGCGTGGAGATCCTCTATCCCGTGCAGGCCAACGCCGTCTTCGCACGCCTCCCGAACGAGGTCAGCGAACGCTTGCAGAAGCGCTACCGCTTCTACTTCTGGGACGAGGCGGCCGGCGACGTGCGCTGGATGTGCTCCTTCGACACCACCGAGCAGGACGTCGACGGATTCGTCGCCGCCCTGCGCGAGGAGATGGGCCGCTGACGCACCGGCCGGCGGCGCGGCACCGCGGCCCACGGGCCCTCGCGGGGCCGCGCCGCGGACGCTACATCGCCTTCGCCTCGGCCGGCGTCGGTGCCGTCCCGCCCATGTGCGCGGGCAGCCACCAGGTGTCCTTCGGGTCCGAGGGCTTGCCCGGATAGGCGCGCTGCGCCGCCTCCAGCAGCTCCTGCATCCGCTCCCGCAGCCGCGAGGTCAGGCCCTCGGGCTGCTCGTCCGCCCCGGGGTGCAGCGGTTCGCCGACGCGTATGCCCACGGGGAAGTGGTTGCGCCCGAAGTCCCGCTTGTGGCCCTTGGTCCACAGCCGCTGCGTCCCCCACAGCGCCATGGGCACCAGCGGCACCCGCGCCTCCTGCGCGAGCCGCGCCGCACCGGACTTGAACTCCTTGAGCGTGAACGAGCGCGAGATGGTCGCCTCGGGGAAGACCCCCACGACCTCGCCGGAGTCCAGCGATCTGAGCGCGTGCCGGTAGGCGTCCTCGCCCTGGGAGCGGTCGACGGGTATGTGCTTCATCGCCCGCATCAGCGGCCCGGAGACCTTGTGCCGGAAGACCGACTCCTTCGCCATGAAGCGCACCAGCCGCTTCGAGGGCAGGGCGGCGAGGCCGGCGAAGATGAAGTCCAGATAGCTGATGTGATTGCTCACCAGCAGCGCGCCGCCGCGCAGTGGCACATGCTCCGTGCCCTGGATGTCGAAGCGCAGGTCCAGCGCCTTGAACCAGGCGCGGGCGGTGGCGATCACGGGTGGGTAGACGAGCTCTGCCATGTCGGGAGCCTTCCTGTCCGTCCTGGGAGGGAGTGGCTCCCGCCAGGTGCGCGGTCGTACCTACGGATGCGTAACTTCTGTCCGCCGCCGATGGTTCCTCATCGGGCCCGTGAGGACCACACCCCGTGCGGCTCCGGTCGCCGCGACCGCGCGGAGCCGGGCGGGAATGCCCGTACATGCCGTAAGTGCCGTACGGCGAGGCAGGCTTGAGGGGGAGGTTGACGAGGGGGCAGCGGAACGGAACGGACGGGCCCCGAGGATCATGAGCACCCCGGGGGACGGGGCAGACGGACGGCGAGAGGAGCGGTGAGATGCGGCAGCAGTCGGACGGTACGGGCGGCGCGCGCCTGGATCCCGCCGCGCTCGGCATCGGCGCACTCGGCCGCCGGGCGACCTTGGTGCAGTTCTCCAGCGCCTTCTGCCAGCCGTGCCGGGCGACGCGGCGCATCCTGCACGAGGTGAGCGCGATGGTCGCCGGAGTGGGCCACGCGGAGATCGACGCCGAGGAACACCTGGGCCTCGTACGGGAGTTGGGCATCGTCCGCACCCCGGCGGTCCTCGTACTGGACGCCGCCGGACGGGAGGTCGGCCGCGCCTACGGGCAGCCCCGTACGGCCGACGTCATCGCGGCGCTCGGCGCGGCCCTGGCCGAGGGCGAGGCCGAGGGCGAGGGCGAGGAGGGCGACCCGGCGGACTCCGGCGGGGGAGCGGCCGGTGCCGCAAGCCCCGACTCCGCGCCGCCGCCCCGTGATTGATCTCGCACCGGTCCCGCTCTTCCTTGACCCTCGCGGACCGCCTCGGCACCGTGACAGCGCGGTCACCGACGGCGCCGCCGGGCGGCTGCCGTGATTGAGTTGCCTTGGTGCTCCCGCGAAGCCCATGGGTTGGCAAGGTCACAGTTCCGGGCCTTGAGAACCGGGCACGCGCTGTGTGTACTGGCGAGTAATATCGAGACACGGGGTGCCGGTTCAGCGACGGACCGGACCGTAGGACAAGCAGTAGGAGAGCCGGCGTGAGCTTGAGGATCGTTGTCTGTGTGAAGTACGTGCCCGACGCCACCGGCGACCGGCACTTCGCCGAGGACCTGACCACCGACCGCGAGTCCGTGGACGGCCTGCTCTCGGAGCTGGACGAATACGCGGTGGAACAGGCCCTCCAGATTTCCGAGGACGCCGACGACGCGGAGATCACCGTGCTCACCGTCGGCCCCGACGACGCGAAGGACGCGCTGCGCAAGGCGCTGTCCATGGGCGCCGACAAGGCCGTGCACGTCGAGGACGACGACCTGCACGGCACCGATGCGATGGGCACCTCGGCCGTACTGGCCAAGGCAGTTGAGAAGACCGGATACGACCTGGTCGTGTGCGGCATGGCCTCCACCGACGGCACCATGGGCGTGCTTCCGGCGATGCTCGCCGAGCGCCTCGGCGTCCCCCAGGTGACGCTGCTGTCCGAGGTCTCCGTCACCGACGGCAAGGTCAACGGGCGGCGCGACGGCGACGCCGCGACCGAGCAGCTCGAAGCGTCCCTGCCGGCCGTCGTCTCCGTCACCGACCTCTCGGGCGAGGCCCGTTACCCGTCCTTCAAGGGCATCATGGCGGCGAAGAAGAAGCCCGTGGAGTCCCTGGACCTGGACGACCTCGACATCGAGGCGGACGAGGTCGGGCTCGAGGGTGCCTGGACCAAGGTCGACGACGCCACACCGCGCCCGGCGCGCACCGCGGGCACCGTCGTCAAGGACGAGGGCGAGGGCGGCAAGCAGCTCGCCGAGTACCTCGCGGGCCAGAAGTTCATCTGAGGCCCGCCCGAGCGACGCGAGAGACCGCCCGTCACCACCGCCCCACTCTTCCGCAGGAGCAATCCCATGGCTGAAGTCCTTGTCTACGTCGACCACGTGGACGGAGCCGTCCGCAAGCCGACCCTCGAACTGCTCACCCTCGCCCGCCGCATCGGCGACCCCGTCGCCGTCCACCTCGGGCCCGGCGCCGACCAGGCTGCCGCGACGCTCGGCGAGTACGGCGCGGTGAAGGTACTGGCCGCGGAGGCCGCCGAGTTCGACGACTACCTCGTCGTGCCGAAGGTCGACGCGCTGCAGGCCGCCTACGACGCGGTCTCCCCGGCCGCCGTGCTCGTCCCCTCCTCCGCGGAGGGCAAGGAGATCGCCGCCCGTCTCGCGGTGCGTATCGGCTCCGGCATCATCACCGACGCCGTCGACCTGGAGAGCGGCGACGAGGGGCCGGTGGCCACGCAGTCCGTGTTCGCCGCCGCCTTCACCACCAAGTCCCGTGTCAGCAAGGGCACTCCGGTCATCACGGTCAAGCCCAACTCCACCGCGCCGGAGGCCGCCCAGGCGGCCGGTACGGTCGAGCAGCTCGCGGTCTCCTTCGGGGAGAAGGCGAGCGGCACCAAGGTCGTCTCGCGTACGCCGCGCGAGTCGAGCGGACGCCCCGAGCTGACCGAGGCCGCGATCGTGGTCTCCGGCGGACGCGGCGTCAACGGCGCCGAGAACTTCCACGTCATCGAGGAGCTGGCCGACTCCCTCGGCGCGGCCGTCGGCGCCTCCCGCGCCGCCGTCGACGCCGGCTGGTACCCGCACTCCAACCAGGTCGGCCAGACCGGCAAGACGGTCTCCCCGCAGCTCTACGTCGCCACCGGCATCTCCGGGGCGATCCAGCACCGGGCCGGCATGCAGACGTCCAAGACGATCGTGGCCATCAACAAGGACGCCGAGGCCCCGATCTTCGACCTCGTCGACTACGGCGTCGTCGGCGACCTCTTCGACGTCGTGCCGAAGCTGACGGAGGAGGTCAAGACCCGCAAGGGCTGACCCCTCTCCGCACCGTTCGGCTCCGCCGACTGCCGCGCCGCCCCCGTACGTTCGAGCCGTACGGGGGCGGCGCGCTGCCGTGGCGGGGAGTCCCGGCCGCCGCAACGGGCAGCGTGGACGCCTGGTTGACCCCGCCCGAGCGCCCTGGATAGCTTCGTTCTACGAATTGTTGATTCCGTTGAGCGGAAAGTTAAGCGGAGACGAGAGGGGTCAGTGTGAGCGAGGACGGGACCGCGGCCACGAGTCTTCAGCCCGGCGTACGCGACGCCCTCGCCGCCCGCCTCGCCCCCGTCGACGACGAACTCGCCCGCCGCTATCCCGGAGAGCCGGCCACCCGCCAGCCCGTGCACACCGTCTATGTGCCCGCCGACGCGTACTCGGCCCGTACGGTACGGGCCTGGGGCGACCAGGCACTCGAACTGCTCGACGAACACGCCCCGGACGCCCGGTCGTTGGCCGCCGTCCTGGGAATGCCGGACGAACTGGCCGCCCCCGTGCACGACCGCGTACGGGCGAAGCTGGAGCGCGAACCCGTCGAGGATCTGCGCATCGACTTCGAGGACGGCTACGGCCACCGCCCCGACGCGGAGGAGGACGCGGCCGCCGCCCGCGCCGCCCGGCTCGTGCGCGAGGCGTGCGCGGAGGGCGTCGCGCCCCCGTACACGGGCATCCGCATGAAGTGCATGGAGGCCGCCGTACGCGACCGAGGCATCCGCACCCTCGACATCTTCCTCACCGGTCTGCTGGAGGCCGGAGAGCTGCCGGACGGGCTGGTGCTCACGCTGCCCAAGGTCAGCCACCCCGAACAGGTGGCGGCGATGGCGCAGTTGTGCGGCGAGTTCGAGAAGGCGCGCGGACTGCCGGACGGGCGGATCGGGTTCGAGATCCAGATCGAGACCACGCAGTCCGTCCTGGGCGCCGACGGACGTGCCACCGTCGCCCTCATGATCGACGCCGCCGGGGGGAGGGCCACCTCCCTCCACTACGGCACCTTCGACTACAGCGCCGCGTGCGGAGTGAGCGCCGAACACCAGGCGCTGGACCACCCCGTGGCCGACCACGCCAAGGCCGTGATGCAGACCGCCGCCGCGGGGACGGGCGTGCGCCTCTCCGACGGCTCGACCAACATCGTCCCGACCGGGCCGACTTCACGGGTGCACGAGGCCTGGCGGCACCATCACGCCCTCGTACGGCGGTCGTTGGCGCGCGCCTACTACCAGGGCTGGGACATGCACCCCGGCCATCTGCCGACGCGGTACGCCGCCGTCTACGCCTTCTACCGCGAGGGCATGGAGCGCGCCGCCGCACGCCTCGCCGCCTACACCGGCAACGCCGGCGCCGACGCCGCGGTGATGGACGAACCGGCCACCGCCCGCGCCCTCGCCGGATATCTGCTGCGCGGCCTGGACTGCGGCGCCCTCTCGCCCGGCGAGGTCGCCCGGTACTCCGGGCTGACCCGCGCGGACCTCGACGGTCTGAGCGGACGCAGCGCCGAGACGGGACCCAACTCGGCACCGTAGTCTGGCCCTTCGCCGGGAGACGAAGGGGACCAGCAGTGCGGACACCGGGGGAGCAGCCGCCGGCGGGCGGTGGGGGCGGCGGCACGGGACCGGAGAGCGCCGGAGCGGACCCGGACGAGGTGGGCAGGCTCCTCGCGGGCCGCTACCGCGTCACGGGCCGCATCGGCCGCGGCGGCATGGGCATGGTCTGGCGGGCCGCGGACGAGGTGCTGGGCCGCCAGGTCGCGGTCAAGGAACTGCGCACCTTCACGGACGCGGCCCCGGAGGAACTGGAAGAGCTGCGCACCCGGATGCAGCGCGAGGCACGGGCCGCGGCGCGCGTACGGCACGAGGGCGTCGTCGCCGTCCACGACGTCACCCAGCACGACGGCCGCCCGATCATCGTCATGGAGCTGATCGAGGGCCCGTCGCTGGACGACGTGCTCCGCGAACGCGGCACCGTGGCGCCGCGGGAGGCCGCCGCCATCGGGGCCAAGGTGATGGACGCGCTCGCCGCCGCGCACCGTGCGGGCGTGCTGCACCGCGACGTCAAGCCGGGCAACGTGCTGCTGGAGAACGGCACCGACCGCGTCGTCCTCACCGACTTCGGCATCGCCGCCGTGGAGGACCCGGACGACGGCGCGAACACCCGGCTGACGGGCAGCGGCGAACTCGTCGGCTCGCTCGACTACTTGGCGCCCGAGCGGGCGCGCGGCGAAGCACCGAGCGCCGCATGCGACGTCTGGGCGCTGGGCGCGACGCTCTACGCGGCCGTCGAGGGCTCCGTGCCCTTCCGCCGTACCTCGACCTGGTCGACGCTGAATGCGATCGTCGTCGAGCCGCTGCCCGAACCGCGGCACGCGGGACCGCTCGGGCCCGTCCTCGCCGAGCTGTTGGCGAAGGACCCGGCACAGCGCGCCGGCGCGGAGCGCGCCAAGGCCCTGCTGGAGTCCGTCGCGCAGGGCGGGACCCCGGCGGCCGGCGCCTCCTCGACGATGCGGCTCGGAACACCGGGACGCCCGCAGCCGGAACGGGGAGCGAGCCCCGAACAGGCGCACGGGCAGCCGGAGTTCGCGGGGCAGCGGTCCCGACAGCCGGACGCACAGGGCGAGTCGGCCCCGCACCCCGCACGCTTCCCCGACCATGTGTACGCGGCGGCGCCCTCGAGCTCGGGCCCGGGCGGGAAGCGCGGCACCGACCGGCACACCGTGCGCACCGGCGCCGTACGCGGGGACGGCCGC
>NZ_LJGW01000148.1 GCF_001751255.1 Streptomyces nanshensis | reverse complement strand
ACACCACGCCCGGATCTCGCCGCTCCGCCGCACCCTCCGCGCCGGCGGCAGCGACACGGGCTGCGGCGCCGCCAACTGCCCTACGAGCAGGGCCACTACGCCTGGCAGCGCCGCCGCCGGCACCTTCCGCAGCTCCGGCAGCCGTGCCGCCAGCTCCGCACGGGCGTGCCGCAGCCGACGGTTCGTGGCGCCGAGAGTCGCCTCCACCTCCGCGGCGGTCTCGCGCAGGCTCAGGCCCAGCCCGTCGTGGAGGAGCAGCGCGCTGCGGTAGGCGCACGGCAGACGCAACAGCGCGTCGAGCAGCGCGCGGTCGCCGGGCGGTACGTGCCGCATCGCCCGTACCCGGCGCACGGCCCGCACAGGCCGAAGGTGCCGAGAGGGCGCGAGCGCATGGCGGTACGCCTCCGCGCGCACCCACCCCGCCGGATCCGGATCGAGCGCCACCCGCGGCCAGCGGCGCCAGGCAAGCCGGAACGCGTGGGCGACCGAGCGCCGGGCGAGGCGCCCGCCCCCGCACAGCAGGAACGTCTGCCGTACGAGCCCCGGGGCGTGCCGCTCGTGCAGCAGGTCGAAGACGGCAGCGGCCGTCCCGGGCGGACGAGCGCTCTGTCTGACGTCGTACATGCGCACATAGTGGGCGACACAGCGACAACCGCACTGTTACCGGGGCAGAACGTGTGTCGTTGACAGCATGTCGCCGTGAGCCAAGTGACGCATCGCAGCCGCACGTTGTCCCCGTACGAGACCGGCGGGCCGGGTACGCGGCCGCTGCCGCCGAGGCCCGCCTGGTTCGTCGAGGGGGCGCTCGCGGCGGGGCTGGGGCTCGGCGCGCTCACCGTCCTCGTGCTGCTCCTGTGGATCGTCTCGCCCTATCCGGAGAGCAGCGCGGGCGAGGCGCTGCGCATCGCGGCCGACCTGTGGCTGCTCGGCCACGGCAGCTCTCTCGTCCGTACCGAGACGCTCTCGGGTGTGCCCGCGCCGATCGGGCTGACGCCGCTGCTGCTGGCGGTCCTGCCGGTGTGGCTGCTGTACCGGGCGTTCGTACAGGCGCTGGCCGCGGGGGGAAAGAGCGCGGAGGAGGCGGACGTCGCCGCGAAGGCCGCGCAGGACTCCGGTTCGGCGCCCCGCGCGGAGCGGGACGGCGACGCGCTGACCCCGCTGCTCTGTGTCGCGGGCGGCTATCTCGTGACGGCCGCCGTCGCCGTGCTGTTCGCGTCCGCCGGACCCGTACGGGCCGATGTGCTCAGCGCGTTGGTGCGGCTGCCGCTCTTCGTCGTGTGCGTCGCCCTCGCGGCGATGTGGCCCGCGTGGGTCCGTACGGCGCCGGAGCCGTCCAACGAGGCGTCCGCGCACGCCGGTTCGGGCCCCGCGCCCCGACAGCAGCCGTACGGGCGGCGGTCGCCGGTACGCGGCGAGGCGCGGACGCTCGCGCGGCGGCTGAACCCGTCCCGTACCGCCCTGACGGCCGTGGGAGTGCTGTGCGGCGGCGGTCTCCTCGTCACGCTCGGCGCCGTGCTGTGGCACCTGGACGAGGTACAGGCGGCGTTTCCGCGGCTCGCGGGGGACTCGTGGACGGGGCAGTCCGCGGTGCTGCTCCTCGTCCTGGCGCTGCTGCCCAACGCCGCGGTGTGGGCGGCCTCTTACGGGCTCGGACCGGGCTTCGCCCTCGGCGCGAGTACGGGCACGGGTGCGGGCACGGGTTCCGGCGCCCGGCTGCCGTCGTTCCCGCTGCTCGAAGCGCTGCCGGGCGCGGACGGCGACTACGGCCTGCTCGTGTTCGCCGCGGCGAGCGCGGTGCCGCTGGCGGCCGGTGTGCTCATCGGCCGCCGGGTCGGCTACGCCGCCGTACCGGAGCCGGGGCGCCGCACCGGGGCGACGGGACGGCAGGGCACGGTGTGCGTCGTGGCGCTGGTGGCGGGCGAGTGCGCGGCCGGTGTCGCGGTGCTGGCGGCGTTCTCCGGCGGGGCCCTGGGGACCGGGGCGATGGCGTCCCTCGGGCCGAGTTGGTGGTGGGCCGGTGCGGCCGCGTTCCTGTGGTCCGTGCTGGTCGGCGTCCCCGTCGCGCTGGTGCTGCGCGCCTGGCGGCTGCGGGACGGCGACCCGGGCGACGAGTGGCACGCGACCGCGTCGCGCCGGGCACGCTGGACGGCCCTGAAGACGGCGTCCGGCGGACTGATGCCGGACTTCGAACCGCGCCGCGACTGACGCCGGGACGGCGGCTCAGCGCAGGGAGAGACCGGCGGCCGACGACGAGCGGTCCTGGAGCAGCGGACGCAGCTCGGGCGGCAGCAGATCCTTGCAGTCCTCCCGCGAGGACTGCGTCAACGCGTCCTCCGTACATGTGAAGTAGTCGCTGTAGACCTGCTGGAAGGTGAAGGTCGCCGCGACCACCGCCAGTGCGAGCGCCGCCGTGACCAGACCGCTGACCGCCGCCGTCGTACGGGACTTGGCCGCCTGCGCCGGGGTCACCACGACCGGGATCTGCGCCGCGGGCTGCCGCTCCTGCTCGCCCGCGGCGGACGTGCGGTCCGAGCCCGCGACGTCCTCCGCGGTCGCGCTCGTGCCGGAGCCGCCGCGCCGGCCCGAACTCCCGGACNGGTCGCCGCCGCTCCGGAGTTGCCGCGCTTGCCCGAATTCCCGGACGTGGATGAGGACTTGCCGGCACGAAGCGCGCTGATGCCCCAGTAGACGGACAGGGCGCCGAGGAGCAGCGCGACCTCGGGAAGGCTGAAGAGGGAGAAGAACAGCGCCCAGACGCCGGTGTGCAGGGAGTAGCGCGCGTGCCGCTGCGTCGGGTCGGTCGGGTCCCAGCGCATGCCGCGCGAGAGGCTTCCGCCGGGACCGCCGCTGCCGCTGCCGCCGGGGCCGCCGTTCCCGTTCTCCGGGCCGCCGGACGTGCCGGTGCCCCCGAAGCCGCCGCTCTGGCGCCCGGGTTGCTGGCTGCTCC
>NZ_LJGW01000166.1 GCF_001751255.1 Streptomyces nanshensis | reverse complement strand
CGGGGACGACCGACGCGCTGGAGGCGGCGGTCGTCACCTGCCGCGCCTGCCCGCGGCTGGTCGCCTGGCGCGAGGAGGCCGCCCGTACGAAGCGCAGGGCGTTCCGCGACTGGGACTACTGGGCCAGGCCCGTCCCCGGCTTCGGCCCGGCGGACGCCGCGCTCGCCGTCGTCGGACTGGCTCCGGCCGCCCACGGCGGCAACCGCACGGGACGGGTCTTCACCGGCGACCCGTCCGGCGACGCGTTCTTCGCCGCCCTGTACGACGCCGGCCTCGCCTCGCAGGCCACCGCCACGCACGTCGGCGACGGCATGGAGCTGTACGGCGTGCGGATCACGATGCCCGTGCACTGCGCCCCGCCGGACAACCGACCGACCACGGCCGAACGCGACACCTGCCGGCCCTGGCTCGCCCGTGAGCTGGAACTGCTGCGGCCCACACTCCGTACGGTCATGGTGCTCGGCGGCTTCGCATGGCAGGCGTTGCTGCCGGTGCTCGCGGGGGCGGGCTGGCGGATCCCGCGTCCGCGTCCGGTCTTCGGGCACGGAGCCGAGGTGCTGCTCGCGGACGCGGCGGACGGTACCGGCACATCCGGTGCATCCGGTGCCTCCCCGGGGTCCGGGCTGCGGCTCGTCGGCAGCTACCACCCGAGCCGGCGGAACATGTCCACGCGGACGCTGACTCCGGACATGCTGCGGGACGTTCTGCGCCGCGCCGCCGGGAGCGCGGGTCTGACGCCGCGCTCCTGACGGTGCCGCGGCGCACGATCTCTCCCTCACTCGGCGCACAACTGCCGGATCCGAGGCGTCCGTTCAGAACTCCGGTGCGGGGCGCCCGTACAACTCCCACGCCATACCGCGGATTTTCCTGATCACACTCCGGGCGATCCGGCAACCCGGGAGATCCCGCCGAGTTCCTTTCTTCCGGAATACGTCGTGAACCCTCCGGCCATTCGGGCCCGGTGGGTTGCGCGGAATCCGTTTCCGGGCCTCCGGGTCCCGGCCCGTCCGGGCCTTTTCCGGTCGGCCTGGGCCCGGCGAGGCATCCAATTAATACGTTTTTGTCCGGATAGATTCTGGGGTGCTGCTGCGCGACTCACCGACATCTACGGAGGCACGCATGCCCCTGCACAGGTCCGGCCCCTCGCACCGCGCCCTCCTCGGCGCGGTCAGGACCCCCGCCGTCCTCCTCAGCTCCCTCGCACTCCTCCTCGTACTGCCCGGCATGGCCGAGGCGGCGGTCGGCGGCGACGGCCGTCACCCGGCGCACCCGGACAAGGACTGGATGGGCTCCACCCTCGTCGCCAACGAAGGACACACACCGGCGAAGCCGGCGTCGTCCCGGAAGAACGTCGCCGCGTCCGTCGAAGGCGTGGACGTCTCCAGCCACAACGGCAACGTGGCGTGGTCCACGCTCAAGAACGCCGGCGTCCGCTTCGCCTATGTGAAGGCGACGGAGGGCACCACCTACCAGAATCCCAACTTCACCCAGCAGTACAACGGTTCGTACAAGAGCGGCATGATCCGCGGCTCGTACCACTTCGCCCTCCCCGCCAACTCCACCGGCGCCGCGCAAGCCAACTACTTCGCCTCGCACGGCGGCGGCTGGTCGCGGGACGGCAAGACGCTGCCGGGCGCGCTGGACGTCGAGTACAACCCGTACGGTGCGGCCTGCTACGGCAAGTCGCAGAAGGCCATGGTCGACTGGATCTCCGACTTCGTGCGCACGTACAAGTCGCGTACCGGCCGGGACACCGTGATCTACACCTCCGCGACCTGGTGGAAGACCTGCACGGGGAACTCGACGAAGTTCCGGAACACCAATCCGCTCTGGGTGCCGAACTGGAGCAGCTCGGTCGGCACACTGCCGGGCGGCTGGCCGTTCCACACCTTCTGGCAGTACACCTCGACGGGCAAGACGGTCGGCGACCACGACCGCTTCAACGGCTCGTTCGCACGCCTCCAGGCGCTCGCCAACGGCTGAGCGCGAACTCCTCGGCGGCGGCCCTCCGGATTCGATTCCGGGGGGCCGCCGCTCCGTGTGTGCGGAGAGGGATTCCGGGATGGTTTCGGGCACGGTCTTCCAGGGCCGGGGATTTCCGATTGCGAACATTCGACGCCGCCCTTTCGCCGACGCACCATGGAATCGGGCAGGGGGCGATCGGAGGGAATCCCATGATGGAAGTGAAGACGGTCGACAAGGCGGACGAACGGCGGGACTTCCCGAAGGGCCACATCGAAGCGCTGCACCTCTCCGGACTGGATTTCGGGGTGGCGACCTTCGAGCCCGGATGGCGCTGGACGGAATCGGTGGGGCCGATAGCAGGGACGGATTCCTGCCAGGTCCACCACAACGGATTCATGGTCAAGGGCCGCATGCGCGTCCGGATGGACGACGGGACCGAAACGGAGGTCGGCCCCGGAGACGTGTTCGTGTGCCCGCCCGGACATGACGCGTGGGTCGTCGGCGACGAACCCGTGGTCCTCTACGACTTCGCCGGGCAGATGGCCTCCGACTACGCGAAGGGCCTGCCGCCGAGGCGGAGTTCGGGCTCCGGGCGGGGCCCGGGGCCCGAACTCCGGGCTGCTGGCCCGGACTCGTACGTCCCGTCACGCCCGTCGTCGCCGTCCACTGTCGGCGGCCGGGTGCACGATGACCCCATGGCGAGGACGACGAGAACGGCGAGGACGGCGAGCGGCGGCACGGCCGGTGCGACGGGCACGGCGAGCGCGGGGAGTACGGGAAGGGCGCGGCGCACGGCCACGGTGCCGCGCCGCCCCGAGATGCGGCTCCCGGAGCTGCGCCCGCACGACGGCGGCCTGTCCCCGGACGGCGACTACGACGGTACGGGCTTCGAGGACGCCGATCTGAGCGGCAGCGACGCCTCCGGAGCGCGCTTCCTGGAGTGCGGCATCCGCAACTGCCGCCTGGACGAGGCGAGATGGGAGCGGGCGCGGCTGCTGGACTCGGTGCTGGAGGGTGTGACGGGCGCGGGCGTCGACCTCGCCGGCGCCGAACTGCGCGATGTGGAGCTGCTCGACGCCCGGCTGGGCGGAGTGCAGGTGCACGGGTCGTCGCTGTCGCGGGTGCTGGTACGGGGCGGGAAGATCGACTTCCTCAATCTGCGGCAGAGCCGGCTCATGGACGTGACGTTCGAGAACTGTGTGCTGGTGGAGCCGGACTTCGGCGGGGCCACGCTGGAACGGGTCGCCTTCCCGGGGTGTGTGCTGCGCGGCGTCGACTTCACGGGCGCGGCGCTGACGGAGGTGGATCTGCGGGACGCGGCGGAGCTGGACATCGCCGCGGGCGTCGGGCAGTTGGGCGGCGCGGTCGTCAGCCCGGCCCAACTGATGGATCTGGCACCGGCGTTCGCGGCCGAACTGGGGGTACGGGTCGGAGGCTGACCGGGGCCGGCCCGTCAGACGCGCGGAAAGCGCGACGTCAGCGTCCACACCGCCGGGTTGCCCGCCAGCCCCTCGTGCATGTCGGTCAGATCCGCGATCAGGTCGTGGAGGAAGTCGCGCGCCTCGCGGCGGAGCACGGCGTACGGGAAGGTCAGCGGGCCCCCGTTCTCGCGCGTCCAGTCCGCGGTGACGTCCACCCAGCCGAACCGCCGCTCGAAGCGCAGCCGTTCGGTGCTCTCGGTGAAGTCCACCTCCGCGCGCTGCGGCCCCGGTGCGCGGCTGCCGAGTGGATCGGCGTCGAGCAGTTCGGCGGTGTCGCACAGCGCCCACGCGAAGTCGAGGACGGGCAACCATCCCCAGGCTGTGGAGAGTTCGCGGTCGGCCTCGGTGTCGGCCAGATACACGTCCCCGCTGAACAGATCGTGGCGCAGGGCCCGTACGTCCGCGGTGCGGTAGTCGGTCTGCGGCGGGTCGGGGAAGCGCCGGGAGAGCGAGTAGCCGATGTCGAGCACGGCCCGATCGTGTCACGGCGCGCGGGGACGGCCGACCCGCGGGACGGCCGGGGGCCCGGTCGGGGGCCGCCGCACACACCGAGGGCGGCGCTCACCTCGGCGAGCGCCGCCCTCGTACGGCACGGGCGCGGGGTACGGACGGCCCGACGGATCTGCGTCCGTACGGATGTGCCGTACGGACGCAGGGAACGTAGGGACCTACGACCGTGCCGGTGCGCCCGACTGCCGTGTGTGCGTCAGACGTTGACGCCGAAGTCCTGGGCGATGCCCACGAGTCCGGAGGCGTAGCCCTGCCCGACGGCGCGGAACTTCCACTCGGCGCCGCTGCGGTACAGCTCGCCGAAGACCATCGCGGTCTCGGTGGCCGCGTCCTCACTCAGGTCGTAGCGAGCGATCTCCGCCTCGCCGGCCTGGTTGACGATCCGGATGAAGGCATTCCGGACCTGGCCGAAGTTCTGGCTGCGGCTCTCGGCGTCGTAGATCGAGACCGGGAAGACGATCTTCTCCACGTCGCCGGGCAGGCCCGCGAGGTTGACCTTGATCTGCTCGTCGTCGCCCTCGCCCTCGCCGGTGACGTTGTCGCCGGTGTGCAGGATGCTCTGGTCCGGCGTGGCCTTGTTGTTGAAGAAGACGAAGTGCTGGTCGGAGTAGACCTTCCCCTCCCCGTTCACGGCGATGGCGCTCGCGTCGAGGTCGAAGTCGGTGCCCGTGGTCGTCCGGACGTCCCAGCCGAGGCCGACCGTGACGGCGGTCAGGCCCGGTGCCTCCTTGGTGAGGGAGACGTTGCCGCCTTTGGACAGGCTTACAGCCATGGGGAGCCCTTCCTTCGGTGAGTCCGATGTGAGATCGGTTGGATTGACGGGTGTGGAAGCCACTCGGTGGAGGGCGTTCCTACCCCTGCACAACGCGGGCCGTCCATGGGCGGGTTCCGGATGGCCGGGGGAAAAAGACGGTGACTCGGATGTGGTCGCGAGCGACCATGGAGGACATGTCCCCGTCCCCTTATGTCATCCGCGGATCGGTTTCGTTGCCCGAAGCCGAGCTGACGTGGCGCTTCACGCGCTCCTCGGGGCCGGGCGGCCAGCATGTGAACACCAGCGACACCCAGGTCGAGCTGCGCTTCGACCTCGCCGCCACCGAGGCGCTGCCCGCGGTCTGGAAGGAACGGGCCCTGGAACGTCTCTCGGGCACCGGCAGGCTCCTCTCCGGCGGCGTGGTGGTCGTACGGGCGAGCGAGCACCGCTCCCAGTGGCGCAACCGCGAGGCGGCGGCGACCCGCATGGCTTCGCTGCTCGCCGAGGCCACGGCGCCGCCCCCGCGTCCGCGCCGCAAGAAGAAGGAGCCGCGCGGGGCGAAGGAGCGGCGGCTGCGGCAGAAGAAGCAGCGCGGCGACCTCAAGCGGGGCCGCTCGGGCCGCGATTGGGCCTGATCGGGAACCGGCCGTGGCCCGATCGGGCCGGACCGGAACGCGCGGCGAGCCCCCGCAGGTCCCGCACGTCCCGCGCGGCACGTCCGACGCGCTCCCGCACGCGCCCCGCGCCGCCGCCGTAGGAGCCGGCTACGAGCCGCCCTTCGACAGCGAGTGGTAGCGCCCCCGGTAGTACGTGAGCGGTCCGCTCTCCGGCGCGTGCGGCAGCCCCGCCGCCAGCACCCGCCCGATGACCAGGGTGTGGTCCCCGGCCCGTACGCGCTCCTCCGTACGGCACTCGACCGTCGCCAGCGCCCCGTCGACCAGCGGAGCGCCGGACGCCTCGCCCCGGGTGTGCGGAAGTTCGCGGAAGAGGAGCTTGTCGCTCAGCCGCCCCTTCATCGCGAACCGTCCGGCGGTCGTGCGCTGGGCCTCGGTGAGCAGGGACGCCGCCCACAGCGGCCGGCGCTCCAGCAGTTCGTCCATGCGGGAGCCGTCCCGGACGCTGACCATGACCAGCGGCGGTTCGAGTGAGACGGACATGAAGGCGGTGGCGGTCATGCCGACGTCGGCGCCGCCGGGACCGTCCTCGGCGTCGTACGCCGTCACCAGCACCACCCCGGAGGCCAGTCTGGCCATGGCCGCGCGGAACTCCTCCTCGTTCACCCCGTCAGCATGGGGCATCGAATCGTCCGGCGCCGGATTCGTCTGCTGCTCCACTGCGTGTGACACGTCAAAAACGCTAACCGCTGGCGCACGCCCCCCGCATCGGCCCCCAGGACCAGGACCCGGGTCCCATGTACCGGCGGAGACGGAACCGTGGCATTGCGTGACCGGATCGTGCTTGTTGTGTGCAGAGACCGGGGCGGTACGGTGTCGGGGCTGTGACCAGGGGCGGAGGTCGCGGAGGGGCAACGGGGGCCGTGAGCACGGAGGTTGGGGCGCGTGAGGGTCGCTGTCCGGGGGCGCGAAAAGGGGCGCGTTCGCCGCTCTACGCGTCGGTAAGGCCGTACTGTCGCATGACCGGTCATTCGGTCGAGAGCATCGGCCGAGGTCCGGGACGGTGTGGCACTGTCATACGGAGCGCAGTCAACAGGCTGCGTACAGTTGTGACTTGAGTCACAGCGGGCAATTATTGCTGACCCTGTGTACCTGGAGTACAGCTCGCTGTGATTCAGTGGCCGTGGCAGTCGGACAATGACGTCCCGCGAACACCTGGAGTTGACGAACGAGGCTCAGGGGGAGGGCGATGGAAACCGAGTCGGAGCCCTACGTCCGCCTTGCCAGCCTGCGCCAACTGCACCTCGTCGTAGCGCAGTTGAGCACGGCGCGCAGTCTCGCCGACACCTTGCAGACCATCGCCGACGGTGTGGTCGAGGGCCTCGGCTTCGAGATAGCGGCCGTCAATCTCGTACGTCCCGAGGGCGACCTCGTCGTCGCCGCCGTCGCGGGCAGCCAGGGCGCCGAGGCCATGATGGCGGGACGGGCCGGCTCCCGCGCCTCGTGGGACCGGCGGCTGTCGATGGGCGAGGCATGGGGCAACCTGCGCTTCATCCCCTACACCGAGGGCTGGGTCCTCGACGACGACGACGTCCCGCAGTGGCACCCGGCGGGCCCCGCCCCGCAGAGCGGTGACGACTGGCACCCCATGGACCGGCTGTTCGCCCCGCTGTACGCCTCCGACCACGAACTGCTCGGCGTGCTGTCCGTCGACAAGCCGCGCAACGGACGGCGGCCCGGCGCCTGGGGCCGCGAAGCGCTCCAGCTCTACTCCTCGCAGGCCGCGATAGCCCTGAGCAACGCACGGCTGCGCTCCAACATGCAGCGTGCGCTGGTGCGTCTGGAGCGGGAGCAGTCGGCGCTGCGCGCGAGCGAGGAGAGCTTCCGCCAGGCCTTCGAGTACGCGCCGAGCGGCATGGCCGTCGCGGAGATGGGCGGCGACCAGCACGGCCGGCTGATACGTATCAACGACGCGCTGTGCCGCCTGCTGGGCCGCCCCGCCTCGGCCATGCGCCGCTACTCCTTCTCCGACATCGTCCATCCCGAGGACATCGGGACGCTGTTGCGTACCTCCGCCGAGGGCGGCCGCGCGGAGCTGCGTCTCGCGCGGCGCGACGGCTCCTACGTCTGGGTCTCGCTGCGCAACTCCGTGGTCGCCGACACCGCCGACGGACCGCGCTTCCTGCTCACCCACGTCGAGGACATAGAGGACCGCAAGCGCCACGAGCTGCAGTTGGCGCACCGCGCGAGCCACGACTCCCTGACCGGACTGCCCAACAGCGCCGAGCTGCGCGCCCGTCTCAACGGCCGGCTGTGCGCCCGTCCCGCGCCCGTGGTCTCCGGCGTGATCTCCTCCGCTCCGGGCGGGCCCGCCGCCGGCACCGACGGGAACGGCTTCCCGGGGCTCGGCTTCGAGGACGCCGGCTCGGGCGTGCTGGCCTCGACGGGCATGTACGACCCGCACCACACGCACGCGGTGCCGCCGACCGGCAATGTGCAGGGTGAGAAAGGTCTCGCCGTCCTCTTCTGCGACCTCGACGGCTTCAAGTCCATCAACGACCGCTTCGGGCACAACTGCGGCGACGCCGTCCTCGTCGAGGTCGCCCGCAGGCTCTCGGCCGGTGTGCGCGACAACGACACCGTGGCGCGCATGGGCGGCGACGAGTTCGTGGTGCTCACCGACGGAGTGGGTCCGGCCGAGGCGCAGGACCTAGCGGTCCGGCTGCGGAACGCGATCATCCCGCCGATCCGCGTCGACGGCCGCGCGGTGCGCGTCGGCGCGAGCTTCGGCATCGGCTGGGCCGGATGCGGAATGACCGCCGAGGAAGTGCTGCAATCCGCCGACCAGCGCATGTACGTGGAGAAGCGCTCCCGTTCGAAGGGGCAGCGGCGCGCGGGGTGACGGACGCGAGTGGTGTTCCACCGTCCGCCCCCTCCCGGCCTTCGCGCGATCATTCCGCGTTGGCATGGCCCTCATCCCGGAGAGGTAGGCTCGGCCGGATACGTGACGCAGTTGGGAGTGACAGGGGATGACCGCCGAGAACGACGGCACCGGCGCGACGCCGCAGGGCGACGACCCGTTCGGTTACCTCTACCGCCAGGAGGGCGGTGAGGGCTCTCCGGCGACGCAGAGCGGCGTTCCCCGGCGCTCGTACAACCAGGTCCGCGCGGTCGGCGAGCGCCAGTACGGCGGTTACGGCGGCTACGGTTCGGGCCCGGGCACCCAGCAGACCGCCGCGTACGGGCAGCAGCCCAACGCGCACTACGCGGCGCCCGAGACGATGACCGGCGGACGTGCCGTCACCCCGCAACCGGCCCCCGGCGACGGCGGATACGGCGGTGGGCACGGCGGGGGCCGGGGCGGCGGAGGCAGCCGCAACGGTCTGCTGATCGGGGCGCTCGCCGTCGTCGCGGCCGTGGTCGTGGGCATCGGCGCGGCGATCTACTTCAACAGCTCGCCGGGCGACGACGAGGGCCGCGCGGGCGCTTCCGCGGGCGCCGACGGCGGCAAGGGCCAGGAGGAGAAGCCCGGTTCGAAGAAGCCGCGCAAGGGCAAGCAGATCGGCAAGAAGCAGGACGCCGCCACCTTCCAGCTCGCGGGCGGGGCGTCCGCGCAGAGCGACGTCTCCGGTGCCCAGAGCAGCGACGGCTCGTACGTCGGGGCGATGAACGCCACGGGCGCTTCTGCTACTTGGTCGTCCGCGGACGTGCCGAAGGCCGGCATCTACACCCTCTACGTGCGCTACGGCATACCGGGCAAGGACGCCGACGCGACCCTCACGGTCAACGGCCGGCCGGCCTCACAGCCCCTGGACATGTCCAACTGGGGCGGCCAGGTCAAGGAGGGCGACTGGGAGCACGGCTGGATGAGCACCTACGCCTGGGTCGATCTGAAGGAAGGCGCCAACACCTTCAAGATCTCCTGCGAGGACGGCAACAAGTGCGACTTCAACCTCGACCAGGTCTGGCTCAAGGCGGGCAAGATCCGCTGACGTCCGCGGGCTTCGCGACTCCGCGGCCCGGCGGCCTGTTCCGGTTTCCGCCCGTGGCCGTCCCGTACGTTCCGCCGAACCCGAACCCGAACCCGAACCCGTTCCCGGTCATCCGGGGGCGGGTTCGCTGCTCTCCTCGACCGTGACGCGCGAGAGCAGGTCGGCGTGCACCTCCTCGTCGAACTCCCCTGCCGTGGGCGCCCGTACGGTGGCCGCCGACAGCGCGACGGCACGGGCCAGCCGCTCCGGCCAGGGCAGCCCCTCGNCGTCCGGACAGCCCCCCCGCCACCGCGGAGTCGCCCGCTCCGGTCGGGTTGCCCGTCAGGGAGTGCGGCGGGCCCGCCTGCCACATGCCGTCCGGGGTGACCAGCAGCATGCCGTCGGGACCCAGCGACGCGGCCACCGAGTGCGCACCGCGCCGCTGTGCCGCCCGCGCGGCGCGCAGCGGTTCGGTCGTGCCGGTGATGCCCGCGAGTTCGCCGGCGTTGGGCT
>NZ_LJGW01000147.1 GCF_001751255.1 Streptomyces nanshensis | reverse complement strand
GCTCCTCGTGCGGCGGGCGCGGGGCGTTCCCGCGGCCGTCACCGCCGCGGTCCGCGCCGGCGCCGTCGCTGTCGCTGTCGTCGCTGCTCATCCCGTTCATGATGCGGCACACCGCGCCGATGAGCATGCGGCACCCAACTGCCCTGCCGCAGATGCCACTTGTACGGCGCCGCCCGCTGGTAGCGTGCGCCGCTGCGCCCCCTCGCCGGACGCCTCGCACGTCCGGGCGCCCGGATCGCGCGGCCCGGCGTGGACGGTGCACCGACCGCCCGCACCCCTGCCACCGGAGGACGCCCCATGACCGGCACCGGACGTTTCGCCTCCCTCTCCCCCGCCACCGGGCAGCAGCTCGCCGAGTATCCGGTGCACGGCCCCGAGGAGATCGCGGACGCGGTCGGACGGGCCCGGGAGGCGGCCAAGGGCTGGGCCAGAGCGGGCTGGAAGGGCCGCAAGGCGGCGCTGCTGACGTTCAAGCGCGCCCTCGCCGCGCGGATGGGCGAGGTCGCCGAGACCGTCACCGCGGAGACCGGGAAGCCGGACCACGACGCACGCACCGAGGTGCTGCTGGCGGTGATCCATCTGG
Source organism: Streptomyces nanshensis (assembly GCF_001751255.1). Taxonomy (GTDB): domain Bacteria; phylum Actinomycetota; class Actinomycetes; order Streptomycetales; family Streptomycetaceae; genus Streptomyces; species Streptomyces nanshensis_A. The sequence goes on along the minus strand of NZ_LJGW01000147.1, from coordinate 3,013 downwards.
ACTGGGCGGCGCGTCACGCGCGGCGGGTGCTGGGGCGCCGCCGCGTCCCGTCGGGGCTGCTCTCCACGCATCAGCGGTCGCTGCTGGCCTACCGTCCGCTCGGGGTGATCGGCGTGATCGGCCCGTGGAACTACCCGGTCTACACGCCGATGGGCTCGATCGGCTACGCGCTGGCGGCGGGGAACGGCGTGGTCTTCAAACCGTCCGAGCTCACGCCCGGCGTGGGCGTTCTGCTCGCGCGCATCTGGGCCGAGACCGTGCCGGAGCACGCGGGCCTCTTCTCCGCCGTGACCGGCGAGGGCCGCACCGGGGACGCGCTGGCGCGCTCCGGCGTGGACAAGGTGGCCTTCACCGGATCCCCGGGCACCGCCCGCAAGGTCGCCGCGGCCTGCGCGGAGTCGCTGACCCCGCTGACGGCAGAGGGCGGCGGCAAGGACGCGGTGCTGGTGGGCGGCGACCTGGACGGGCCCGGACTGGACCGTGCGGCGGAGGCCATCGTCTGGGGTGCCGTCTCCAACGCGGGCCAGACCTGCACGGGCGTGGAGCGGGTGTACGCGGTCGAGTCCGTCCACGAGGATCTGTGCCGGCGCGTGGTGCGGCGGGCCGCCCAGGTCAGCGCCGGCCCGCAGCAGAGCGGCCACGGTCTGCCGGACGCCGAGGGGCCGGACGCCGAGGGTACGGACGCCGACGGCAGCGGCCGGGCCGCCGACTACGGCCCGATGACGCTCCCTTCGCAACTCGACACCGTCGAGCGCCATCTGAAGGAGGCCGTCGCGTCGGGCGCCCGTGTGCTGCACGGCGGACCGGAGTCCGTCAGCGCGCCCTACGTGCAGCCGGTGGTGCTGGCGGACGTGCCGGAGGACGCGTCCGTGATGCGGGAGGAGACCTTCGGCCCGCTCGTCGCGGTCAACTCCGTACGCGACCTGGAGGAGGCCGTCGAACGCGCCGACGCCTCCCCGTACGCGCTCGGCGCCGCCGTCTTCACCGGCTCCTCCCGCGCGGGACGTGCCGCCGCGGAGCAACTGCGCGCGGGCATGGTGTCGGTGGGGTCCGTGCTGGGCTACGCCGCCGTGCCCTCGCTGCCCTTCGGCGGATCCGGGGAGTCCGGGTACGGGCGGGTGCACGGCGAGGAGGGGCTGCGCGGTTTCGCGGCGCCGCAGGCGATCACGGTGCGCCGCTTCTCACCGCCGGTGGATCTGACGTCGTACGCCACCCCGCGCGCCACGGCGGCCCGCACGGTGGAGCTGGCCCGCCGGTTCCACGCGCGCATGTGACGGCGGCACAGCGCAGCCGCGCGATGCGGAACCTGACGAAAACTCTTCCCACGGGACGCTTCCATGGCCAGACTGAGTGCGACGGAACAGGCCGGTACACCGTCCCGAAAGCCCTGCAGAAATTGGGCGGTTACGGCCATGCGACCGAATAGGACATGGAACGGCATTTGCGTGCAGCGGTGGTTTTCTCCGCGTCGGCGAGTGCGCGGAGCAGATCCGGCGGGACATCGGCGGGATTCACGGCTTTTGACAGAGGTCCTGCACACCCGGCAGATGTCAACGGGCGGACGTAGGTGAGCGATTGATCAGATGTTTTCGGTCTGCGGCTTTAAATGATCGACGACTCCCCTATATTGGTGCGGCGCTGATCGGACTGTCGCGGCGAACTTCCCTCCCTGCCCGGACCTGTCCACAAGGACCCTGATTGATGACCCCCGAGACCTCTCCACCGTCCAAACGCTCCGCCCACGGCGCCGCGACTGCCACGAGCGGCCGGCCGCCGAAGAAACCGCGGACCGGAACGGGCACCGCTCTCGCCCTGCTGATCGCCGTGCTCGTCACGGGGCCCGCCTGTCTGCTGGCCGTCTACGCCGCGCCGCAGTCCGTACGCCCCGGCATCGCCTGGGGCAGCGGAGTCGCCGCCGTACTGCTCAGCGTCGCGGTCGCCCTCGCCACCCGCGGCATCCTCCTCGCGCAGGGTCTGCGCGCCGTCGTCCGGCAGCAGGAGGCCGACTCCGACGCGGAGAAGGCGGTCGCGGCCCACTTCGCGGACGTCATCGTCCCGATCCTGGTCGAGCGGCTGCGCTCCGGAGCCTCCGCGCAGACGGCACTGGCCGCCGTACCGACGGTCGCCAACCCCACGCACCAGCGCGTACTGCACTCCCTGGCCAACGAGGTGCACCGCGGCGAGGGCATGCGGGCCGCGGCGATGGCCGCGTGCGCCAACGCGGCGGGCCGCGTACAGGCGCTGGCCACCAGCATGGCGGCCGACCTGCGGGAGATGGAGCACAAGTACTCCGACGAGGAAGTCCTCGGAGATCTCCTGCACTTGGACCACCGCACCGCGCAGACGGGACGCCTCGCGGACTCCATCGCCGTACTGACCGGCGCGCGCACCGGACGGCGCTGGGCCAAGCCCATCGTCATGGAGAGCATCCTGCGCGGCGCGATGGGACGCATCAGCGGCTACCAGCGCATCCGGCTGCACTCCTCGTGCGAACTGGCCGTCGCCGGCCACGCCGCCGAGGGCGTGATGCACGCGCTGGCCGAACTCATGGACAACGCCGCCAACTTCTCGCCTCCCACCTCCGAGGTGCACGTCTACGTCGAGGAAGCCTCGGCGGGCGTCATCATCACCGTCGAGGACGGCGGGCTCACCATGGGCGACGTCGCCCTGGAACGCGCCCAACAGGCCGTCTCCTCCGAGTCGTTGGACCTCACCAACCTCTCCGGGACGCGGCTCGGCCTCGCCGTCGTGGGACGGCTGGCGCACAAGCACGACCTGTCGGTCNGCACGGCGGCACCGGCGTGCTGCTGATGGTCCCGCAGTCGCTGATCACCCAGCCCAAGCGGGAGACCGAGAGCCCGGCACCGGCCCGCGAGGTCGGCGAGAGCACGGGGCCGCGCCCCTCGGCTCCCACGTCCGTCCCCGCCTCCACGGGCGGCGCCTCCACGGACACGACGGCCACGCCGTCCGTCCCCGCGCCCCGCTCCGCGCCGTCCGGCGGCCCGCGGCCCTC
>NZ_LJGW01000164.1 GCF_001751255.1 Streptomyces nanshensis | reverse complement strand
CGGCCGTGCCAGGGGCGGTTCGGGCACCCGCGACGGGCGGCGTACGCGGCACGGCCCGTACGACCGGCGCGTACCACCGGCCCGCACGGCGCGTCCGTACGACCGGTCCGGCGGCCCGGAGGTCACCGTCCCGCGGTCACTGCGCGGGCTGTCCGGCGGGCGCGCTCGGCACCTCGGGCGCGGAGGCGAAGAGGTCCAGGTACATGCCGCCGGCCACCACCAGGCCGATGACGCCGAGGATCACACCGCCCAGCGCGACGCCCTTCACCCAGGAACGGGTGTCGGCACGCCGGGCCGCCAGCGCGAGCAGCACACCGCCCACGAGGACGGCGAGCAGCGCGAAGATGCCGTTCAGCAGCGCCGTGGCGTGCCAGGGCGCGCCGTACAGCGCGTTGATCTGGTCGGCGCCACCGCCGCCGCCCTGCGCGCCCTGGGCGCTGCTCTCGATCTGCCCGATGAGCTGTTTGCGGTCGCGCAGCATCTCGCTGAGCGAGGTGCCCGTGATGGAGCTCAGGCCCAGCCCGGCGCTGACGACGGCGGCGGCGCCGGCGCCCAGTCCGCTGCCGCGGCGTAGGGCGGTGGCACGGGCGGTGCCGTCGTCGCCGGGGCCCTCGTCGTCGAGGTCGTCCTCGGCGAGGCCGTCGTCCGTGAGGGTCTCGGTACGGGGGTTCTCCTCGGCCGACGCCGCGGCGGCCGAGGACTCACCGGTCTTGCCGGCGGTCTCCTCGCTGGTGTCCTTGTCGAGTCCGGTGTCGGTCACGCCGCCGGCCTCCTCGTTCTTGTCGGTCTTGGTCGTCTCGGTAGCCATGGGGCGTCACCGTAGGGGCCGATTCTGAGAGTCCGATGAGAGTGCGTCACGCGGTGCGGGGAGTGCGCCCGCGCCGGCGGCGGCGACCGGTGCGGGCTCCGCCCGTGGTTCCGGTACGGACTCCGGCAGCCCTTCCGGTACGGACTCCGGCTCCGGTGCCGGAGTCTCCGGTTCGATGCTGACGCGCGGCAGCCAGCGGTCCATCCACTTCGGCAGCCACCAGTTGGCGCTGCCCAGCATGTGCATCAGCGCGGGGACGAGCAGCGTACGCAGCACGAACGCGTCCAGCGCCACGGCCGCCGCGAGCCCGATGCCGAACATCGCGATGATCCTGTCGCCGCTCAGCACGAACGCACCGAAGACCGCGATCATGATGACGGCCGCGGAGTTGATCACCCGTCCCGTCTCGGCCAGCCCGACGCGTACGGATCTACAGTTGTCCCCGGTCAGACGCCACTCCTCGTACATACGGCTGACGAGGAAGACCTGGTAGTCCATCGACAGCCCGAAGAGCACCGAGACCATGATCACCGGCAGGAAGGGCTCGATCGGTCCGGGACCGCCCAGCCCCAACAGGCCGCTGCCCCACCCCCATTGGAAGACGGCGACGACCACCCCGCACGCCGCGGCCACCGCCATCACGTTCATCAGCGCGGCCTTCAGCGGGATCCCGATGCTGCGGAAGGCGACGAGGAGCAGCACGCATCCCAGCGAGACCACGACGCCGACGAACAGCGGCAGCTTGCCGAGGATCACGGACGCGAAGTCGTCGTGCGCGGCCGTCACTCCGCCCACCCGTACGTCGAGGGAGCTGGAGGAGGTCGCCTCCGGCAGCACGTCCTCGCGCAGGTCCTCCACGAGTTGCGAGGTGCGCTTGTCCTGCGGCGCGCTGTCCGGGACGACGGTGATGACGCCGGTGCCGCCGCTGCCGTTCAGCTCGCCGCCGGAGACATGGGCGACGCCGTCGACGTCGCGCAGCTTGTCGGGCAGCTTCTCGAAGTCGAGCTTCGCGGCGGCGTCGTCGATCTCGCCGACGAGCGTGAGCGGCCCGTTCGTGCCCGGTCCGAATCCGTCCGCGAGCCGGTCGTAGGCCTGCCGCGTCGTGGTCGTACGGGGGTTGCTGCCCTGGTCGGACGTGCCGAGCTGGAGCCCGGTCACGGGCACCGCCAGCACGACCATCACCGCGGCGGCGATCCCGCCGAGCAGCCGGGGATGGCGGGAGACGAAGGACGACCAGCGCGCGATGGCACAACCGCCCGCCCGCCGGGCGCTCTTGGCGGTGGAGACGCCGGCGGAGGCGTGCGGCGCGTCCGCGACGCCCGGCCCGTCCGTACTGCCCTCCGCGTCCGCGTCCGCCTCCGCGAGCATCCGCCGCCGCTCCCGTCTGCTCAGGGCGCGCTTGCCGATGACGCCGAGCAGTGCGGGCACGAGCGTGACGGAGGAGAGCACGGCGAGCACGACGGTCAACGAGGCGGCGACCGCGACGCCGTTGAGGAAGCTGAGCCGGAGCACGAGCATGCCCAGCAGGGCGATGCACACCGTGACACCGGCGAACACCACGGCCCGCCCCGCCGATGCGACGGCGCGCTCGGCCGCCACGTCGACGGGCAGGCCCTCCTTCAGTCCGCGGCGGTGTCTGGTGACGATGAACAGCGCGTAGTCGATGCCGACGCCGAGTCCGATGAGGGTGCCGAGCATCGGCGCGAAGTCGGCCACCGTCATCACATGGCTGAGCAGCCCGATGCCGAGGGTGGCCGTGCCGACGCTGACCACGGCCGTCACCAGCGGCAGCACCATCGCGGCGAGCGAGCCGAAGGCGATCAGCAGCACCACGGCCGCCACGGCGACGCCCACGGCCTCGCTGAGGTGCCCCTCCTGCTTCTCGGTCAACGCGATGCCGGGGCCGCCGAGTTCGATGTCGACTCCGGGGACCTTCTCGCCCGCGCGCTGCGCGGTGTCGACGACGCGCTGCACGTCCTTCTTGTCGAGCTTCTCGACGGACTGGTCGAAGGTCACCGTCGCGTACGCGGTACGGCCGTCGCGGCTGACGCGGTCCTCGTGCTCGCCGCGTTCACCGCCGTACGGGCTCTGGACCGAGGCGACGCCGGGCAGCTTCGCGACGTCCTTCAGGGTCCGGCCCATGGTCTTCTCGACCTGTGCGTCGCGGACGTCGTCCGTGGAGGCGTCGGTGCCCTTGCCCGTGTGCCAGACGATGGTGTCGCTGTCGCCCTTGCGGTCGGGGAAGCCCTGGCTCATGAGCGTGGTCGCACGGCCCGACTCGGTGCCGGGGACGTCGTACTGGTTGGAGAACGCCGATCCGGTGGCGAGCGCGGAGGTGCCCACGCCCAGGAGAACGGCGAACCACAGCACGATCACGGCCAGACGGCGGCGCAGACACCAGCGGGCGAGAGCCGTCATACGCGCTTGACCTCTTCCCGGGAGTGGGGGCGGGGGCCTCCCGAGCCGGGTTCGTACGACGGACCTGTGGACGTACGGGGCCCACGGCGCCGCATGGGCGGGCAGGGAGGGACGGCGACATCGTGATGATGTCGTGATGTTCCGTCCTGGCAGAGTGACACCGGAAGAAGATCCTTTGCCACCTTTGTGTTCAAGCCCACAAGTGCCGCGCCACCCTGGCGTTACCGCAGGTCATCGCCTACATCTACGGGACGGACGACCATGTGCGAACGCAATGTGCGCGCTCCGTGCACCACGGGGGCGGAGACCGCGCGCACACCCCTTGAACACACCGCCGGGCGGCCCGGAACGGCCCGGCACAGACGGAGAGGCGGCCCGCTCGGACCGCCTCTCCGTCGTCTGCCGCCCCGGCCGGCCGGGGCCGGGCTCAGCCCTCGACGCCGAGCTTCTCCAGGATCAGTTCGCGCACCCGTGCCGCGTCGGCCTGCCCGCGCGTGGCCTTCATGACCGCGCCGACGAGCGCGCCCGCCGCCTGCACCTTGCCGCCGCGGATCTTCTCGGCGACGGCCGCGTTGCCCGCGATCGCCTCGTCGACGGCCGCGCCGAGCGCGCCCTCGTCCGAGACGACCTTCAGACCGCGCTTCTCGACGACCTCGTCCGGAGCGCCCTCACCGTCGAGGACGCCCTCGATGACCTGCCGTGCGAGCTTGTCGTTGAGGGAGCCCTCCGCGACCAGCGCGCAGACCCGGGCGACGTCCTCCGGGCCGATGGGCAGATCCGCCAGGTCGGTGCCCGACTCGTTGGCGCGGCGGGCGAGTTCGCCCATCCACCACTTGCGGGCCTGGTCGGCCGGAGCGCCCGCGTCCGTCGTGGCCACGATCAGGCCGACGGCGCCGGCGTTGAGCACGGACTGCATCTCGTGCTGCGAGATGCCCCACTCCTCGCGCAGCCTGTTGCGGCGTACGCGCGGCAACTCCGGGAGCCCGGCGCGCAGTTCCTCGACCCACTCGCGCGAGGGCGCCACCGGCACCAGATCCGGTTCGGGGAAGTAGCGGTAGTCCTCCGCCTCCTCCTTCACCCGGCCCGGCGTCGTGCTGCCGTCGTCCTCGTGGAAGTGGCGCGTCTCCTGGACGATCTTCCCGCCCGCGTCCAGTACGGCCGCGTGCCGCTGGACCTCGAAGCGGGCCGCACGCTCCACGCTGCGCAGCGAGTTGACGTTCTTCGTCTCGCTGCGGGTGCCGAAGGACCGCTCGCCCTTCGGGCGCAGCGACAGGTTCACGTCGCAGCGCATCTGGCCCATCTCCATGCGGGCCTCGGAGACGCCCAACGCCTTGATCAGCTCGCGCAGTTCGGCGACGTACGCCTTGGCGACCTCGGGCGCCCGCTCCCCCGCGCCCTCGATCGGCTTGGTGACGATCTCGATGAGCGGGATGCCGGCCCGGTTGTAGTCGAGCAGCGAGTGGGAGGCCCCGTGGATGCGGCCCGTGGCGCCGCCGATGTGCGTCGACTTGCCGGTGTCCTCCTCCATGTGCGCGCGCTCGATCTCCACGCGGAAGATCTCGCCGTCCTCGAGCTGTACGTCGAGGTAGCCGTCGAAGGCGATCGGCTCGTCGTACTGAGAGGTCTGGAAGTTCTTCGGCATGTCCGGGTAGAAGTAGTTCTTCCGCGCGAAGCGGCACCACTCCGCGATCTCGCAGTGCAGCGCGAGACCGATACGGACGGCGGACTCGACGCCCGTCGCGTTGACGACGGGCAGCGCGCCCGGCAGCCCCAGACACGTGGGGCACGTCTGGCTGTTGGCGTCCGCGCCGAGCGTCGTCGAACAGCCGCAGAACATCTTCGTCGCGGTACCGAGCTCGACGTGGACCTCCAGCCCCATGACGGGGTCGTAGGTCGCCAACGCCTCCTCGTACGGCACCAGTTCGGTGACGGTCACTGGAAACTCGCCTCTCAGTCGTCGAAGAGGACGTCGTCGACGTCGAGCCGCCGCAGCTCACGCACCAGCAGCGCGACACCCGTGACGATGCCCGCCGCCGAGACGGCCACGTCGATGAGCTGGAGCGTGTCGCCCTCGCGACGCGCCTCCTTGCCGCGCTTGACGGTGCCGACCACCCCGAAGAGCGAGCTGGCGATGGACAGATACATACCGGCCCTGGACTTCTTGAACCCCTTGGCCTTCTGGAGCTTTCCACTCACAGCGACGGTGCCTCCTCAAGCAGCGGGTGCCCCCAACGTGCCTGGTGAGCGGCTTCCAGCGCCGCACCGACACGATAGAGACAGTCATCGGCCATGGCCGGGGCGATGATCTGGAGCCCCACCGGAAGGCCGTCCTCCGGGGCCAGACCGCACGGTACGGACATGGCGGCGTTCCCGGCCAGGTTGGACGGGATGGTGCACAGGTCGGCCAGATACATGGCCATCGGGTCGTCGGTGCGCTCGCCGATCGGGAAGGCCGTGGTCGGGGTGGTGGGCGAGACCAGCACGTCCACCTCGCCGAAGGCACGCTCGAAGTCACGCGTGATGAGCGTGCGGACCTTCTGCGCCGACCCGTAGTACGCGTCGTAGTAGCCGGAGCTGAGCGCGTAAGTGCCCAGCATCACGCGGCGCTTGACCTCGTCGCCGAAGCCGGCCTCGCGGGTGAGCGCGGTGACCTCCTCCGCGGAGTGCGTGCCGTCGTCGCCCACGCGCAGGCCGTAGCGCATCGCGTCGAAGCGGGCGAGGTTCGAGGAGCACTCGGACGGCGCGATCAGGTAGTACGCCGCGAGGGCCTTGGTGAAGGACGGACAGGAGACCTCGACGACCTCCGCGCCCAGCTCCCGCAGCAACTCGACGGTCTCGTCGACGCGTTGGAGCACGCCCGCCTGGTAGCCCTCGCCGCGGAACTCCGTGACGACGCCGACCCGCAGGCCCGCCACGTCGCCGTTGCGGGCGGCCGCGACGACGTCCGGGACGGGCTGGTCGATGGAGGTCGAGTCCAGCTCGTCGTGGCCGCCGATCACGGCGTGCAGCAGCGCCGCGTCGAGCACCGTACGGGCGCAGGGACCGGCCTGGTCGAGCGAGGAGGAGAAGGCCACCATGCCGTAGCGGGAGACCCCGCCGTAGGTCGGCTTGACGCCCACGGTGCCGGTGACGGCGGCGGGCTGGCGGATGGAGCCGCCGGTGTCGGTGCCCAGCGCCAGCGGCGCCTCGTACGCGGTGATCGCCGCGGAGGAACCGCCTCCGGAACCGCCCGGTACGCGGGTCAGGTCCCACGGGTTGCCGGTCGGCCCGTACGCGCTGTTCTCCGTCGAGGAGCCCATGGCGAACTCGTCCATGTTCGTCTTGCCGAGGATGACGACGTCCGCCTCCTTCAGCTTGCGCACCACGGTCGAGTCGTACGGCGGGATCCAGCCCTCGAGGATCTTGGAGCCGACCGTGGTCGGCACGCCCTCGGTGGTGAACAGGTCCTTGACCGCCGCCGGCACACCGGCCAGCGGGCCGAGCCGCTCACCGCGTGCGCGCTTCTCGTCGACCTCGCGGGCCTTGGCGAGCGCGCCCTCGCGGTCGATGTGCAGGAAGGCGTGCACCTTCTCGTCCACCGCCTCGATCCGCGCGAGGTGCGCCTCGGCGACCTCGACGGCGGTGACCTCGCCGCTCGCGATCATCTCCGCGGTCTGCGCCGCGGTCAGTCTGGTCAGGTCGGCCATCGCTCAGTCCTCCCCGAGGATCTGCGGCACCTTGAAACGCTGCTGTTCCTGTGCCGGGGCGCCGGAGAGCGCCTGCTGCGGGGTCAGGCTCGGACGGACGGTGTCCGGGCGCATGACGTTCGTGAGCGGCAGCGGGTGGGAGGTCGGCGGTACGTCCTCGTTGGCGACGTCGGAGACGGTGGCGACGGCACCGATGATGTCGTCGAGCTGACCGGCGAAGTGATCCAGCTCTTCGTCTTTCAGCTCCAGGCGCGCCAGCCGGGCGAGGTGGGCGACCTCCTCGCGCGAGATGCCAGGCATGCAGCGGTCCTCTGGGTGAGTGTCGGATTTTCCGAGCCCAATCCTATGGCTCTTACGGGGTGGGCCGGGCGTCGGGCGGCGGGGGCCGCGCTGTGGGTGCGGCTCAGTGCGCCTCGGGGTGCGATCGGGCTCCGGGTGCGGGCCGCTCCGGGGGCACGTCCGGACCCATGATTTACCTCCCTGTACCGTCCGCCCAATTGCTGGGCCTTACCAGTACCGGTCCGCAAATCACGGGCAAGCGTCCGGACATACCCCCTGCGCGGCCCGCCCCCTCCCGTACGTCGGCGGCTACCCCTCCGGTGACACAGATGCACGGCGATCGCTTCGATCCCGAACAGGTCCGCATACGGCCGTAGTTGACTGAACGTACGAGAGGGACGGCCTCAAGCCGCCGACGCACGGCGGCAGTTGAGAGCCGTAGGCGTGGACGTACGAAAGCGGCAGACGCCGGACGGCAGGAGGGGGCGGGACGCTTGGGGTCTCCCCAGCGGAGCGAGGGGACGGGACACCGGAGCGGCCCGCCCCCGGAACCAACCACGAACCGGAGGCGAACCACCACCCGCCAAGCGCCCAAGCGGCCACGCGCTACTGCACCGGCTGCCACCCCGTCGGCCGGTTCGCGTCGTGGGACTGGGTCGGTTTGGGCGGGCCCGAGGGGTGCGGCGGGCCGCTCGTGGAGCCGGGGTGCTGGCGGGTGGAGCCCGCCGCGGACGCCGACGGGCCGCACTCCGACTGCGGGCGCGGAGTGGAGTGTTCGATGGCGTCCGGGACGCCGTCGCGCGCCCGCAGCCACGCCGTCGTCTCGTCCGGCGGCATCGCGGCGGCCACGAGCCACCCCTGCACCGCGTCGCACCCCAGATCCCGCAGCCGCTCCCATGTCTCGTCGTCCTCGACGCCCTCCGCCACCACCAACAGGCCCAGGGAGTGCGCCAGATCGACGGTGCAGCGCACGATCTCCGCGTCCTCCGCGTCCACCGCGAGCCGGGCCACGAAGGACCGGTCGATCTTCAGCTCGCTGACCGGCAGCCGCCGCAGATGGACGAGCGAGGAGTAGCCGGTGCCGAAGTCGTCCAGGGACATCTTCACGCCGTGCCCCGCCAGCGCCGCCAGCGTGTCCGCCGCGCGGTGCGGGTCCTCCAGCAGGACGTGCTCCGTGATCTCCAACTGGAGGGCGCCGGCGGGGACTCCGTGCCGGGCGAGGCGGCCCGCGACGTCGCCCGCGAAGCCCGGTGCGTGGACGTCGCGGGGTGAGACGTTCACGGCGACGGGCACCGTGAGCCCGTCCGAACGCCAGCGGGAGACCTGCGCGAGTGCCGTCTCCAGGACGTACTCGGTCAGCCGCGGCATCAGCCCCGACGTCTCCGCGATCGCGATGAACTCGTCCGGAGGGACGCGTCCCCGCTCGGGGTGCACCCACCGCACCAGTGCCTCCAGGCCGCCGACGACGCCGTCGAAGCCGACCTTCGGCTGGTAGTGCAGCTCGACCTCGCCGGCGTCCAGCGCGCGGCGCAGATCCGCCAACAGGCCCAGCCGGTCGGGGGTGTTGCTGTCGCGTGTGGCCTCGTAGACCTCGACGCCCGTGCGGTCGCGCTTGGCCTCGTACATGGCCACGTCCGCGCGGCGCAGCAGTCCCTCGGCCTCGCGTGCGTGCTCCGGGAAGACGGCGACGCCCGCGCTGGCCTCCAGGACGAGCGTCAGCCCGTCCAGGTCGAGCGGCGCGCCCAGCGCCGAGACCAGGGTGCGGGCGGCGCGCATGGCGCCGGTGGCGGAGTCGGCCATCGGCAGCAGGACGGCGAACTCGTCGCCGCCGAGCCGTGCCGCCTCCGCGCCGCGCGGCAGTTCCGCGCGGAGCCGTTCGGCGATCTTCAACAGCAGCCTGTCGCCCGCGAGATGGCCGAGCGTGTCGTTGACGGAACGGAAGCGGTCGAGGTCGATGAGGACGAGCGCCGAGCGGGCCTCCGTACGGTCCGCCTCGTCCAGCGCCGACCAGGTGCGCTCCAGCAGCCACTGCCGGTTGGGCAGTCCCGTGAGCGGATCGCGCAGCGCCTCCTCGGCCCGTACGCGGGCGATCCACAGCGTGGAGTCCAGCGCGATGAGCGGCACCGCGAACAGCGGGAGCAGAATGGGCCGGTAGGCGGCGACCACCGCGATCAGCGGCGATATGCCCAGCAGCGCGCCGGCTATCAGCCCCTGCCGCAGCAGCGCCCTGCGCAGCGCGGTGGGCAGGCCCGTCTTGCGCGGCGAGTGCGAGAACCACAGCAGGGTGCGGGTGACCACCAGATACACGAAGGCGGCCAGCACGATCTCGGGCAGCGCGAAGAAGTCCCAGTCCGCGGGCTGCCACGGGTGCGCCACCGACGGGTGGACGCCGACCGCGGAGAGCGTCAGCGCCGCCGCCCCGATGCCGAGGATGTCGACGGCGCCCTGTACGAGGGCCTGCCGCCAGCGGGTGCGGCGCACCGCACCCACCAGCACCACCACCGCGAGGCTGACGACCACGGCCGGAGCCCAGCCGTACAGCAGCAGGATCGCCAGCGTCAGCGCGGCGCCCGAACCGGTGCCGCTCCACCAGCGGTCCCGGCCGAGCGCCACGAGGTGACCGACGATCAGACCCGTGAGGACCGCGAGCGACCACCCCGCGACCGCGTCCGGGAAGAGTGCTCTGCTGTCCGTCATGACCCGGAAGATGCCTGTGCCCAGAGCGATGCCAGCTCCGACGACGACGATCAACGACAGTCCGGGCACTCGCAGCGCGGCGATGCGCTGCACCCACGGCACGTCCTCCGCTCCGCCCGTGGACCCCGTACTGCCACTCGTGCCGTCGGGCAGGCTGGAGTACGGGGGGCCGTGGCCCCCAGGAATTTCCTGCATGCCCGTCCCTCCGCCGGCCGTCCGTGCCTGCTTCCCCAAATCAGGCACACACATCAACAGTAGGCCGCACACAGCTTCCAGGGCAGCGATCGGCCCGGGTTGACTGTGTGCGACCCGGCTGATCCAGCCCCTTTCGCGCACAACAGCCGATAACAGTGCGGCTGCTGAGTGCATACCCGGCCGCAAACGCACGGGACACCTGTGACGGAGATGGAACAGCGGGAGAACCGGGACGAGTTGACGCGCCCTCAGTGCCCTATTCGGAATGCTTTTCGGCCACTTCGCGGGCCGCGTCCGCGCCGCGCTCCAGAAGAACGGCGAGACCGTCATCGTCCAAAATAGGCACCTTCAACTGGACGGCCTTGTCGTATTTGGACCCCGGACTCTCCCCCACCACCACGAAGCCGGTCTTCTTCGAAACCGACCCGGTCACTTTTGCGCCCCGCTGCTGGAGGGCCTCCTTCGCGGCGTCCCGGGTGAGCGTCTCCAGGGTCCCGGTGACGACGACGGTGATGCCTTCGAGCGGGCGCGGGCCCGACTCCTGCGAGCCCTCCGCCTCCATGCGCACGCCCGCGGCGCGCCACCGTTCGACGATCTCGCGGTGCCACTCCTCCGCGAACCACGCCTTCAGCGACGCCGCGATCGTCGGGCCCACGCCCTCCGTCGCCGCCAGCTCCTCCTCGTCGGCCTCCGCGATGCGGTCCAGGGAGCGGAACTCGCGGGCCAGCGCCTCCGCGGCCACCGGCCCGACATGGCGGATGGAGAGCCCGGTGATGATCCGGGCGAGGGGACGCTCCTTGGCCGCCTGGATGTTCTCCAGCATCGCCAGGGTGTTCTTGCGGGGCTCGCCCTTCTGGTTGGCGAAGAGGGTGACGACCTTCTCCTCGCCCGTCTCCGGATCCCGCTTGGGCAGACCCGAATCCGGGTCCACCACATACGACTTGATGGGCAGCAGATCCTCCGTACGGAGGTCGAAGAGACCGCCCTCGTCCTTCAGCGGTGGCTCCGCCGGCTCCAGCGGCTGGGTGAGCGCCGAGGCCACCACATAGCCGAAGTGCTCGATGTCCAGGCTCTTGCGGCCCGCCAGATAGAACAGCCGCTCCCTCAACTGGGCCGGGCAGGAACGGGCGTTGGGACACCGCAGATCGATGTCGCCCTCCTTCATGGGCCGCAGCTCCGTGCCGCAGTCCGGGCAGTGCGCGGGCATCTCGAACTCCCGCTCGCTGCCGTCCCGCAGATCGGCGACCGGACCGAGGATCTCCGGGATCACGTCGCCGGCCTTGCGCAGCACCACCGTGTCCCCGATGAGCACGCCCTTGGACCGCACGACCTCCTGGTTGTGCAGCGTGGCGAACTCGACCTCCGAGCCGGCGACCGTCACCGGCTCCACCACCGCGTACGGCGTGACCCGTCCCGTACGCCCGACGCCCACGCGGATGTCGACCAGCCTGGTGTTGACCTCCTCCGGGGCGTACTTCCAGGCGATCGCCCAGCGCGGCGCCCGCGACGTGGAGCCCAGGCGTCCCTGGAGCCGCACCTCGTCGAGCTTGACCACGACGCCGTCGATCTCGTGCGCCACCGAGTGGCGGTGCTCCCCGTAGTACGCGATGAACTCGCGGACGCCGTCGAGCCCTTCGACCACCTTCGTGTGGTCCGAGGTGGGCAGTCCCCACTCGCGCAGCAGTCCGTACGCCTCGCTCAGCGTGGCCACGTCGAAGCCCTCGCGGGCGCCGATGCCGTGCACGACCATCCGCAGCGGGCGCGTCGCCGTGACCTTCGGGTCCTTCTGGCGGAGCGAACCGGCCGCGGCGTTGCGGGGGTTGGCGAACGGCTTGTCGCCGGCCTCCACCAGCCGGGCGTTCAGCTCCTCGAAGCGCTCCATCGGGAAGAAGACCTCCCCGCGCACCTCGACCAGCTCGGGGATCCGCTCGCCGTCGAGGTGTTCGGGGATGTCGTCGATGGTACGGATGTTGGGCGTGATGTCCTCGCCCGTGCGGCCGTCGCCGCGGGTGGCGGCGCGGGTGAGCCTGCCGTGCTCGTACGTGAGGTTGACCGCGAGGCCGTCGATCTTCAGCTCGCACAGGAAGTGGTGCTCCACGCCCTCCAGTTCGCGGGCGACGCGCTCGGCCCACTCCCCCAGCTCCTCGTCGTCGAAGGCGTTGTCGAGGGAGAGCATCCGCTCGCGGTGGGCGACCTCGGTGAACCCCGTCTCGTACCGCCCCGCGACCTGCTGGGTCGGGGAGTCGGGCGTGACCAGCTCCCGGTGCTCCTCCTCCAGCGCCTGCAACTCGCGCAGCAGCCGGTCGAATTCGGCGTCGCTGACGACGGGCGCGTCCCGCACGTAGTAGCGGAAGCGGTGCTCCTCGATCTGTTCGGCCAGCAGCCGGTGCCGCTCACGCGCCTCCGGGGGCACCGCAGTGCCCGCCGCCGATGCCGCCGTGCTCTCTCTGCCCGCCACCGTCTCGTCCTCTCGTCACTCAGGGTCGTCGGCGAGGGACCTCGCCGCCCGGACGCAGTGGGCGAGCGCCGCACGCGCGTACGCGGGCGAGGCGCCTGCCATACCGCAGGCCGGAGTGACCACGACCGACTCCGCGAGGAGGGCCGGGGACAGCCCGAGCCTGCGCCACAGCGACCTGACACCACCGACGCTACCGGCAGGGTCCGACAGTCCACCCGAGGGCGGTCCGTCCCCCGGCACGACCCCGGCGAAGAGCACCGTGCCGCCCTCGACGGCCTCGCCGACCGCGTCGTACTCACCCTCGGTGAGCAGACGCGCGTCGAACGAGACGCCCGCGGCGCCCGCCCGGCGCAGCAGCGCGAACGGCGGCCGCGGCGCGCACGAGTGCACGACGACGGGCACGTCCTCCGCCGCGCACGCCCCGGTGATCTCGCGCAACGCGCCCTCGGCGACCGCGCGGTCGACGGCGCCGTGGGTGCGGTAGCCGCTGGCGGTGGGCACCCTGCCGAGCAGCACGGCCGTCAGCATCGGCTCGTCGAGCTGGAGCACGAGCGGGGTGCCGGGCACCCGGCGCCGTACGTCGGCCAGATGGTTCCGCAGACCCTCGACGAGGGAGGCCGTCACATCGCGGCACGCGCCCGCGTCGCCCAGCACGGCCTCGCCGTTGCGCCGCTCCAGGCCCGCGGCGAGCGTCCAGGGGCCGACCGCGGAGAGCTTCAGGGCGCGCCGTCCGCCGTGGTCCTCCTGCGTGAACTCCTCAAGAGCGTCCAGGTCTTCGCTCAGCCAGGAGCGTGCGCGGCGGGTGTCACGGCCGGGCCGGTCGCTGATCCGCCAGCCGCTGGGCTCCAGATGCGCATACAGCTCCACGAGCAGACCGACGGTGCGTCCGGTCATGTCCGCGCCCGGTCCGCGCGCGGGGAGTTCGGGCAGGAAGGGGAAGGTCTCCAGCGTCCCGGTGACCGTACGGGCCGCCTCGCGCGGGTCCTCGCCGGGCATCGAGCCGACGCCGGTGGCCGCCGCGGCGCCCCACACGGCTCCGGACGCGGTACGGGCGGCGCCCGCGGGGGCGTTGTCGGTGCTCTCCGTGCTCATGTGCCCGGCCGTACGGTCAGATCGGTGACCTCCGCGTCGCGCGGCAGGTCCAGCGCCGTCAGCAGGGTCGTCGCCACGGAGTCGGGGGTGGTCCACCGCCCCGCGTCGTACTCCCTGCCCTCCTGCCGGTGCACCTTCTCCTGCATCGGCGTCGCGGTGCGCCCCGGGTAGACGGACGTGACGCGCACGCCGTTGCCGCCCTCCTCGGCGCGCAGGGAGTCGGCGAGCGCCCGCAGACCGTGCTTGCTCGCGGCGTACGCGGACCACTGCGGGTTGGCGCGCAGCCCCGCGCCGGAGTTGACGAAGAGGACGTGGCCGCGGGCGAGACGGAGCTGCGGCAGCAGCAGGCGCGTCAGCTCGGCGGGTGCGACGAGGTTGGCCGCCATCGTCTGGTTCCACACGCGTGCGCTCAACTCGCCCACGCCGCCCAGCTCGACGACGCCCGCGACGTGCTGGAGCGAGTCCAGCCGGTCCGGCAGGGACTGCTGGCCCAGGGCCCAGGAGAGCCGCTCCGGTTCGGCGAGGTCGCCGACGACGGTGGCGGCGCCCTCGAACCGCTCCCTCAGCTCCTTGGCGCGGCCGGCGTCGCGCGCCAGCAGCCACAGTTCGTCGCCGCGGTCCAGAAGCCGCCGGGTGACGGCGGCGCCGATGCCCGAGCCGGCACCGGTGATCAGATGCGTTGCCATGGCCCCATCGTCCCCCAGCGCCGCGGCGGGCCGTGCACCGGAGGGCTCTCGCCCGGACGGCGCCGGGCCGCCACGACCGGCCGCCGCGACCGGCCGCCCCCAACCACCGCCGGGCGCCCCCGCGATGAGTTTCGGCCACGGCTGCGGTCTGCCCGCTGTGAGCCGGACGGCGCCCGCGTGCGGGCGGGCCTCCGGAAGCCGCCTGTACGAGAGAGGGCAGCGATGCCGACGACTGACACGACCGGTCCGCACGCGAGCACGGGCACGGACGCGGTGCCGGACCCCGGACCGGAACCTGGACCGGAACCCGGACCGGACGCGCAGGGGGCCGCCCCCAGGACCGCCGTACCCGCCCCGGCCTCCGGCACCGCCGACGCTCCCGCGGTCGAGACGCACGGCCTGGTGAAGGTCTTCGGCGACAACCGCGCCGTGGACGGCATCGATCTGCGGGTGCCCGCCGGTGCGGTCTACGGGGTGCTCGGGCCCAACGGCGCCGGCAAGACCACCGCCGTACGGATGCTGGCCACGCTGCTGCGCCCGGACGCCGGGCGGGCGCGGGTCTTCGGCCACGACGTGCTGCGCGAACCGGCCGCCGTACGGGCCCGGGTCAGCCTCACCGGGCAGTACGCCTCCCTGGACGAGGACCTGACCGGTACGGAGAACCTCGTACTGCTCTCCCGGCTGCTCGGCCACACCCGGTCCGCCGCACGCGGGCGGGCGGCGGCGCTGCTGGAGGCGTTCGGGCTGGCGGACGCGGCGCGGCGCCAGGTGAAGCACTACTCGGGCGGCATGCGCCGGCGCATCGACATCGCGGCGAGCATCCTCGGCACCCCGGACCTGCTCTTCCTCGACGAGCCGACGACGGGCCTGGATCCGCGCAGCCGCAACCAGGTGTGGGACATCGTCCGCGCCGTGGTCACCCGCGGCACGACGGTGCTGCTGACCACGCAGTACCTGGACGAGGCGGACCAACTCGCGGACCGTATCGCGGTGATCGACCACGGCCGGGTCATCGCGGAGGGCACACCGGGCCAGTTGAAGTCGTCCGTCGGCGCGGGCTCGGTGCAGTTGCGGCTGCACGACCCGGCACAGCGCGAGGAAGCGCACCGCGTGCTCGCGCGGACCCTGGCCGCCCGTGTCGAGCGTTCCGAGAGCGACCCGGTGGCGCTCACGGCGCGCGTGCCGGGGGACGGCGGCGGGCACGGCGGCGCCGAGCAGGCG
>NZ_LJGW01000142.1:249-5939 GCF_001751255.1 Streptomyces nanshensis | reverse complement strand
GGGATCGGCGCCGGCCGCAGTGCGGCCACCCGGGTCCCGGGGTCGTCGCCGAGCGCACCGTAGCGCTGCCCGGGGTCCTCGGAGCACGACAGCACGACCGCCACCCCGGCGTCGGGCGCATGGACCGCGACCGCGGTGGCCGTGCCCGCCTCCAGGGCCGTACGCGCGGCCGCCCAGGGGGAAGCCCCGTTGACGCGCTTCACCGTGAGGCCGGGAATTCCGGCGAGGCCGGGCACCTGCTCGTCCGTCAGCACGGTGACGGGACGGCCGGGGGCGGGAACGATCCCGGAGTCCTCGATGGCGGCCCACAGTGCCGCGGTCTCCGCGTCGTGTGCCGCATCGTCCGGTCCCGCCACACCCGAGATCACGACGGCGGTGGCTTTCTCTGCCATGTTCGGCAACTCCTGCAAGGGTCTGGACGAGCGCCGCCGCGTCCCCTCGATCGCGCTCTCTTACGTGCGCTCCATTGAATGTTCGGCCGCTGTTCACCATCCACCCCTATCCGCCCCTAGAACCGCTCTGCCTCAGCGAACGCCGGTGTCCGCCCGGCGCCGGGGCAGGCGGGCACGCCGGTCCCGGGGAGGGCGGTGCCTCCCGGGGACCGTGAAGAAGGCGGCCCGGAGCGGCCGTTCAACTGCTGAGCGGCCCGGAGCGGCCGTTCAGCGGACGGCGCGCGGGCGCCGGACGTCCAGCACGGACCGCATCACCTCGAGGACGGTGGCGCGGTCGGTGTCGAAGAAGAAGTGGCCGCCTTCCAGCACGTGCAGGGCGAAGGGGCCGGCGGTGTGGTCACGCCAGGCCGCCGCGTCCTCTCGTGTGACCCGCGGGTCCCGCCGTCCGGTCAGGACCTCCAGCGGGCAGCGGACGCGGGCGCCGGGCTCGGGCCGGTAGGACTGCGCGAGCCGGTAGTCGGCGCGGAGCGCCGGCAGGAACAGCTCCTGTATGTCGGGGTCGTCCAGCAGGGCGGGGTCGATACCGCCCAGCACCCGCATCTCCTCGATGATCCGCTCGGTGTTCCACTGCGGCTCGCCGGCGGGCGGGCGCACCGAAGGGGCCCGGCGGCCCGAGGCCACCAGCGCCAGCGGCGGCCGGCCGCGTTCCTCCAGCTTCCGGACCAGTTCGAAGGCCAGCAGCGACCCGAGGCTGTGGCCGAACACCACGGTCGGCACGTCAGGACGCTTCTCCAGCGCGGCCGCTATCTCCTCGACCATCAGGTCGGCGCGCTCGACGGCGGGTTCGTGCCGCCGCTCCTGGCGCCCGGGGTACTGCACGCAGACCAGCTCGGCGTCCGCCGGGAGCGCGGCACGCAGCCAGGTGAAGTACGCGGCCGACCCGCCGGCATGGGGCAGGCACACCAGCCGCAGGGCGGGTGCTTCGACGGCCCCCAGGACCGTCAGCCAGGCGTCGTGCATGTTCTTCCCCTTCACAAGTGGCGCGGTGGCAGGCCCGGTTGCGGCCCGCGGCCCGGGCGCGGCGCGCGGTGGACGCGAGCCGGGGCCCCTTCCGCTTCCGCGACCCTCGTCCGCGGTCTCGTCACACGGTCCTCTCGGCCTGGTCCGCGGACGTCGGCGCTCTCGCGGTGGGCGCATCCCCGGGCGGAGCGCGCATCCCCGGGCGGTGGGCGAGCCGGGCGACCCTGCCTCGGCCGACGACAACCGTACGCGCGAGCGGACGAGCCGGACCGCGCCGATACGGGGGCGAACCCTCCCAATGCGGGAACCGCGCCCGGTCCCCCGCGGCAGTGGTGGGGCGCTTTGGGGTGGACCTGGGGTGTCAGGAGAAGGCCGCTGATTGCTTCCATGCCAGCGTTCCCGTCGTCCGACCGTCTGCTCCAGGGGGCTTCACACCAGTGATCCGGCTCAACGCACTGGGTGACAGTTTCGTGGAGGGCAGAGGCGCCACCGGTCCGGCCGGCGCCTGGTACGGCTGGGTTCCCCGGCTGGCCGGGCTGCTGGACGTGCCGGAAGGACGGGTGCGCAACCTCGGCACGTACCAGGCGACCACCCAGCAGGTCGTCGAGGAGCAGCTCCCCCGGGCGCTGGCCGACAAGTCACCGGTCATCGGGGTGGTCGCCGGGGTCAACGATCTCGTCGGCGACTTCGCCCCGGACCGGTTCCGGGACAATCTGGCCACCATCTTCGGCCAGTTGGCCGGGGCGGACACTCTCGTGTTCACCGCGGACTACGCGGACATCCCGGCCAATCTGCCGGTGCCCGGGGCGTTCCGCGCGCTCCTGCGCGAACGCTTCGCCCTGGCCAACGAGATGCTCCGCGCCGTCACCGAGGCCACCGGGGTGCTCTGCGTCGACGTCGCCGCCGACGCGGAGTGGGCACGGCCCGGCATGTGGTCGCCGGACGGCCTCCACCCCAGCGCCCGGGGCCACCAGCGGTTCGCCGAGCGCGTCGCCGAACTGATCGGGCAAGCCACCGCCGGAGCGCCGTACGACCAGCGATGTCGTGAGGAAGGAAGAACGTGAGCGAGCAGCAGAGCCGTCCGGGCAGGAGGCTCGCCGACTCTCCCGTCGCCATCGTCGGTATGTCCGGTCTGTTCCCGATGGCCCGCGACCACCGCGCGTACTGGCAGAACATCGTCGACGGGACGGACTGCACCAGCGAGGTGCCGGAGAGCCGGTGGCGGCTCGAGGACTACTACGACCCCGATCCGGCCGCACCGGACAAGACGTATTCGCGGCGCGGCGCCTTCCTGCCGGACGTGGAGTTCGCACCGCGCGAGTTCGGCGTCCCGCCGAACCACCTCGACGTCACCAGCACCATGCAGACGCTGAGCCTGGGCGTCGCCCGTGATCTGCTGCGCGACGCCGGAACGGAGGGCTCCGAGTGGTACGACCCGGCGCGCACCGGCGTCGTGCTCGGCGTGACCGGCCCGGTGCCGCTGATGCATCCGCTCGCGGCCCGGCTGTCCACGCCGGTCCTCAAGGAAGTGGTGCGCGCCGCGGGCCTGTCGGCGTCGGACGCCGAGGAGATCGCCGAGCGGTACACCCGGGCCTTCGCGCCGTGGGAGGAGAACTCCTTCCCCGGCTTCCTGGCCAATGTGGTGGCGGGCCGGATCGCCAACCGGCTGGACCTGGGCGGGCTGAACTCCACGGTCGACGCGGCCTGCGCCGCCTCGCTGTCCGCGCTGCGGATGGCCGTCGCCGAACTCGTGGACGGCCGCGCGGACATGATGATCACCGGTGGCGCCGACACCGAGAACTCGATCTTCGTGTACCTGGCGTTCGGCAAGGTCGGAGCGCTGTCCAGGACGGACCGGATCAGCCCCTTCTCGGACGACGCCGACGGCACCCTGCTCGGCGAGGGCATCGGCATGCTGGCGCTGCGCCGGCTGGAGGACGCCGAACGGGACGGAAACCGCATCTACGCGGTGCTCCGCGGCATCGGCTCCTCCAGCGACGGACGCGCCAAGAGCATCTACGCGCCCCGCGCGGAGGGCCAGCGGCGCGCCCTCGACCGTGCCTACCAGGACGCGGACTGCTCACCGGCCTCCGTCGGCCTGTTCGAGGCGCACGCCACCGGGACCGCGGTCGGCGACCGCGTCGAACTCACGGCGCTGCGCGGGCTGCTGGAGGCGCACGGCGCCCAGCGGCACGGTGCCGCCCTGGGCAGCGTCAAGTCGCAGATCGGCCACACCAAGGGCGCGGCGGGCACGGCCAGTCTGATGAAGCTGGCCCTCGCCCTCCACCACAGGAGCCTGCCGCCCACCATCAACGCGGCGCGGCCCAACAGCGGCGTCGACTTCGCCTCGGCGCCCTTCTACGTCAACCTCCACCACCGCCCCTGGATCCGCGATCCGCGCCGGCCCGTGCGCCGTGCCGCGGCCTCCGCCATGGGCTTCGGCGGCACCAACTTCCACGTCGTCCTCGACGAACACGACGCCGGCCGCTCCCCGGCGCGCACGCTGCACCGCGGGGCACGGGCGCACGTGTGGCACGCGCCCGATCCGGCCGCGCTCGTGGAACTGCTGGACTCCGGCGCCCCGTCGGCCGACGGCGGACCGGTGCCCGCCGGCCACGCACGGGTCGGCTTCGCCGCCCCCGACGAGGAGACCGCGTTGAAGCTCGCGGCCGAAGCCCGCGAACGGATCGCCGCCGACCCCGACGCCGAACGCTGGTCGGACCCGCGCGGCGTGCACTACCGGCGCCGGGCGGCGGACGGCGTCCGCGTCGGCGCCCTCTTCGCCGGCCAGGGCGCCCAGTATCTGAACATGGGGCTCGACGCCGCGCTGAACGTTCCCCCTGTGGCGCTCGCGTTCGACGAGGCCAACCTGTGCCTCGACGAGACGCGGCCGACCCTGGCCGACGCGGTGTTCCCGCCGCCGGTCCACGACTCCGCGCTGCGCCGGGCGCAGGAGGAGACGGTGCACCGCACCGAGTACGCACAGCCCGCGATCGGGGCGCTCTCGGTGGGCCAGTTCCGGTTCCTGTCCGAACTCGGCCTGCGCGCCGAGGCGTTCCTCGGGCACAGCTTCGGCGAGCTGACCGCCCTGTGGGCCTCCGGCGCCCTGCCGGCCCAGGACTACTTCCGGCTGGCCGCGGCGCGCGGCGCGGCCATGGCTCCGGCCGAGGGCACCGCCGACGCCGGTGCGATGGCCGCGGTCACGGCGAGCCGGGAGCGGGTCGAGGAGATCCTCACCGACGTCCCCGACGTCGTGGTGTGCAACCACAACGCCCCCGAGCAAGTGGTGGTGGGCGGCGGCAGCGCCGCGATCGACCTGCTGCTGGAGGTCTGCGCCCGCGAGCGGATCGGCGCACGACGGCTGACGGTGTCGGGAGCCTTCCACACCAAGTACGTCGGGCACGCGGTGGAGAGCTTCCGTACCGCGCTGGACTCCGTGCGGATCGGCGAGCCCCAGGCCCCGGTGTACGCGAACAGCCCGGACGCCGGCTACGGCGCCGACCCGGCGGCGAACGCCACGACCCTCGCCGACCAGATGCTGTGCCCGGTCGAGTTCGTCGCCGCCGTGCGGTCCATGCACGCCGACGGTGTCACCGCCTTCGTCGAGTTCGGGCCCCGGCAGATCCTCACCGGACTGGTGCGCGGGATCCTCCCCGAAGCCGATGTCGTCACCGTGCCCACGGACGCGGGTCCGCTCGGCGACTCCGACGCCGCCCTCAAGAAGGCCGCCGTGCAACTCGTCGTGCTGGGCGTGGAGTTGTCCGGGATCAACCGGTACGAAGCGCCACGGCCCGCCGAGCCGGAACCGGCGGGCATGACCGTCACCCTGTCAGCGCCCGAGTACGTCTCCCCGGCCCGGGAGGCCGCCTACCGGGAGGGACTCACCGACGGTTTCCGGGTGTCCCTGCCCGCCGCGGAGGCCGGCACGCCGGTGGCGGAGGGCACGGGGCCGGCGGCGCCGGACGTGGCGTTCGCAACCCCGGACCCCGCGACCGTCCCGGGCACCGGCAGCGTCGTACCGGCCGGGGACGGCGCCCCGCGGACCACGGAAGCCGCCGCCCTGCCCGCGCCGGAACCGGCGGAGGCGTCCGCCGCCACCGCACCGCCGTCCCACGGCGCCACTGCCCCGCCGTCCCACGGCTCTACTGCCCCGCCGTCCCACGGCCGTGTGCACCCGCACCATGCCCAGGAGGAATCAGCGATGACCGTCCATCCACAGCCCGCGCCCCGGGCCGGGGACGACGACCCGGCCACGCAGCATCTGGCTCTGCACTCGCG
>NZ_LJGW01000142.1:0-214 GCF_001751255.1 Streptomyces nanshensis | reverse complement strand
GAGGCCCTCGTCGACCTGGTGCAGGACCGCGGGCAGAGCGATCCGGGCCTGCCGCAGCTCGCGGAGTGGGTGAAGGACCAGAGCGTGGCGATCGGCCAGGCGCACGCCAAGGCCGCCGAAGTCCTGGCCCGGCTCGCCGAGTTGGAGGCGGGCGCGGCACCGGCGGACGTCGGTGGGCCGGCCCCCGCGAAGCCGGCCCCCGCGGCGGCGGCAG
>NZ_LJGW01000154.1 GCF_001751255.1 Streptomyces nanshensis | reverse complement strand
CGGGCGGACGGCGGCGCGCGGCGCTCACGACGGGCGCCGCGGACGCGGCAGGCACGGCGGGCACGGCGGGCACGGTGGAAGAAGCCGGGAGCGCCCCGGCGGAACGCCGAGTGCCGCCCGAGCAGCGGGAGTCACGTGAGGAGCGGAAGGAGCCGCCCCGGCGGTCGCCGCTGACGCAGCGGGACTATCTCGCTGCCGCCGTCGCGTACGTGCAGCAGTACGGGGCCTTCCCTTCCAGGGAGCAACTGCGCGCGGTGCTCGCTGACGTCTACGGGCCGGCCCGTGGCGACGACGAGAAGATCTACTACACGGCCCTGCAACTGAACGTCGAGGAAGAACTGGGGTCCGCGGAGACACCGCCGCTGGCGGGCGGTGGGGGCGAGGACCTGGAAGAAGCGGAGGGAGAGGAGGAGCGCGTCGACGCGGCCTCGTATGCCGCGGATTCCGGGATGCTGCTCCCCGACCGGTACTACCGGGTGTGGGCGAAGTATGCGCGTCGGCACGAGCGGGAGGGCAAGAAGCCGCCGAACGACAAGGAACTCTCGCGCTACCTGATGGCGGAGGGCTTCACCAGCAGGGAACGCGGCCGCCGGGACCAGCCCATAAGTCCGGGCAATCTGCGCCGCTACATGCCCAACTACCGGATCTACCATGTGTGGCACGCATACCGGCGGCAGACAGGGGTGGCGCCGACGGCGGAGCAGCTTGAGGAGCACTGCCGGAAGCACGACATCCTGCGGGGGCACAAGCCGTGGACGGCCGTCGAACTTGAGAAGGAATTCGGCGACTTCGGTGACTTCCGCCGCCGCTACGATGCGATGCACGCACCCGTCCCGGCCTCGTGACCTGCGTTGCGCAGTCGCAGCGCGCCGACTGCGCAACATGATCGTCTCGGATCGCCACCCCAGTGGGAGGCTGCGCAGTCCCGTCGGCAGATGCCGGGCGGTGGCGGGGAGAGCGCGGTCGCCGTGTGAGTAGGCGACCTCCGTGCCAGGCCCGGGAGTCTGCTGTGAGGTGCGGGCTGCAGTGTCCGGCACGGGGGTGGGGGAGAATGGCTTCGCCAGCGTGCTCACGTCGGACCGAGATTGTGGGCCGGCCGGCGGCGGGCTCGTACACCGACGGCCTCCAGCCTGTGGGGGCTTGACTGGGATCGAGGAAGGCAGGGGGTCTGTGGTGGTTGATGGACCGTGCTGGCTGCGGATCGACGTCGACGCCACTGTCGAGGCGGTGACGGTTCCGGCCGACGGGCAGTACCGCCGCCTCCGTGAGTTGCTCGGTGGCCCGACGGACCGGGGGATCTATCACCGGCGCGCGATCCACTATGTCCAGGATGGGCCGCAGCGGACGGATGCGAACTGGAATCTGGCTGCCTGGGCGGCGGCATGCCTATGGCGCCGTACGGTTCTGTCGTACGAGATCTATGGCCCGGTCGTCGTGACCGGCCCGGATTCGGATGAGTCGGAGGGGCTCCGTGGCCTGGACGAGGACGTCGCGAGGGAACTCCGTGCGTGCGCAGATGCGGTGATGAGGTGCAGGGAGCGGTGGCGCCGGATGCCGGTCATGTCGCAAGAGCATCTGCGTGAGGTGCTGACGGAGGCGCAACGAGGGATGGAGACCGGCCCGGAGGGCGCCTGAGATGTCCATTGCGGGGGCTGTGACCTGCGTTGCGCAGTCGCCGGGGTGCCGAGTGCGCACAAGATCCAACTGCCCGGCAGGGTTGCGCACTTGTGCTGCTGGTCATCGGTAGCGCGCGAGGTGAGGCGCGTACTCCGCGGCCAGGCGGACGAAGCGCTCGTACACCCGGAGCCACTCCTCGTGCCGCTGGCCTTCCGGCTCGCAGCGTTTGAAGACCTGGTAGACGAGGATGAGCGCGTCGCGTCCCCGGTGCCGCTGCAGGTGCTTCACGGCGGCCAGCAGCAGGTGGAGCCGTTCGTTGTCGACGGGGGCTTGTTCGTGCAGGTCCGTCACCGCGGGGAGGATTTTGCTCAGGTCGTCGGCGAGGCTGTAGTCGGCCCAGCTCCTGATCTCGGCCCGGTATCCGGCTCGGACGGCGAGGGTGATGCCGCCGACCCATAGCAGCAGGTCCGCTGCCCGCCCGGGCAGCGACATCGGTGGCGGCAGCAGGCCGGAGCCGAGAGCGGCGAGGTAGCTCAGAACGCCGGCGACGATCGTGATCCGCCCATCCTTGAGCCTGTGGCGCGGCGGGAGGTGCGGCTGGCTGGGCAGGTAGATCCTCTCCGCGGTGACGAGGGCGGCGACCACGGCGGCCCAGGTGGCCGCGGCGGCGAGCGCGGGCAGATCCTGCATGGCGTCCTTCTTCTCGGGTCGATGGCCGCTCCGCGGACGGTGGCGGGCCGAGGCTATCGGAGGTCGTCTTGCGGAGGGCCGGGCGGGCGCGGACGGCCGCGAAGGCGGTGCAGGAGCGCGCGAGCGACTTCGAGGACGTGGTCGGTGACGAAACCGGCGACGATGCCGCCGAGGGTCCACAGCAGCAGCCGCACCACGTGGTGCTCCGCGTCGTGGTGGTCCAGGAGCCGGTGCGCGAGAGGGCAGGCGAGCATGGCCAGCGCGAAGAAGGCGGGCATCCGCCGTCGAGGGTCGCCTCGGTCGGTCGTGCGTGTGAGGTGCGCTTCGCTGAGCGCGGCGGCGCAGCCCACGCCCAGCGGGTACCACCAGCCGAGCGTGAGTGTGTCGTAGAGGTGCATGACGGGTTCCTCGTCAGGGTCGTCGGTCGCGGCGGCTGGCCCCCTCTGCGGCGGACCTCTCCGCTGCGGGAAGTGGTAGGCGAGGGCTCAGTGGTGCGGGGACTGCTGCTGTGTCTCCTGCTGGGGCGGCCCGGCCTGGTTCGGCACCGTGGCGCCGGGACTGCCGGGGCTGCCGGGGTTGCGGCTCGGCGTACGGCGTCCCATGAGCAGGAGGGTGAGGGTGAGTCCGCCGGCGAGGAACATGGTCAGGATGCCGGTCATGACCCAGAGACGGATAGGGGGGGCCGTGTGGTCGACCGGGTGCTGCGGCGGCGGGCTCTTCTCGGTGGTCTTGGTGTCGTGCTGGAGCGGCGGGGGGACGGCGAGCGGCCCGAAGGCGCTGCCCTTGGGGATGTCCTCCTGGAGCGCGGCGAGGGGACGGATCGCGCCGTAGCCGTACTGCTCGTCGGGGCGCTTGGCTCCCTTCTTGGAGGCGGGGAGTTCGGCGGTCTTGGTGAGGCGGTTGACGATCTGGCCGGCCGTGAGGTCGGGGTATTTCGTCTTGAGGAGGGCAACGCTGGCGGAGACGAAGGCGGTGGCGTCCGAGGTGCCGTCGCCGATGCGGTAGCCGTTGAGGTTGCTGGGCCCGCCCGTGGAGACGATCTTCACGGCGGGGGCGCTGAGCATCACCCCGTCCCCGCGGTTGGAGTTCTCCCAGAAGGTGCCGTCCTCGTGCAGGCCGCTGGCGGCGACCACGCCGGGGTAGGCGGCGGGGTAGCCGACCGGGCCGCCGTCGTTGCCGGTGCCCGCGACGATCACGACGTTGTGTTTCAGCGCATACGCGATCGCCTCGGATTCCGCGTCCTGGTTCAGCGGGTAGTCCTGTTTCTGCGAGATGTTGATCACGGAGGCGCCGTGCTTCACGGCGTACCGGATGGAGTCCGCGTAGCCGTTGATGCGTTCTCCGAGGTCCCGTATCGGGAGGATCTTGGCGTCCGGTGCCAGGCCGACCGCGCCGTCGGTATTGCCTGGGCCGTGGCCGTGCGCGGCGATGATCCCCGACATGCCCGTGCCGTGGTCGTCGCCGTCTTCCGGTGCGGCGGAGCCTCCGTCCATGAAGTCTTTGCCGGGCAGGACGTTGCCCTCAAGGTCGGGGTGGTCGGCGTTGACACCGCCGTCGATGACGGCGACCGTCTGCCCCTTGCCTCGGGTGGTCTTCCACAGGGATTCGGCGTGCAGGGTCTTCAGCGCCCACTGCCCGTCACGGACTTGGTCGGCCGTGGCGTGCGGTGCTGCACCGAGGACCAGGGCCCCGGTCAGGGCAGCCGCGCCGACGATGCGCAGCGCCGGCGAGAGGGTCCGGCGAGGCCCTCCGGGCGTGCGGGGGAGGGGCGTGGTCTGGTGCGGCGTGCCGGTGGTGTGGTGCATGCGGGTCTCCTGGGTTCGTGGATGTGGACGGTCGGCGGTTACTGGCCTTGGGCGTGGGGGGCGGGGGAGAGGATGCCGGCGATGACGGCTTCGGTCTCCGGCCGGATGGTGAGTCCCAACCGGCGGTTGGCGGCCTGGAGTTGCTCGATCGCGGTGTAGACGCCGGGCCGGTTGCCCGCGGCGTCCTCGATGAGCATCCAGTCCTGGTAGAGCACCTCGTCGCCGTCGCTGACGGACAGCCCCGTCGTCACGGCCCGGCGGGCGGCCTCGAAGTCGCCCGCGGAGCGGTGCCAGGCGGCGAGGGTGTGGGCGACCTCGGTGATGCGTACGGTCATCTCCTGCACCAGCGGCGTCGCCCAGGGCAGTTCACCGGAAGGCCCGGACAGCGGTCGGCCGCGTACCAGCGCGAGCGCGGCTTCCAGCTCCCGGACACCGGCGCTCTGGCCCTTGTGGCGGCCGCGGCGTGCCAGGGTCTGGAACCGGGTCCAGTCGCACCGCACGCGGGAGGAGAGGCGGATGCGGGTCTGGTCGCGCGGCAGGTACGGCTCGCCGTCGCCGTCGGCGCCCAGCCGCACACGCAGCTCCGACAGGCGGGTGTGCAGGGTGGAGCGGGACCAGGGACGGTCCGGGTCCATCGCCTCGCACAGGGACTGCGGGCTCTGCCCGGGCCGTAGGTAGATCAGCGCGGCCAGGGCGTCCAGGCGGTAGCCGGGCTCGTCGGCGTCGGCGAGCGCGACGGGTCCCAGGACCTGGATTTCGGGCGCGTGCGGGTCGAGCGGCTCCACCGGCTCCACCGGCTCGACGTCGCGGTCCGTNCGGTCCTACCGTCCTCCGCCGGGCCCCCCCGGACCCTGCCCCGCCGCATCTGCGGCGTGTGGGGTCTCGTGCGCGGTGGGGGGAGGGGGCGCGGCAGCGGGCCCGCCTGGGTCCGGGGAAGGCGCGGGGCGGTGGGCGTCGATCGCGGCCAGCAGCGCCGGGAACGGCGCCTGCTGCTCCCTGGTGCCGGGACCCACCGGAGCTGTACCGGCCTGCGGCGGCGGGGGAGGAGCGCCCCGGTCGCGGC
>NZ_LJGW01000190.1:10196-28945 GCF_001751255.1 Streptomyces nanshensis | reverse complement strand
CTCGATGAGAGGTCGCGGGCCCGGCTCGTGTGCGGCTCCCGGTGAACGTGAACGGGTCACTCGATGGACTGCTGCAGCCCGGGAACCGTGAGGTTGCCGCCGAACTGACCGGCCTGCTTGACCTTGACGTTGGTGAAGTACGCCTCGGGGATGTTCAGCGGCGGCGGGTGCTCAGGGTCGAAGGTGATCGGGATCAGCCCGAACAGATTGCCCTTGAGCTCCTCCGTGTACATCGTGACCTGGCCGCCGCGGATCGTGGAGGTGGAGCCCTGCGACGCCCGTACGTGGTACGTGGTGCCGTTCGGGCCCTTCACGATCTGGTGCAGGTCGCCGATGTCGAGGCTGCTGGCGGTGAACTTCAGCGCCTGCTTCGTCCGCCCGTCCTGCGTACGGATGTTGACGACGCCCTTGTAGTCCAGACCGTGCAGACCGAGCGAACTGGCCTCCAGGTTCCACGGGTCGTTGGGGAGCATGTTGGGCGTCTGCTCGTCCTTGCCCGCGGACTTCTTCTCCTCGACGCACGGGAAGGCCTTCTTGCCGTCCTTGTCCGTGGCGTTCCCGGCCTCGTCGTCGCCGGCCGAGGGAAGCGTGCCCTTCGCGCCCTTGCCCGCGTCCTCCAGGCCCTTGCCGAGCTTGCCGGTGGTGTCCTTGAGGCCGTCGCCGACCTTGCCGACCGTGTCCTCGACGGGCTTGTCCGCCGAGGACGAGGAACCGGAGGCCGAGGGGCTGGGAGAGGCCTTGTCCTCTTCCTTCTTCTCCTCGTCGTCCTTGTTCTCGTCCTTGTCCTTCTTGGGGTTGAAGATGTCGCCGATCGCATCGCCGACACCGCCCAGCAGGCCGCCGCCGTCGTCGTCCTCGTCGTCGTCACCGGGGTCGGACGGGGACGGGCTGGGCTCGGGGTCCTGCGACCCGCTGCCGCCTGTGCCGCCGCCGGTGCCGCCGCCGTCAGCCGAACCGGAGTCGTCCGAGGGGTCGGGCTGGGGCTTGGAGGAGTCCGAGCCGCCGTTCTGCTCGTCCTTCTCCTTCTCCCGCTCGGCCTTCTCCCGTGCCGCCTTTTCCTTCGCGGCCTCCTCGGCCTTCTCCTGTGCGTTCTCGTCCTTGTCGGGCTGAGACACGCAGGCGCCGCCCTTGAAGGGGTTCTTGGGCAGCGGCTTGGCGCTGGCCAGTTGGGGGGTGAGCCCCATCCCCATCAGGACCGCGGACGGCATCGCCGCGATGGCTATCGCCTTGCCCGCGGGGACATGCAGACGGTTGAGCAGCGGCTTCCTCGGCGCCGCGTGACGCGGTCCGATTCTTCCGCGGCCGGCGTCGGACGCTTGTTGCGCCGACGGCACCGCCTCCTCATGAACCTCGTCACCCGGCACGGTGCCTCCCGTTCCCGTGGTTCGCATCGGCTCCGGTGGACGAAGCCGTTCCAAAGACTGAAAGGTCGTCGTGGGCCGTGCCCCGCGGGCGGCCGCTGTCCGAGTCCCTGTCCGCGTCGGAGGACGACGAGGAGTACGTGGGGCTCGAAGGTGCCTTGTGAGCGGAGGTGTCCGAGTCGCCCGACTCGCCACCGCCGCCCTCACGCTTGGCGAGGGGCTTTCCCGGCCCCCAGGAGACACCGAGTGCGCCACCGAGCAGCCCCAGCAGGAAGCCGATCATGAAGGCGCCCACGTTCGAGACGACCAGGGAAACCAAGGACAGCAGAATCGCCGCGATGCCGGCGAAGACCCGAGAGTGCGGCTGGAACCACATCGTCAGCCCGAGTACCACGAGCAGGACGCCGATGATGAGCGAGCCAGCGCCCGCCGTCGTCGACATCCGGATCGTCAGCGAACCCAACGTCAGGTTCTGGTACGGGATGTACATGATGGGGAACCCGGCGAGCAGCGTCAGCAGCCCACCCCAGAACGGGCGCTGTCCACGCCAGTCCCGGAAAGAACTGCGCTTCTGGCCGAATCCGGTCGTCAGCCTTTGTCGCGTCTCGGCGCTCATGTCGTACAGCTCCTCGGGACTGGCACAAAGCTTGCGTTGGTGGAGCAGACCGGACGGGTGCGGGGCGGCAAGGAGCAGCCGCAGCGCACCCGTCCGGTCAGTGAGTGCCCGTCAGTAGCACTCGTTCTTGCCTTTCTTCACGGCCATCTTCAGGCCGCTGAGCTTGAAAGTACCGGCGGTCGTCGCCCAGGCACGCTGCTTGACGTCGGTGAACGTCGCGCTGTCGGCCTGCTGAGCGAACGAACCGGGCGCGTACTTGTCGCCCTTGTGCGGGCCGGGGCCCTTCGAGGTGCTGTCCGCCGCGACGCCGATGTCGATGTTGTTGAACGTGGCGTTCGCACCGAGGTCATCGGCGTCGATGTACAGCTTCTTGGCCTCGACCGGGGCGGACGCACCGGCGCCGAGCTTCATCGTCACGTCGCCGAAGGCCGGTACCGGCACGACGACGGACTGGCAAAGATTCTTGATCTTCGCCTCGTTGAAGCCGACCACCGCGACGGGCTTCTTGCCGACCTTCGTCGAGTCGACGGCTCCGTACTGGACGAAGCCCTTACCGTCCAGCCGGTCGGCGCTGACCTTGAACTGCTGGCCGGAGACGCTGAACGACGCCGCCAGCGCACCCTGCGAAAGTGCCACACCGATCGCTGCGGTGGCAGCGACACTCGGCACCATGACGACGGCGAACCGCTTCCATCTGGTCCCGCCACGAGCCAGGGACTCCATGACTTTCCTCCTTCTCGGACGTACATCTCCGGCCTGGACGAACCGCTCCTGAACGGCCCGCTCCCTGACCTGGGATGGGAGAAGTGCTACGTCCTCGGGAAGGAGAGCGCCGTCATCGACAGACGTACGGATACGTCACGTCCGAGCTGTCGGCGATCACCCCCGAGCGACAACCACTGGCCACGCTCACGCGCAACCTGCTTTGTTCGGACAGGCCCTGCCTGTTCGGCAGAGACCCCCCTGTCCGGAAGACCGGCGATGGTGCTGGATGGGGCTGAAGCTTGCGTGCCGGTCTTGCTCGGTGGGGATCCAATACCCGTGAAGCGCCGAATGGTTGCCGGGCTGCGGGCAATGGACCGAGCTTGGCCGATCGTGGTGCATCCGAACGCTGCGCACAAGGGGGTGCGTTACCAGTGAGTAACGGCCAGATAACCGCTCGGCGGCCGATCAGCATAGGGCAGACACACAGGGTCGTCACGTTCGGGGCGTGGAACCGGGAACCAACCGGACATCCAACAAGAAAGCGCTCGTGGCCACTTACTACGAGTAACAGCGGCTGCGATTACCAAGTTTTGGTAAAACACAGCCGCTGATGTCGCTAAAACCATGTGTCGTGACCGAGCGTGCGCGACGGAGCGCGACGGTCAGAACAGCACGCGAGCCAGGGCACTACGCGCGGTGACTACCCGCGGGTCCTCCGCGCCAATCACCTCGAAGAGCTCCAACAGCCGCACACGCGCGGTCTCCCTGTCGTCTCCCGCGGTCCTTTTCACCGTCTCCACGAGCCGGCCGAAGGCGTCCTCGACATGACCGCCCGCCATGTCCAGGTCCGCGGCGCGGAGTTGGGCCTCCACGTCGGACGGCGCGTCCGCCGCCTCCTTGCGCACCTGCTGCGCGTCCAAGCCCTGTACGCGGCCGAGCAGTTCGGCCATGGCGAGGCCGACACGGGCCTCGGTGTTGCCCGGGTCGTCGCTCAGCACGTTCTGGTACGCCTGCACCGCGCCGTTCAAGTCACCGGTGTCCAGGGCCTCCTGGGCCGCGGCCAGCGCCGGGTTCTCCGGCTCGGCGGGCGCCTGGGGCTCCTGCTCCGCGCCCTCGTCGGCGACACCCTGCAGGCCTGTGATGCCGAAGCGCTCCTCGGAGACCTGTACGAGCTGGTCCAGCGTCTGCCTGATCTGCGCCTCGGGAGCGGCCCCTTGGAAGAGCGGCAGGGCCTGCCCGGCCACCACCGCGAACACCGCGGGAATGCCCTGGACGCCGAACTGCTGCATCAGCATCTGGTTCTGGTCGGCGTCGATCTTCGCGAGCAGCACACGCCCCGCGTACTCCCGCGTCACGCGCTCGAGCACGGGCGAGAGCTGCTTGCACGGCTCGCACCACTCGGCCCAGAAGTCGATGACGACGGGGACCTCGGCGGAGCGCTGCAGCACCTCCGCCTCGAAGCTCGCCTCGTCGACGTCGATCACCAGGCTCACGGGGCCGCCCGCCCCGCCCTGCTCGGCGGAGCGCGCCCTGGCCTGCTCCGCCTTCTCCTTGGCCTCACCGGCCGCCTTCACCGCGGAGAGGTCGACCACTCCGCTCATGGACATGTTGCGTCGCTGCATGCGTCCAGTCTCCCCCTTTCCCGCCGTGGTGTGTGACGAGCCGGTCCCCACCGGCCGTGGTCGTGGTCGTCGCACCGGAGAGCCCCGTCGTCACCCCGTTTTCCGATACGGACCGTAGCGTAACTTGACAGGTGCCCGGTCGCGCAAGTCCCCCGGTACCGCGACCGTATCCGTACCACCCCCGTGCCGTCCGGCGGGACGGACAGGAAGACGGCTCCGTACGCGACGGTCCACGCGGCGATCAGAGCCCGGGGCGACCGGGCGGGGTGTGTTCCGGACGGACGGTTCGGGACTCGTGCCCGATTGACCGGATCCGTATGCGTCGCGCGTCAGACCGCCCGGTATGGTCTGGCGCCATGCCCTCTCCAGCCCCCTCGCCCCGCCGTGCCGGCAGGCCGCGCAGCGCCGAGGCCGACGTCGCGATCATGGACGCGACGCGTGAGGCACTGGTCGAGGTGGGATGGAGCAAGCTGACCGTGGGCCATGTCGCGGCGCGTGCGGGCGTCGCCAAGACCACCCTCTACCGGCGGTGGGCCAACAAGGGCGAACTCGTCGTGCACGCGGTCGCCGCCCTCTTCGACGAACTCGAACTGCCGGACTGCGGAAGCCTCCAGGCGGACATCGAGAGCGTGATCCTCGCCTTCGCGGGACTCCTCCAGCAGCCCGGCACCAACGCCTCGCTGATGGCGGTCGTCGCGGAGTCCACCAACGACCCCGCCCTGCGGGAGCACATCCGCGAGGCGATCGTGCAGCGTCAGAAGCGGCTCGTCCTCCAGGGACGCCAACGCGCCCAGCGGCGGGGCGAGTTGCCGCCGGACGCGGCGGACCCGGAGGAGGACGCCCGGCTGGTCGACCTGGTCTTCGACGTCATCGCCGGCGCGGTCGTCCACCGCACGCTCGTCAGCGCGGAACCCGTGGACACGGAGTGGGCACGCCGCTTCACGACGCTGATCCTCCAGGGGCTGCCGGCGGCGGCGTCCCTCTGAACGGCGGTTGCCCGGCGGGGAGTCGTACGTCAGGTCGTACGTCAGGTCATAGGTCCGCCGGTACGTCCGCGTTCGCGGCCGGGCCTCACGTCGGACGGTGACGGAGGCGGCGTACGGCGAACACCGCCGCACCCGCCGCCAGCACCGCCGCACCGGACAGCAGCGACGAGCCGGGCAGGGCGAACGCCAGGGCGAGACAGCCCGCGACGCCGCACCCGGCGAGGACGCGGCGGTATGCGGCACCGGCCGAAGTGAGCGTCCACGCCGCGGCGTTGGCGATCGCGTAGTAGACGAGCACCCCGAAGGACGAGAAGCCGATGGCGCCCCGTACGTCCGCCGTGGCCGCCGCCACCGCCACGACCGCGCCGACGGCGAGACCCGCGCGGTGCGGCACCCGGAAACGCGGATGGACGGCCGCCAGCGCGTGCGGAAGGTGCCGGTCCCGCGCCATGGCCAGCACCGTGCGGGAGACGCCGAGGAGCAGCGTCAGCAGCGCGCCCAGCGCCGCCACCACGGCCCCGGCCCGTACGGCCTGCTCCAGTCCCGCAACTCCGGCCGTCCGCGCGGCCTGTGTCAGCGGAGCCGCGGCGTGCGCCAGCCCTTCGCCGCCCAGTACGGACAGCGCGGCGACGGCGACGGCGGCGTAGACGGCGAGGGTGATGCCCAGCGCGAGCGGCACCGCACGCGGGAGGACGCGCGCGGGGTCGCGCACCTCCTCGCCGAGCGTGGCGATACGGGCGTACCCGGCGAAGGCGAAGAACAGCAGACCCGCGGCCTGGAGCGTTCCCGTGACCGTGAAGTCCGGGCCGGGCGCGAGACGTTGGGCCCGTACGCCCTCCGAGGTGAGCACGGCGGTCGCCAGGGCCGCCAGCACGGCCAGTACGAGGGCGACGACGGCGCGGGTGAACCACGCGGACTTCCGCACGCCCGTGTGGTTGACGGCGGTCGCCGCCACGACCGCCGCGACGGCCACCGCGTGCGCGTGCGCGGGCCACGCGTAGGAGCCGACGGTCAGCGCCATCGCGGCGCACGAGGCGGTCTTGCCGGAGACGAACGCCCACCCCGCGAGATGGCCCCAGAACGGGCCGAGCCGCTCGCGTCCGTAGACGTAGGCGCCGCCCGAGGCCGGGTGGACGGCGGCGAGCCGTGCCGAGGACGTCGCGTTGCAGTAGGCGACGGCGGCGGCCAGCGCCAGTCCGCTCAGCAGACCGGAACCGGCGGCGCGGGCGGCCGGGGCGAGCGCCGCGAAGACGCCCGCGCCGAGCATCGCTCCGAGACCGACGACCACCGCGTCGAAGAGGCCGAGCCGCCGCCGCAGCCGCGGGGGCGTGTCCCGTCCGCTGAGCGGCCCGGCACCGCCGTCCGGTGCTCTGTCCACGTCCGGCTCCTGAACGCTCCCTGTGCACGGGCCGCACATCCTACGGAGAGCGGGGCGTCTCCACGGAGCCCAACCCGCCGCCCGGGCCCGTGAGTTCGGGCCGCGGGCCGGGACGGTAAGTCCGGGCCTGAATCCGGGACAGGAGTGCGTACGCCGGAGCCGTCCGCCGGCGGGCGGCGCGCGGGAGCGCGGAGCGGCGCTCCCGCCGAACGGCACCACAAAAGCCCGTCGGAAAGAGGCCGTCAGAAGACCGGCGGCTCCGTGTACACGCCCCACTCCTCCCGGAGCGCGTCGCAGATCTCGCCGAGCGTGGCCTCCGCCCGTACCGCCTCCAGCATCGGCTCGATCATGTTCGCCTCGCCGCGTGCCGCCTCCAGCATCCTGGCGAGGGCCGCCGAGACGGCCGCGTCGTCGCGCTTCTCGCGGCGGATGCCCAGCGCCCGTACCTGCTCGTGCTCGACCTCGTGGCTGACGCGCAGGATCTCCAGGTCGCCGGTGACCGAACCGGGGTGGCAGTTGACGCCGACGACCTTCTTGTCCTCCTTCTCCAGCGCCCGCTGGTAGGTGAAGGCCGCCTCGGCGATCTCGCCGGTGAACCAGCCGTCCTCGATGCCGCGCAGGATGCCCGACGTGATGGGCCCGATGGGATGGTTCCCCTCGGGGACGGCACGGCGGCCGCGCTCCTTGATCTGCTCGAAGATCTTCTCCGCGTCGGCCTCGATGCGGTCGGTGAGCGCCTCGATGTACCACGAACCGCCCAGCGGATCCGCGACGTTGGTGACGCCCGTCTCCTCCATCAGCACCTGCTGCGTGCGCAGCGCGATCTCCGCGGCCTGCTCGCTGGGCAGCGCGAGCGTCTCGTCGAGGGCGTTGGTGTGCAGGGAGTTGGTGCCGCCGAGCACGGCCGCGAGGGCCTCGACCGCAGTGCGTACGACGTTGTTGTACGGCTGCTGCGCGGTCAGCGAGACGCCCGCCGTCTGCGTGTGGAAGCGCAGCCACTGCGCGCGCTCGCTCTTCGCCCCGTACTCCTCGCGCATCCAGCGCGCCCAGATCCTGCGCGCCGCACGGAACTTGGCGATCTCCTCGAAGAAGTCGACGTGCGCGTCGAAGAAGAAGGACAGGCCGGGCGCGAAGGTGTCGACGTCCAGGCCGCGGCTCAGGCCGAGTTCGACGTAGC
Source organism: Streptomyces nanshensis (assembly GCF_001751255.1). GTDB lineage: Bacteria > Actinomycetota > Actinomycetes > Streptomycetales > Streptomycetaceae > Streptomyces > Streptomyces nanshensis_A. The sequence continues at coordinate 21,100 of NZ_LJGW01000190.1, read as the reverse complement.
CGAAGCCGTCCGCGAGCGTGTACGCCAGCTCCTGCGCGGCCGTGGAGCCCGCCTCGCGGATGTGGTAGCCGGAGACGGAGAGCGGCTTGTACGCGGGGATGCCGCGGGAGCAGTGCTCCATCAGGTCGCCGATGAGCCGCAGATGGGGCTCGGGCTGGAAGAGCCACTCCTTCTGCGCGATGTACTCCTTGAAGATGTCCGTCTGCAGCGTGCCGTTGAGCACGCCCGGGTCCACGCCCTGCCGCTCGGCCGCGACGAGGTACATGCAGAAGACGGGCACGGCCGGGCCGGAGATCGTCATCGAGGTCGTGACGTCGCCGAGCGGGATGCCGGAGAAGAGCACGTCCATGTCGGCGGCGGAGTCGATGGCGACGCCGCAGTGCCCGACCTCGCCCAGCGAGCGGGGGTCGTCGGAGTCCCGGCCCATGAGGGTGGGCATGTCGAACGCCACCGACAGCCCGCCGCCGCCCGAGGCCAGGATCATCTTGTAGCGCTCGTTGGTCTGCTCGGCGTTGCCGAAGCCCGCGAACTGCCGGATCGTCCAGGTGCGTCCGCGGTAGCCCGTCGCGTAGAGGCCACGCGTGAACGGATACTCGCCGGGCCAGCCGATCCGCTCGAAGCCCTCGACCGTGTCCCCGTCGCGCGGACCGTAGACCGGCGCCACCGGGTCGCCGCTGAGCGTGGTGAAGTCCGCATCGCGCTTGCGGGCGGCGTCGTACCGGGCCTGCCAGCGGCGGCGGCCCTCTTCAATCGCGTGTGCGTCCATGCCTTCGAATTTACTTGGACGTCCAAGTAATTGTCGACCGATCGCTCGGTGACGGGAGGGGAAGGAGGGACGCGGAACGGGCCGCGCGGGCGGCCGTTACGCCTCGGCGGGCGCCGTGCCGGCGTCCTCGACCAGCGGCGCGACCTCGCGTACGACCTTGCGCTCGACGAAGAAGGCGGCGGTCGGAATCGTCCCGGAGACCAGCACCCACAGCAGCCTGCCGAACGGCCAGCGGGCCTTCTGGCCCAGATCGAAGGCGACGACGAGATAGATCATGTAGAGCACGCCGTGGATCTGGGAGACCACGAAGGTGAGGTCCTCGCCCGTGCCGAAGCCGTACTTGAAGATCATGCAGGTGCACAGCACGAGCAGCATCACGGCGGTGACGTAGGCCATCACCCGGTACCGGGTCAGTACGGACTTCTTCATACGCACGAGAGTAACCGGCACGTCCGCGCGCTCTTCCGGCCCCCCGTCGAAGCCTCCGCGGGCTCGTCCCCGGCAGCCTGCGACCGCTAGTCGTCCGCGAAGTCCCGGGCGGCCACGCGCAGCGGCCGCAGCATCGCGAAGATCTCGCCGCACTCCTCCGCGTCGTACGCGCTCATCCCGAAGTCCACCGCCATCAGCTCCCGGGTGGCCGCCTCGCACACCTCGCGGCCCTTGTCCGTGATCGAGGCGAGGGTGCCGCGGCCGTCGTCGGGGTTGGGGCGCTTGGCGACGAGCGCGGCACGCTGGAGGCGGTCGACGGTGTTGGTGACCGACGTCGGGTGCACCATCAGCCGCTCGCCGATCTTGGACATCGGCAGCTCGCCGGCCCGCGAGAACGTCAGCAGCACCAGCGCCTCGTAGCGCGCGAAGGTCAGACCGTAGGGCTTGAGGACCGCGTCGACCTCGGCGAGCAGGATCTGCTGCGCTCTCATGATCGAGGTGATCGCGGCCATGGACGGCACCGATCCCCAGCGCTGCTTCCAGAGCTCGTCGGCGCGGGCGATGGGATCGAACGTCAGACTGAGCGGCTTCGGCACGCCGACAACCCTAGTGGGCGCTCACATGGCGGCCACAGGCGTCTCAGGGATCGAGCCGGGACGGGACCCGGCGGTGCCGTGCCGCGGAGGGCGCCGGTGTTACGGGCCGGACGCGCGAGAGGGGGACGGTACGGACGATGCGGCGCTCAACGGGCCCTCCCCCGGCGGCCGTTGACTCCGCGCCGCCCGCCGTACGGCCCGTACCGCGACGAGCACACAGCCCGTACCGACGATCCCGGAGCCCGCCACCGCCCAGTGCGGCGGCACGAACTCCGCCGCGAGCCCGCCCGCCGCCATGCCCATCCCCTGCACCGTCATCAGGCCCGCCGACAGCACGGTCATCGCACGGGCCCGCAGCTCCTCCGGTACGGCGTCGAACAGCCGGCGGTCCAGGCCGAGGGTGTAGGCCATGCCCGTACCCGCGAGCGCCAGCGCGGCCAGCGACAGCGGCAGTGCGGGCCGGAGCGCGAAGAGCAGCAGGGGCACGAGCAGCACGGCCGCCAGCGGCAGTACGAGCCGCTCCCGCGTGACGGGTCTCAGCAGCGAGCCCGCGGCCAGTTCCGCCGCCACCGCGCCCACCGGCATCGCGGTCAGCAGCAGGCCCACGCCCACGGAACCGGCGCCGATCTCGTCCGTGTACGGCGCCGCCAGGCCCTCCGGCACCACGACGAAGGCGGACGGCAGCCAGCTCAGCGCCAGCAGCCCCCGTACCCGCCGGTCGGCGAAGAGGACGCGCGTGCCACCGCGTACGCGGCCGACGGCGACCGGCCGACGGGTCCGGGTCCCCACCCCGAGCAGCGCGGCGGAGGCGAGGAATCCGCCGGCCGTCAGCAGCAGCGCCGAGCGCGGGGAGAGCGCAAGCAGCAGCAGTCCGGTCGCTGCGAACCCCGCGATCTGCGCCGCCTGTGCGGCGACCCTGATCAGCGAACGCCCGAGCACGAAGGCGTCGCCCTCCAGGATCTCGCCCAGCCCGGCCGCGCGTACGCCCGCGAACAGCGGCTGTACGAAGGCGGATACGGCACGCAGCGCCAGCAGCCCCGCGACCGGCATGCCCGGCAGCAGCATGGCGCCGACGCACACCGCGCAGAGCAGATCGCAGCCCACCAGCACCGTCCGCGCCGCGAACCGGTCGGCGACCCGGGCGAGCAGCGCACCGCCCAGCGCCTGCGGAAGGAAGCCCAGCGCGAAGGTGACCGCAGACAGCAGCGCTGAGGACGTACCGGCGTACACCAGGACCGGCAGCGCGACATGGGCCACGACGCTGCCGAGCAGCGAGAGCACATGGGCGGCGAAGACGAACCGGAACTCGCGGACCCGGAAGACGGCGCGATACCCGGCGCCGGAGCTGGAGGTCCCGGTCCCAGCCCCGGCCTCGGTCGGAGTCCCCGTCCCGGACCCGGTGTGAGAAGGCATGCCGGGAGCCTGTCGCGGCTCCCGCGCGCTCCCTAGTCTTTCGGCACAGGACGAATCAACTGTGCGGACCGCCCGGGCGTCTCACCCTGGAAGCGAACGGGGCCGGCCGCACCGGCCGGGCTCGCCGGACCGGTCCGGGGCGATCACGGAGGTGCCATGCCCCTGCATCTGCGGTTCGGCACCGAGGACTTGCTGCGCTGCCGGTTCGCGCTCTCGCCGCTGTGCGAGACCCATGAGGCCGTCCGTACGCTGCGCCGCACGGAACGGCACAGCTACCACCTGCCGTGGCTGCGCAGGATCCACGGCGCCGTCGCGGATCTCGACCTCACGCCGCTGTGGCTGCTGATGCCGGTCACGGGCGGCTACACCCCGGACTTCCTCGGGCCGCCGCCCACGTCGTCGGTCACCGCCTCCTTCGGCGACGAACTGGAGCAGATGCGGGCCTGCGATCCCTCCCTCGCCGGTGCGGAGATCGCGCGCTCCCTCGCGTGCACACCGGGCGCGGCCGAGTCCGCGCCCGGCCGGGCCATGCTGGAGGATCCGGCCCGTGCCGTGCGGGAGCTGGCCGATCTCACGCAGCGGGCCTGGGAGGCGCTGGTCGCCCCCGACTGGCCACGGGTGCGCGACCTGCTGGAGGCCGATATCGCCTACCGCGCACGGCAGTTGGCCGAGACGGGACTGGAGGGGCTGTTCACGGATCTGCACCCGGGGCGGGTCTCCTGGCGGGAGGGGAGGCTGTCCGTACGCACCGCGTTCCGGGACGTGATGGTGCAGGAACTGGACGGACGGGGAGTCCTGTTGGTGCCCAGCGCGTTCATCTGGCCCGACGTGGTGAGCGGTTTCGCACCGCCGTGGCAGCCGACCGTGCTCTACCCGGCGCGCGGGGTGGGCGGCCTGTGGCAGCGGCCCACCCCGGATTCCGTCCAGGCGCTCGCGGGGCTGCTGGGCCCCAACCGGGCGGCCGTGCTGGCGGAGTTGGAGGAGCCCGCCTCGACGACGTCGCTGGCCGTACGGCTGGGGCTCGCGCCGTCGTCCGTCTCCGCGCATCTCTCGGCGCTGCGCGACGCGGGGCTGCTGACCTCGCGCCGCGCGCACCGCCATGTGCTCTACGAGCGCACGCCGTTGGGCATCGCGCTGCTGGCCGGTGGCGCGGGGCCGGCGCCTTCCTGAACGTGACCGGTTCCGAGCCGGCCGCGACCGCGGGACTCCCACAGGGCCCGCACCGCCGCGCGGTCGGGACGTTCAGGAGGACAGGTGCCGCTCCACCGACTCCACCTTCGCGGTGAGCCCGTCCGTCACGCCCTGCCGGATGTCCGCCTTGAGTACGAGCGAGACGCGCGGCGCACGTGCCTCGACGGCGGCGACGGCCTCGCGCACGACCGCCATGCACTCCTCCCAATCGCCTTCCAGGGACGTGAACATGGCGTCGGTGCGGTGCGGCAGCCCGGACTCGCGGACGATCCGCACCGCGTCCGCGACGTACTCGCCGACGTCCTCGCCCACGCCGAGCGGTGTGACCGAGAAGGCGACGATCATCGGCGCTCCACGTTCGAGGGCCGGGCGTTGGCCTCCTTGCGGGCGCGGGCGGCGATCACGCCGGCCTCCGTCTCGCGGCGCAGCAGCCTGTCCGCGAAGAAGCCGCCGGTCGGCAGCACGGCCAGCACGAAGATCAGGGCGGCGCGGCCCAGCGGCCAGCGCACCCGGTTCCAGGCGTCGGCCCAGAAGAGCACGTACATGATGAAGAGCACACCGTGCACGGCGCCCATCACGGGCACGGCGTCGAAGTCGCTGGTGCGCTTGAGGACCGAGCAGGCCAGCAGCACCAGGAACGAGACGGCTTCGGGAGTCGAGACCAGACGGAGGCGGCGCAGAGCGGAGACCGACTTCGGCGCCATGCCGGTCGGGGTTTCCAGGATGGACACGCGAGAACCTCGATCGTTTGTGAAGTGATGCACAAGCGCTGCCCATTGTGGCAGCCCTGCCCCGTCGCGCCGAGCCCAGGGTAGGTTTCCCACGTGCCTCAGTTCCGACTCAACAGCGCGAAAGTGCTCGCCGTCTCGATGGACGGCGAAACCGTGAAAGCGAAGAACGGTTCCATGGTCGCCTACGACGGCGAGATGGCGTTCAAGAAGTTGTCCGGCGGCGGCGAGGGCCTGCGCGGGATGGTGACCCGGCGGCTGACCGGCGAGCAGATGACGTTGATGGAGGTGAAGGGCCGCGGCGTCTGTTATTTCGCCGACCGGGCCAGCGACATCAACCTCGTCCAGCTCAGCGGCGACAAGCTGCACGTCGAGGCCACCAACCTGCTGTGCACCGACTCCGGTCTGCGGACGGGCACGACCTTCACGGGCCTGCGCGGCGCCTCCCAGGGCAACGGGCTCTTCACCACCACCGTCGAGGGCACCGGGCAGGCGGCCCTGATGTCGGACGGTCCGGCGGTGGTGCTGCGCGTCGCGCCGGGCATGCCGCTCCAGGTCGACCCGGGCGCCTACATCGCCCACCAGGGCAGCCTCCAGCAGAGTTTCCAGTCCGGGGTCAACTTCCGTACGTTCATGGGCGAAGGGTCCGGCGAGTCCTTCCAGATCCGCTTCGAGGGCGACGGGCTGGTGTACGTGCAGCCCAGCGAGCGCAACACGGTCGGGGGCGAGATCTGATGCCGTTCCGGGAACTCAACTCCAAGCTCGTCGAGGCCCAAGTGCAGCCCGGGCAGCGCCTGTTCAGCCAGCGCGGCGCGATGATCGCGTACAAGGGCGACGTCCGCTTCACGCCCAACTTCCAGGGCGGACAGGGCGGCATGATGTCCATGATCGGCCGCCGCGTGGCCAACGAGGCGACGCCGCTGATGACCGTCGAGGGACAGGGCACCGTGCTCTTCGGGCACGGCGGCCACCATGTCGAGGTCATCGAACTCGACGGCGACACCCTGTGCGTGGAGGCCGACCGTCTGCTCGCCTTCGACGGGACGCTGGAGCAGGGCACGCTCTTCCTCGGCTCGGACGGCGGCGTGATGGGCATGGTGCGCGGCCAGGTCACCGGCCAGGGCCTGTTCACCACCACGCTCCGCGGCAAGGGCGCGGTGGCCGTGATGGCGCACGGGGGCATCATCCAGCTTCCGGTCACCCCGGACCGGCCGGTGCACGTCGACCCGCAGGCGTACGTCGCGCACCACGGCGACGTACGCAACAAGCTCTCCACGGCGCTCGGCTGGCGCGACATGGTCGGACGCGGCTCGGGCGAGGCGTTCCAGCTCGAACTGTCCGGCAACGGCGCCGTGTTCGTACAGGCAAGTGAGGAGAAGCTGTGACCACCGCTCCGCAGGTCCTGGACGTGTCGACCCTGCCGTCCGACGACAACGTCAACCCGTACACCTTCTGCGTGGAGCTCAACGGCCGGTGGTTCCTGCAGAAGGGCAAGATGATCGCCTACTACGGGCAGATCGACTTCAACGGCGTCGGCCACGGCCACCTCGACGCCCTCGTCGCCACGAGCTTCCACTCGCCGCTGCACGCGGCCGACTGGGTCGTTGCCGAGGGCAACGGCAAGATGCTGCTCGCCGACCGCGCCTTCGACGTCAACTCCTTCGACCTGGAGGACGGGAACCTCACGGTCCGCTCGGGGAACCTGCTGGCCTTCGAACCGTCGCTCTCGCTGAAGCAGTCGATCATCCCCGGGTTCCTCACGCTCATCGGCACGGGCAAGTTCGTCGCCGCGTCCAACGGCGAGGTGCACTTCATGGAGCCGCCCGTACGCGTCGACCCGCAGGCCCTGGTCGGCTGGGCGGACTGCCCCTCGCCGTGCCACCACTACGACCACGGCTATCTCAAGGGCGTACTGGGCGGGATCCGGGCCATGACGGGGATCGGCGGCGCCTCCGGCGAGGAGCACCAATTCGAGTTCGTGGGCGCGGGGACGGTCCTGATCCAGTCCAGCGAGACGCTCATGGCCGAGCAGGCGACGGGCGCGGTGCCGCACGAGCCGGGCGTCCCCGGCGGCGGCCAGTACGGGGGACAGCACGGCGGTCAGCAGAGCGGACAGCTTCCGGGTCAGCTCGGAGGTCTCCAGCGCCGGTTCGGGCTGTGAGCACGGAACGGGAGCGCACAGGACCGGAGCACATCTGTACGGGCGCTATGTAAAGTCTCGTCCATGGACACCGACGACGGCACCGACGGCACCCGTTGGCTCTCCGCCGACGAGCAGAGAGCCTGGCGCATCCACCTGGATGTGAACCGGCTGCTCATGTACCAGCTCGAACGCGATCTCCAGCCGTTCGGCCTGACCATGAACGACTACGAGATCCTCGTCAACCTCTCCGAGTCCGAGGATCACCGGATGCGGATGAGCGATCTCGCCGCCTCCACGCTCCAGTCCAAGAGCCGTCTCTCGCACCAGGTCACGCGCATGGAGAAGGCGGGCCTGGTACGCCGCGAGCACTGCGAGTCCGACAAGCGCGGGCTCTTCGCCGTGCTGACCGAGCACGGCTGGGAGACGATGCGCAGCGTCGCCCCGCACCATGTCGACTCCGTACGGCGCCACTTCATCGACCGGATGTCCCCGGAGGACCTCGGTCATCTGCTGGAGACGCTGCTGCCGGTCGCGGAGAAGCTGCGGGCCGAGCGCGGGCGGCTCTGAGCACCGGCGCCGTCTGCCGCCGCCGTCTCCTTCCCGCTCCCCGGCTCCCGGGTCACGCGCCCTCGTGACTCCCCGGCCCCTCCGGATCCTCCGGACTCCCCGTGCCATGAGGGCTCTTCGGCCCCTTCGGGCTCTTCGAATCCGTCGGACCCGTCGCCCGTCCGTCCCGGTCCGCCGCCGGCAGCCGCAGAACGAAGCGGGAGCCCTCCGGCACGGTCAGCGTCCCGCCGTGCCGCACCGCCACGTCGCGGGCGATGGCCAGGCCCAGTCCGGCGCCGCCCTCGTCCCGGCTGCGGGCGTCGTCGAGCCGTACGAACCGCTCGAAGATCCGCTCCCGTTGGGCCTCCGGAACACCGGCGCCGTCGTCGGACACCTCCAGCTCGACCCAGCGGCCGCCGTCCGCGGCACGGCTCTCCCGCAGCGAGACCTCCACGCGTGAGGCCGCGTGCCGCTGGGCGTTCTGCAGCAGGTTGACCACCACACGCGCCAACTGCCCCCGGGATCCGGTGACTTCGGCGTCGGGCAGCTCCCCGAGCCGTACGGGATGCGGCCCCTGCTGCTCCTGCGCCAGCTCCTCCCGTACGAGCGCGCCCAGCGCCACACGGCCCTCGCCGGGGCGTTCGCCGGCGTCCAGGCGGGCGAGCAGCAGCAGGTCCGTCGCGAGCTGTTGGAGCCGCACGGTGTCCTGGACCGCGCCCTCCACATCCAGCAAGTCCGGGTGCGCGGCGCCGACTTCGAGCTGGGTACGGAGCGAGGCGATGGGGCTGCGCAGCTCGTGCGAGACGTCCGCGACGAAGCGCCGCTGGCGCTCCACGGAGGACTCCAGCGCGGCGAGGGTGTCGTTCGTCGTACGGGCCAGGCGCGCGACCTCGTCCCGTGCGTCCGGCTCGGGCACGCGCCGGGAGAGGTCGGCGCTGGCCATGATCCCGGCCATCTCGCTGCGGATGCCCTCGACGGGACGCAGCGCGCGCCGCGTCACCAGCCATGTGACGCCGCCGACGACGAGCAGCAGTGCGGGCAGGCCGATGAGCATCGCCTGTGTCACGGAGGCGACCGCCTCCTGCTGGTCCTTCAGGGAGGCACCGGCGTAGACGGTGACGGGGGTGCCGTCGCGGGTCCTGCTCTGCACGCCGACGACGGTGAAGTCCTGGCCGCCGACGCGTACGGTCTGCGCCTCGCTGTCGCGGTCGACCTCGGCGGGGGTGGCGGTGCCGGTGGGGTCGTCGCCGGACGGGGCGTCGTCGCGCCCCGAGTCCTCGCCGTCGTCGGCCTCTTGGGAGTCCTCGGGATCCTCGGAGTCGTCGTCGCCGCGGCCTCGGTCGCGTTCCCGTTCGCGGTTCCGCTCGCGGTCGCGGTCGCGGCGCTCGTCCGTGGCCGCGTCGTCCCCGTCGGCGTCGTCGTCCTCGTCCTCCTCGACGCGGTTGAAGGACGCGACCGGTCCGCGTCCGCGCAGCGTCTCGCTCGCCCCGAGCACCCTCCCGCCGGGGCCGACGACCTGTGCGGGCTCGTCCTCGTCGGTCTCCAGGCCCTCCACGCCGCCCACGCCGCGCGCGTCCACGTCCGAGACCTCCGCGGCGACGCCGCGCGCCGTCGACTCCGCCTGGAGCCGCGCGTTCCCGGCCAGCCCGTCGCGCAGCACCGCGACCACCGCGAAGCCCGCGGCCACCAGTGCGACGGCCACCACGAGCGTCGCGCCGAGAGCGGCCCGCGTACGGACCGAGCCCCTACGCACCGGCGTCCACCAGCCGGTACCCGGCGCCGCGCACGGTGGCGATCCAGCCGGCGCCGAGCTTGCGGCGCAGCGCGCTGACGTAGACCTCGACGATGTTGACGTCGCCCTCGTACGCGAAGTCCCAGACGTGTTCGAGGATGTCGGACTTGGAGACGACCTCGCCCGCACGCACCGCGAGATGCTCCAGCACCGCGAACTCCTTGGCCGTCACCTCCACATCGCGCTCCCCGACGCTCACCCGGCGGGTGCCCGGGTCGACGCAGAGCCGGCCCAGCCGCAGCACGGTGCGGGCGCCGCGCGTACGCCGGCGCAGCAGGGCCCGTACGCGGGCGAGCAGCACGACGTATGAGAACGGCTTCGTCAGATAGTCGTCGGCCCCGGTGTCCAGACCCTCGGCCTCGTCGTACTCGCCGTCCTTCGCGGTCAGCATCAGCACCGGCGTCTCGTCGCCGGCGGCGCGCAGGGCGCCGCAGACGCGGTAGCCGTTCATGCCGGGCAGCATGATGTCGAGCACGATCAGGTCGTACGTGCCCTCGCTCGCCCGGTGCAGCCCCTCGGTGCCGTCGTGTGCGACATCGACGGCGAACCCTTCGGCGCTCAGCCCCCGGGCCAGCGAGAGGGCGAGCCGCCGTTCGTCCTCCACGATCAGCAGACGCATGGGGACCACTCTCCCGTATGGCACCTGAAGGGATCTTCAGGTGGCTTCAGGCTGCGTTCAGCATCCTCCCGCCACGGTGGAACACACATCGAGAACGACTCGGGAGGAACCATGAAGCGCAAGCTGGCCATCGCGACCCTCACCGCCGCGGCACTGATCGGCACCGGAACCGTCTCGGCCGTGGCCTTCGCGGACGGCGGCGACCAGAAGAGCGCGCAGGCCGCGTCCGTACGGCAGGCGTCCGCGGACGACGACCGCAAGGACGAGCGCGGCGACGACCACGGCGGTGACCGTGACGACCGCGGGGACGGCGTCTCGCCCTCCGGCCTGAAGATCTCCGCCGCGGAGGCGGCGGCCAAGGGCGCCGCCAAGGGCACGGTCACCTCGGTCGACCTGGACGACGACCGCGGGAACCGCGTCTGGGAGGTCACCACGACCGACGGGAAGGGCGTCGAGCACGACTACCTGGTCGACACGGAGTCCGGCAAGCTCACCGCGGAGCCCGCGGACCACGACCGCGACGACGACGGACGGTACGACGACGACCGCCACGACCGCGGCGACGACCACGGCGGTGACCGGGACGACCACGACGACCGGGACGACGACTGACCACGGCCCGGCACCGCCCGGCGGAACATCCGGGCACGACGACGGCGGGGGCGCCTCACGGCGCCCCCG
>NZ_LJGW01000190.1:0-10107 GCF_001751255.1 Streptomyces nanshensis | reverse complement strand
CGGGGGCGCCTCACGGCGCCCCCGCCGCTTCCGTCTGTACGGCGAGCCCGACTCCCCGGCGCCGGCGGCCCGTTGCCGTTCCGCAGACCGTACGGGCGGGGCGTGCGGGCAGGGCGTGCGGGCAGGGCGTGCGCCGTCTGCCGCGTACTACTGCTCGGTGACCCCGGCGACCAGCTCGTCCGCCGCCGCGTACGGGTCGAGCGTCCCGCCGACGACCTTCTCCGCCAGCGCGTCGAGCCGCTTGCCGCCCCGCAGTTCGCCCATCCGCTCCCGCAGCGCCGTCACCGCGATCGTCTCGATCTCCCGCGCCGCCCGCCGTGCGCGCCGCTCCGCGAGCACCCCGCGCTCGTCCATCCACGCCCGGTGCTTCTCCAGCGCCGCCACGACCTCCTCGACGCCCTCGCTCCGCGCGGCGACCGTCTTGACGATGGGCGGACGCCAGTCGCCGGGCGAGCGCGCCTCGCCGAGCCCCAGCATGTGGTTCAGCTCGCGGACGGTGGCGTCGGCGCCGTCCCGGTCGGCCTTGTTGACGACGTACACGTCGCCGATCTCCAGGATCCCCGCCTTCGCGGCCTGGATCCCGTCGCCCATCCCGGGCGCGAGCAGCACGACGCTGGTGTCGGCCTGTGCCGCGATCTCGACCTCGCTCTGGCCCACGCCGACGGTCTCGACGAGCACGATGTCGCACCCGGCCGCGTCCAGTACGCGGATGGCCTGCGGCGCGGCCCACGCCAGCCCGCCGAGATGGCCGCGGGTCGCCATCGAGCGGATGTAGACGCCCGGATCGGAGGCGTGCTCGCCCATGCGGACCCGGTCGCCGAGGAGCGCGCCCCCGGAGAACGGCGAGGACGGGTCGACGGCGAGGATGCCGACGCGCTTGCCCTCCCGCCGGTACGCGGTGACGAGCGCCGAGGTCGAGGTGGACTTGCCGACGCCGGGCGAGCCCGTCAGACCCACCACGTACGCGTTGCCGCAGAGCGGTGCGAGCGCCGCCATGACCTCGCGCAGGTGCGGAGAGGCCCCCTCCACCAAGGAGATCAGCCGGGCGACCGCCCTCGGCCGGCCCTCCCTCGCCTGCTCGACCAGCTCGGAGACGTCCACCGCCATGCCTGCTGCGCTCCCCTGCCTCTGTCTCTCCACGACCGCTGTCTTCACGGAACCCGGGACCCCGCGTCCGTTCCGTACCGGCGGAACGGATCCGCCGGTACGGACGTGCCGAACGGGCCCGCGCTCAGCCCGCGTTGCCCGGAACGCGGACCAGCAGGGCGTCGCCCTGCCCGCCGCCGCCGCACAGCGCGGCCGCCCCGGTGCCGCCGCCCCTGCGCTTCAGCTCCAGCGCGAGGTGGAGGACGATACGCGCTCCGGACATCCCGATCGGGTGGCCGAGCGCGATCGCGCCGCCGTTGACGTTCACCTTTTCGGGGCTGACGCCGAGGTCCTTCGTTGACTGCACCGCGACGGCCGCGAACGCCTCGTTGATCTCGATGAGATCGAGGTGGGCGGCCTTCAGACCGGACCCGTCCTTGGACAGCGCGTGCTCGATCGCCCGCGAGGGCTGCGACTGGAGGGAGTTGTCCGGGCCCGCGACATTGCCGTGCGCGCCGATCTCCGCGAGCCACTCGACGCCCAGCTCCTCCGCCTTGGCGCGGCTCATCACGACGACGGCCGCCGCGCCGTCGGAGATCTGGGAGGCCGAACCGGCCGTGATCGTCCCGTCCTTGGCGAAGGCCGGCTTCAGCTTGCCCAGCGACTCGGCGGTCGTCTCGCCGCGGATGCCCTCGTCCTGGCTGAAGACGACCGGGTCGCCCTTGCGCTGCGGGATCTCGACCGGGGTGATCTCGGCCTCGAACAGGCCGTTCTTCTGCGCGGCGGCGGCCCGCTGGTGCGAGCGCGCGGCCACCTCGTCCTGCTCGGGACGTGCGATGCCAAGCCGGGTGTTGTGCTTCTCCGTGGAGGCGCCCATGGCGATGTTCTCGAAGGAGTCGGTCAGCCCGTCGTGTGCCATCGCGTCGAGCATCTCGACGGCGCCGTACTTGTATCCCTCGCGGGACTTGGGCAGCAGGTGCGGCGCGTTCGTCATCGACTCCTGGCCGCCGGCCACGACGATGTCGAACTCCCCCGCGCGCACGAGCTGGTCGGCCAGGGCGATCGCGTCGAGCCCCGAGAGACAGACCTTGTTGACGGTCAGCGCCGGGACGTTCATCGGGATGCCCGCCTTGACGGCCGCCTGCCGCGCGGGGATCTGCCCCGCGCCGGCCTGGAGCACCTGCCCCATGATCACGTACTCGACCTGGTCGCCGCCGATCCCGGCCCGCTCCAGCGCCGCCTTGATCGCGACGCCTCCGAGGTCGGCCCCGGAGAAGGACTTGAGCGAGCCGAGCAGCCGTCCCATGGGCGTACGGGCGCCGGAGACGATCACCGAGGAGCTGCCGGACGCTTGAGCTGACGTGCCAGTCATCAGGTTCAGATCCCTTCCTGGGGGGCCGCCCCCGGGCCGCGGGTACGGGTGTCGCCGGGCCGCAGGACCCGGCAGGTTAACGAGGGTTAAGGGGACTGCCAGCCAATGTACTGAGCGGTACTGTCACCGGTCACCGTCCGGCGGGTGTGACTGTGCGCACGTTGCGTAACCGGACGCCCAGGCGCTGCACTGGGACGATGCTGACGCGTATCGACCACATCGGGATCGCCTGCTTCGACCTGGACAAGACCGTCGACTTCTACCGTGCCACGTACGGGTTCGAGGTCTTCCACACCGAGGTCAACGAGGAGCAGGGGGTCCGCGAGGCCATGCTCCGCATCAACGGCACGGACGACGGCGGCGGCTCCTACCTCCAGCTCCTGGAGCCGGTGCGCGAGGACTCGGCCGTCGGCAAGTGGCTGGCCAAGAACGGCGAGGGCGTCCACCACATCGCCTTCGGCACCGCGGACGTGGACGCCGACTCCGAGGACATCCGCTCGCGCGGCGTGCGCGTCCTCTACGACGAGCCGCGCAGGGGGTCGATGGATTCGCGGATCACCTTCCTCCATCCCAAGGACTGTCACGGGGTCCTCACCGAGTTGGTCACCGCGGCCGCCTCTCCCACCTCCGGGAACTCATCGGCAACAACGAGCCACTGACGCCTGCTTCTCGGCCCGGTAGAGTGGCCCCTCGGCCGGGGCGGGCCTCCGCGCCACCCTCGATAAGGGCGCCGGAGTGGATATCCGGCCCGAAGTTCAGCCGATGATCTGACACCATCGCCACGAGGGGTCAGTTCACCACCACGACCAGGGGACGGATGGGACCGCGCAGTGCGGGGCTACGACCGCTACGAGGCTGACGACCACCTCTCGCAGTTCGAGGCCGAGATGGAGCGGCTGAAGAAGGAGCGGGAGAAGGCCGTCGACCATGCCGACGACCTCGGCTACCAGGTCGAAGTGCTGCGCGCCAAGCTGCACGAGGCGCGCCGCGCTCTTGCCACGCGTCCGGCCGGTTACGACAACCTGTCCCAGCAGGCCGAGTCGCTGCTGCGCAACGCACAGCTCCAGGCCGACCAGATGCGCGCCGACGCCGAGCGCGAACTGCGCGACGCCCGCATGGAGACGCAGCGGCTGCTCCAGGAGCGGGCCGAGCAGCAGTCCCGGCTGGAGGCGGAGCTGCACGCCGAGGCCGTACGCCGTCGGCAGCAGCTCGACCAGGAGCTGGCCGAGCGCCGCTCCACCGTCGAATCGCACGTCAACGAGAACGTCGCCTGGGCCGAACAGCTCCGCGCCCGTACGGAACAGCAGGCGCAGCGCCTCATGGAGGAGACGCGCGCCGAGTCCGAACGCTCCCTCGCCCAGGCCCGCGAGGAGGCGCAGCGGCAGGCCGAGGACACCCGCGGCAGGCTCACCTCCGAGGCGGAGCAGGCCCGTTCGGAGGCCGAGGCGATTCTGCGCCGGGCCCGCGCCGAGGCCGAGCGGCTCCTCAACAACGCCTCCACACAGGCCCAGGAGGCCAGCGAGCACGCGGAACAGCTCCGTAACTCCTCCACGTCGGAGTCCGAGTCCTCCCGGCGCGAGGCCGCCGATCTGGTACGCCGGGCCGGCGAGCGGATGCAGGAGGCGGAGGCCGCGCTGCGCGAGGCCCGCTCCGACGCCGAGCAGAAGCTGGCGAAGGCCACGGAGGCCGCGGAGAAGCTCGTCGCCGACGCCGAGGCGGACAACGAGCAGCGGCTGCGCACCGCGAAGAACGAAGTGGCGCGCATGGTCAGCGACGCCACCAAGGACTCCGAGACCATCAAGGCCGAGGCGCAGCAACTGCGCGACGAGGCCAAGGCCGAGGCCGAGCAGCTCATCGAGGAGGCGAAGGCCGAGGCCCGCTCCCGCTCGGCCGAGGAGTCCGCGAACAAGCTCGCCGACGCCGCCCGTACGGCCGAGGACGCCCTCGACAAGGCGTCCCAGGAGGCCCAGGCCACCACGCGCAAGGCCTCCGAGGAGGCCGAGCGCATCCGCAAGGAGGCCCAGGACGAGGCGGAGCGGCTGCGCGCCGAGGCGCGGCAGCTCGTCGAGGAGCTGGAGGGCGCGGCCAAGGACGACACGAAGGAGTACCGCGAGAAGGCCGCCGAGTACCAGGAGGAGGCCCGGCGGCTGCGCGGCGAGGCCGAACAGCTCCGCGCGGAGGCCGTCGAGGAGGGCGAGCGCATCCGCGCCGAGGCCCGCCGCGAGGCCGTCCAGCAGATCGAGGAGGCGGCGAACAACGCCGAGGAGCTCCTCGTCAAGGCGAAGGCCGACGCGGAGGACAGCCGCTCGGAGGCGGCCGCCGAGAGCGAGCGCGTACGCACCGAGGCCATCGATCGCGCCACGGCGCTGCGCCGCCAGGCCGACGAGACGCTGGAGAAGGCCAACACCGAGGCGGAGGAGCTGCGTTCGACGGCCGAGCAGCAGGCCGGGCAGACGCGCGCCGACGCGGACGAGGCGGGCCGGCGCATCCGCGAGGAGGCCGAGCGCGCCGCCAAGGAGCGCAAGGCGGAGGCCGCGGAGGAACTGGAGCGGCTGCACGAGGAGGCGCACCAGAAGGTCACCGAGGCCGAGCGCGAACTCCGCGAGGCGCACACCGAGTCGGAGCGTCTGCGGGACGAGGCGCGTGCCGAGACGGAGCGGCTGCGCGCGGAGTCGGCCGAGCGGCTGCGCACCCTCCAGCAGCAGGCCGAGGAGGAGGCCGAACGGCTGCGCAGCGAGGCGCACTCGGACGCCTCGCAGTCCCGCGCGGAGGGCGAGGCCCTCGCCGTGCAGCTCCGCAGCGACGCCGCCGCGGAGGCGGAGCGGCTGCGCAGCGAGGCCCAGGACACCGCCGACCGCATCCGCGCAGAGGCCACGGCCGCGGCGGAACGGACGAACACGGAGGCCGCGGAGGCACTGGAGGCGGCTCGCGAGGAGGCCGACCGCCGGCGGCGCGAGGCCGAGGACCTGCTCTCCGGCGCCCGCGAGGAGGCGCACCGGGAGCGTACGGACGCCCGGCGCCAGAGCGACGAACTCCTCTCCACCGCACGGCAGCGCGTCGAGGACGCACAGGCCGAGGCGGCCCGGCTCGTGGAGGAGGCGGAGCGCCGCGCGGCCGACATGGTCAGCGCCGCGGAGGAGACGGCACAGCAGGTACGCGACTCGGTCGCCGGACTGCACGAGCAGGCCGAGGAGGAGATCACCGCCCGCCGCTCCGCCGCGGAGAAGGCCGCCGCCGAGCTGCGCCAGGAGGCCCAGGAGGAGTCGGACGCCGCCAAGTCCATGGCGGAGACGACGGTTTCGGAGGCCCTGGAGGAGGCGGAGCGCACCCGTACGGAGGCCGAGCGCGTCCTCGACGAGGCCCGCGAGGAGGCCGCACGCCGCCGCAACGACGCCGCGGAGCAGGCCGACCGGCTGCTGGCCGAGGCCCGCGAGGAGGCCCGCCGTACGCAGACCTCGGCGGAGGAGCAGGCCGACAGCATGGTGGGCGCCGCCCGCCGGGAGGCCGACCGTCTGGTCACCGAGGCACGGGACGACAGCCGTCAGATGGTCGAGAAGGCGCGTACGGACTCCAACACGATGCTGGAGGAGGCCCGCAGCGACGCCTCGTCGATCCGGGAGCGTACGCAGGAGCAACGCACGCGTGTGGAACGGGAGATCGAGAAGCTGCACGAGCGGGCGCGCAGGGAGTCCTCCGAGGCGATGCAGGCCGCGGGGGAGCGCTGCGACAAGCTCGTGAAGGCGGCGCAGGAACAACTGCGCGACGCCGAGGAGAAGGCCGCGCGCATGGTGCGCGAGGCCGACAACGAAGCCGGCAACGTCCGCGTCTCCGCGGTCAAGAAGGCCGAGGGTCTGCTCAAGGACGCCGAGCAGCGCAAGGCGGAACTCGTACGCGAGGCCGAGCAGGTCCGCGACGAGGCCAAGGCCGAGGCGGAACGCACGGTCGCGGCCGGACAGCACGAACTGGAGCTGCTGGAGCGGCGCCAGGAGGACATCAACGCCGAGATCTCGCGCGTACAGGACGTGCTGGAGGCGCTGGAGTCCTTCGAGACTCCCGGGGCCGGCGGCAACGCGGAGAGCGGCGGCGGCAAGAAAGGCAGCCCCGGCAAAGGGTCAACGAATGGCGTGACAGCGGGAGTTGGTGCAGGTACGACTCGGTCCGCCGGCAAGGAGTCCGGAAGTTAGCCACTCGAACGAGCGCACATTCTCCAGATCAAACCCGCAACGGCTCGCTGACACGCCGTCTCGGCCCCTAGGATTCCCCCAACACTCCCCCGTCTGATAACCCGTCTGACTCGACAGGAACCCCATGAGCGACACTTCCTCTCCCTTCGGCTTCGAGCTCGTGCGGCGTGGCTACGACCGCGGGCAGGTGGACGACCGCATCACGAAGCTCGTCGCCGACCGTGACAGCGCACTGGCCCGCATCACCTCTCTGGAAAAGCGGATCGAGGAGCTGCACCTCGAAACCCAGAACGCCCAGGCCCAGGTCAACGACGCCGAGCCGTCCTACGCGGGGCTCGGTGCCCGGGTCGAGAAGATCCTCCGCCTCGCCGAGGAGGAGGCCAAGGACCTGCGGGACGAGGCCCGCCGGGCCGCGGAGCAGCACCGCGAGCTCGCCGAGGGCGCCGCTCAGCAAGTGCGCAACGACGCCGAGGCGTTCGCCTCCGAGCGCAAGGCCAAGGCCGAGGACGAGGGCGCGAGCATCGTCGAGAAGGCCAAGGGCGAGGCCAACGCGCTGCGTACGGAGGCGGAGAAGGACGCGCAGTCCAAGCGCGAGGAGGCCGACTCCCTCTTCGAGGACACCCGCGCCAAGGCCGCGCAGGCCGCCGCGGACTTCGAGACGAACCTCGCCAAGCGCCGCGAGCAGTCCGAGCGCGACCTCGCCTCCCGGCAGGCGAAGGCGGAGAAGCGCCTCGCCGAGATCGAGCACCGTGCCGAGCAGCTCCGGCTGGAGGCCGAGAAGCTGCGTACGGACGCGGAGCGCCGTGCACGGCAGACGGTGGAGACGGCGCAGCGCCAGGCCGAGGACATCGTGGCCGACGCCAACGCCAAGGCCGACCGCGTCCGCAGCGAGTCGGAGCGCGAGCTGGCCGCCCTCACCAACCGGCGCGACAGCATCAACGCCCAGCTCACCAACGTGCGCGAGATGCTGGCGACCCTCACGGGTGCGGCGGTCGCCGCCGCCGGTCAGGGCGCCGAGGAGGGCGAGGCGGCCACCGACGAGGAGTCGGCGGCGCGCAGCGTCCCCGCGCAGCAGTCCCGCTGACGCACTGACGGCGCTCCGGCGCCGCCACCGCGTCCCGCACCCGGGCCCGGCACACCGCTCGTGCCGGGCCCGACGCGTGTCCGGGGACGGGGACGGGAAGGGGACGGGGTCGGGGACGGTCTCACGGGGGCGGCCTCACGCGCCGAACGGGAGCGCGGGCAGCGGGTCTTCGTCGTCGCAGCGCCGGGATCGCCGCGCGCCGGATGCTGCCCATCCGTCCCGTTGATCACCGGCGACCGGGCCGTCCCCATACACGTGGAAGCACCGGGAACGGCCGCGCCGCCTTGCGCACGCAGGTGAGTCACCGTGGGCCATCCACTGGCATCGGGGTCCGTGCCCGCATAGCGTCAGGGCATGATTGAGCTGCGCGGGCTTACCAAGCGGTACGGGGACAAGACGGCCGTCGACCATCTCACCTTCAGCGTGCGCCCCGGCATGGTCACCGGCTTCCTCGGCCCCAACGGGGCGGGCAAATCCACGACGATGCGGATGATGCTCGGCCTGGACAGCCCCACGAGCGGCGACGTACGCATCGACGGCCGCCGCTACGACCAGCTCCGCGATCCGCTCAACTCCATCGGCGCGCTGCTGGAGGCCAAGGCCGTGCACGGCGGGCGCAGCGCGTACAACCATCTGCTGTGCATGGCGCAGTCCAACAACATCCCGAAGAAGCGGATCGACTCCGTACTGGACCTCGTCGGGCTGAGCGATGTCGCGAAGAAACGCCCCAAGGGGTTCTCACTCGGCATGGGGCAGCGGCTGGGCATCGCCGCGGCGCTGCTCGGCGACCCGCAGATCCTGATGTTCGACGAACCCGTCAACGGCCTCGACCCCGAGGGCATCCACTGGATCCGCAATCTGATGAAGCATCTGGCGGGCGAGGGCCGTACGGTCTTCGTCTCGTCCCACCTCATGAGCGAAATGGCCCTGACGGCCGAGCACTTGGTGGTCATCGGACGCGGCAGGCTGCTCGCGGACACCTCGATGGCGGACTTCATCGCGGAGAACTCGCGCACGTTCGTACGCGTACGCACGCCGCAGCCGGAGCGGATGCGGGACGTGCTGGTGAGCTTCGGCGTCCGGCCCGTCTTCGAGCAGGACGGCGCGATGCAGGTCGAGGGCGTCGAGCCCGCCCGGCTCGGCGAGATCGCGGCCTGGTATCAGGTCGTACTGCACGAACTGAGCCCGCAGAAGGCCTCGTTGGAGGAGGCGTTCATGCGGCTCACGGCGGAGTCCGTCGAATACCAGGCCCACGACCAGGCCGCACAGCCGCCGCCCGGCGACCGGGGGACGGGCGGCGCCCCCGCCAGGAGGAACCGGTAGACCATGCCACACACGACGCGCGTTCTCCGCTCGGAGTGGACCAAGATCCGTTCCGTGCGCTCCACCCTGTGGACGCTGGCCACGGCGCTGGTGGTCACCGTCGGGCTGTCCGCCCTCATCTGCGCCTTCACCGCCTCCCAGTTCGACAAGCTCAGCAAGCAGCAGCAGCTCACCTTCGACGCGACCCAGACCAGCTTCTCGGGCTCGGGGCTCGGGCAGTTGGCGATGATCGCGTTCGGCGTGATGGTCGTCTCCAGCGAGTACAGCACCGGCATGATCCGCAGTTCGCTGGCGGCCGTACCGCAGCGCACGGTCTTCCTGCTGACGAAGGTCTTCGTCGCCACGTCGCTGGTGCTGGTGGTCGGGATGGCCACCAGCTTCTCGGCGTTCTTCGTCGGACAGGCGCTGCTGGGCGAGCACGCCGTCTCGATCCAGGACGAGGGCGTGCTGCGCGCGGTACTGGGCGGCGGCGTCTACATGACGCTGATCGCGCTGTTCTCGATGGGCCTGAGCTTCGTACTGCGCAGCCCGCTGCTGGCCTTCGCGATCCTGATGCCGTTCTTCTTCCTCATCTCCAACATCCTGGGCACGGTGAGCGCGACGAAGAAGTACGCGCAGTATCTGCCGGACCAGGCGGGCAAGACGATCACGGCGGTGGTCCCGGAGTCGCTGAACCGCCCGTACGGGCCGTACGAGGGCCTGGCGATCATGGCGGCGTGGGCGCTGGCGGCGCTGGTGGTGGGGTGGATCGTGCTGAAGCGACGCGACGCGTAGCCCTGGCCGGGCGGGCCTCGTTGTGTACGGGGCTTGTGTACGGGGCTTGTGTACGGGGTTCGTGTACGGGGTTCGTGTACGGGGTTCGTGTACGGGGTTCGTGTACGGGGTTCGTGTACCGGGCTCGTGTACGCGGGGGGTGCGGTGGTCGGGGCTTCGCCCGACCGTCACTCGTACGTTCCCCGTCGACTTCCGTACGTCGCAACGGTGTTGGCGTCGCGCGCCTTCGCCGGGCGTCGTCGGGGTGCTCGCCGCGTCTCGCAGCCGGGCCCGCCCGGGGACCG